>NZ_JRQN01000001.1 GCF_000785785.1 Streptococcus uberis
GAGCTTAGATGCTGTTCACAGACTTATTTCAGTGGATGGGAAAACGATTCGAGGTAACCGCAGTAAAGACCAGAGACCTATTCATATTGTGACGGCTTACGATGGTGGGCAATATCTTAGTTTAGGTCAGGTGGCGGTTGATGAGAAAAGTAATGAAATTATTGCTATACCTCAATTATTACGCACCATTGATATCCGCAAAGGAATTGTAACCATAGATGCCATGGGGACGCAAAGTGAAATCGTTGATACGATTATTAAAGGGAAAGCAGACTATTGCTTAGCTGTAAAAGGAAATCAAGAGACGCTTTATGATGATGTGAAGCTCTATTTTAGTGATGCTAAATTACTGGAGAAACTAGAACAAAAAGGACACTATTATCAGACAGTTGAGAAAGCTAGAGGACAGATTGAAGTTCGAGAATACTGGATAAGTCCTGACGTTAAGTGGTTGTGTCAAACCCATCCCAAATGGCATAAATTGCGTGGGATTGGAATGACTCGTACTACCATTGATAGGGATGGTCAACTGAGTCAAGAAGTACGTTATTTTATCTTTAGCTTTAAGCCTGATGTGATGACTTTTTCCCATAGTGTCCGAGGGCATTGGTCAGTAGAAAGTATGCATTGGTTATTGGATGTGGTTTATCGTGAAGACCATCATCAGACCCTGGATAAACGAGCTGCTTTTAACCTTAATCTAATCCGAAAAATGTGTTTATATTTCCTTAAAGTGATGGTGTTTCCCAAAAAGAACCTCAGTTATCGACGCAAACAACGGTATATCTCTGTTCATTTGGAAGATTACTTGGAACAATTATTTGGAAACAGAGGGTAAGAAAATGACCCATTTAAAAAGCTATCTTTTCAAAAAAGATGTGAGGGCACAAAAAGGTGAGGAGAAAGTTTTCATGCGAAAGGCGTGGACACGAATATTTTAACTATCGTTTTTTCCTTTAAAATTTGATATAATAATATCGGCGCTTTGCCGATTTTTTTATGAAAAATTGTTACTATGAAAGAAGAAAGATCATGATTACTGAACTTGAAGGAATTGATTTACGTATTAATGAACCTTTAAAAGATTATACTTATACTAAAGTTGGTGGGCCAGCAGATTACCTTGCTTTTCCGCGGAATCGTTATGAGCTATCTCGACTTGTTAAGTATGCTAACCGCGAAAATATTCCATGGATGGTACTTGGAAACGCAAGTAATTTGATTGTTAGAGAAGGTGGCATTAGAGGTTTTGTCATCATGTTTAACAAGTTAGATACAGTTACCTTAAATGGCTATACCATCGAAGCTGAGGCAGGAGCTAACCTCATTGAAACAACAAAAATTGCTAAACTCCATAGTTTAACGGGCTTTGAATTTGCATGTGGAATTCCTGGTAGTGTTGGTGGCGCCGTTTTTATGAATGCTGGAGCTTATGGTGGTGAAATTGCCCATATCTTCCAATCAGCCAAGGTATTGACACCAGAAGGTGAGATTAAAACAATTTCAGCACGAGAGATGGCATTTGGCTACCGACATTCGGCTATTCAAGAAAGTGGAGATATTGTGATATCTGCTAAGTTTGCATTAAAACCAGGCAATTATGAGCAAATTTCACAGGAAATGAATCGTCTTAATCATTTAAGACAACTAAAACAACCACTTGAATACCCATCGTGTGGCTCAGTCTTCAAACGTCCCCTTGGACATTTTGCAGGCCAGTTAATTATGGAAGCTAATCTAAAAGGTCACCGTATCGGTGGTGTAGAAGTTTCACAAAAGCATGCTGGTTTTATGATTAATGTAGACAATGGCTCAGCTGAAGATTATGAAGCATTAATAGCCCATGTAATTAGTACAGTAAAAGAAAATTCCGGAGTGACGCTTGAAAGAGAAGTTCGGATCATCGGAGAAACTAAGTAAGATAAGAAAGAATACAATTGAGGATAGATGACAATTGACTAAGCCAATAATCTCATTTAAAAATGTTTCAAAGACTTTTGAAGATAACGACACCAAAGTCTTAAATAATATTAATTTTGAACTAGAAGAAGGGAAGTTTTACACACTTCTAGGAGCATCCGGATCTGGTAAATCAACCATTTTAAATCTTATTGCAGGACTATTAGATGCAAGCAGTGGAGATATTTTTCTTGATGGCCAACGAATAAATGACTTACCCATCAGTAAGCGAGATGTTCATACGGTCTTTCAAAATTATGCATTATTTCCACATATGAACGTTTTTGATAATGTCGCTTTTTCCCTAAAGTTGAAAAAAGTTTCTAAAAAAGAAATTGAAGAACGTGTTAAAGAAACTTTAAAAATGGTTCAATTAGAAGGCTATGAAAATCGTTCTATTCAAAAATTATCAGGTGGACAAAAACAACGGGTGGCCATCGCACGCGCCATCATCAATCAGCCTCGTGTTGTGCTTTTGGACGAGCCTTTATCTGCGCTTGATTTGAAATTGCGAACTGAAATGCAGTATGAACTAAGGGAGTTACAACAACGATTAGGAGTTACTTTCGTTTTTGTGACACATGATCAAGAAGAAGCTTTGGCGATGAGTGACTGGATTTTTGTCATGAATAATGGTGAAATTGTACAATCTGGAACACCGGTTGATATTTATGATGAACCGATTAATCACTTTGTCGCAAACTTTATTGGTGAATCAAATATCTTGAACGGGATCATGATTGAAGATTACTTGGTTTCTTTCAATGGTAAAACCTTTAAGTCTGTTGATGGTGGTATGCGTCCAAATGAATCAGTTGAAATTGTGATCCGTCCAGAAGACTTGCAGATTACCCTTCCTGAAGAGGGCAAATTACAAGTAAAGGTTGATACTCAGTTATTCCGTGGGGTTCACTATGAAATCATTGCCTATGACGAATTAGGTAATGAATGGATGATTCATTCTACCCGCAAAGCCATTGAAGGTGAAATTATCGGGCTAGACTTCACGCCAGAAGATATTCATGTTATGAGGCTCAATGAAACAGAAGAAGAATTTGATGCCCGTATTGATGAGTATGTCGAATCTGACGAACAAGAAGATGGCTTAATCAATGCAATTGAGGAGGAGAGAAATGAAGAAACCCTCTAAGCTCTATTCCATTCCTTATTTTTTGTGGATTGTGCTTTTTGTGCTTGCTCCAGTAGCTCTTCTTATCTACAAATCATTCTTTGATATAGAAGGTCATGTGACTTTAGCTAATTACCAGACTTTCTTTTCATCTTGGACTTACATCAGAATGAGCTTTAACTCAATCTTTTATGCTGGCATCATAACTTTAGTGACTCTGTTAATTGCTTATCCAGCTGCCTACTGTTTAACCAAATTAAAGCATAAGCAGTTATGGTTAATGTTAATCATTTTGCCAACATGGGTAAATTTACTGTTAAAAGCCTATGCTTTTATGGGAATTTTTGGGCAACATGGGTCAGTTAATGACTTTTTGAGTTTTCTTGGAATTGGACCACAGCAAATTCTATTTACCGATTTTTCATTTATTTTTGTTGCGTCATACATTGAGATTCCCTTTATGATTTTGCCGATTTTCAATGCCCTTGATGATATTGACGATAATGTCATAAATGCTAGTCGTGATCTAGGAGCAAGTGAAGCTCAAACATTTTCAAAAGTAACTTTCCCCTTATCAATGAATGGCGTCCGAGCTGGGGTTCAGGCGGTCTTTATTCCAAGTCTGAGTCTCTTTATGTTAACACGTTTAATTGGTGGAAACCGGGTCATTACCTTGGGGACAGCCATTGAGCAGCATTTCTTAACAACACAAAACCGGGGGATGGGGTCTACCATTGGTGTTATCCTTATTCTGACGATGTTAGCCATAATGTATCTAACAAAGGAGAGAAGTAAATGAAAAAAATGGCATCACTTTATTTAACATTCACTTTTATCCTTTTGTATGCTCCAATCTTTTATTTAATTGCTTATTCTTTTAATAAAGGAGCTGATATGAATGGCTTTAAAGGGTTTACTCTGGAACATTATCAAACAATGTTTGCAGATAGTCGTCTCATGTCCATATTATTGCAAACTTTCGTTTTAGCTTTTACTAGTGCGTTATTGGCAACAATCATTGGAACTTTTGGAGCTATTTATATTCATCACGTCCGTAAAAAGTATCAGAACGCCCTTTTATCAGCTAATAATGTCCTCATGGTATCGCCAGATGTTATGATTGGTGCATCCTTCTTGATTCTTTTTATCACACTGAAATTCCAATTGGGGAGTATGTCTGTTTTACTTAGTCATATAGCCTTTTCAATTCCAATTGTTGTATTAATGGTCTTACCGCGCTTAAAAGAAATGAATCAGGACATGATAAATGCGGCTTATGATCTAGGTGCTAGTCAATTTCAAATGATGAAAGAGGTTATGTTACCCTATTTGACACCAGGGATTATTGCTGGTTATTTTATGGCCTTTACTTATTCTTTGGATGACTTCGCAGTGACTTTTTTCTTAACAGGAAACGGCTTCACGACCTTATCTGTTGAAATTTATTCACGAGCACGTCGAGGGATTTCGTTAGATATTAATGCCCTTTCTACGATTGTTTTTCTTTTCTCAATTTTATTGGTAATGGGTTATTATTACATTTCTCAAGAGAAGGAGGACAAGCATGCGTAAATTGTATTCATTTATTGGAGGCATCCTTGGCATCGTGCTTATCTTAGTTAGTTTGACTTTTATTTTGCAAAAGAAAACAGGCACGGCCAATCAAGCTGACAAACTAGTCATCTACAACTGGGGAGATTATATTGACCCAGCTTTGCTGAAAAAATTCACTAAAGAAACTGGTATTCAAGTTCAGTATGAGACCTTTGATTCTAATGAGGCTATGTATACCAAAATTAAGCAAGGTGGAACGACCTACGATATTGCTGTTCCGAGTGACTATACGATTGATAAGATGATTAAAGAAAACCTATTGCTTAAGCTTGATAAATCTCAACTTAAAGGTATGGAAAACATCGGTAAGGAGTTTTTGGGTAAGAGTTTTGATCCTAAAAATGACTACTCATTGCCTTACTTTTGGGGAACGGTTGGAATTGTTTATAATGACAAGTTAATTAAGACGCCTCCTAAACATTGGATTGATCTTTGGCGCCCTGAGTACAAGGATCAAATTATGTTGGTTGACGGCGCTCGTGAAGTTATGGGGCTTGGTTTGAATACTTATGGCTACAGCTTAAATAGTAAAAATAAAAAGGAATTGACACAAGTTGAACACCGACTCCAAGACTTAACACCTAATATCAAAGCAATTGTAGCTGATGAGATGAAGGGGTATATGATTCAAGGAGATGCAGGAATTGGTGTTACATTTTCTGGTGAAGCTAGTGAAATGTTAGATAACAATAGTCATTTGCATTATGTTGTTCCTTCAGAAGGGTCAAATCTCTGGTTTGATAATTTGGTCCTTCCTAAAACAATGAAACATAAAAAAGAAGCCTACGCTTTTTTGAATTTTATAAATGATCCTAAAAATGCAGCCCAAAATGCTGAGTATATTGGCTATGCTACACCAAATAATAAAGCTAAAGAACTACTACCTGCAGCTATCAAAAATGATAAAGCATTTTATCCAACACAAAAGACGATTAAAAAGCTGGAAGTTTATGGTAATCTTGGCGATAAGTGGTTAGGAATCTATAATGATTTATATCTGCAATTTAAGATGTATCGCAAATAAAAAACTTTAACAAGGTAACTTGTTAAAACGTTTTTTATATTTTCTGGTAAGTTTTGTAAGGTCTACCAACTTTTGTGTAAATTTGTTTGGCTTTAATCTGATTTGTTTCTTCCATGTAGGCAATGTATTTTCTAACGGAAACATGCGACAGTTGGCAAGCTTTGGCAAGCTCTTGAATGGTAAAAGATTGCGGTAACGATGTAATGGCAGAAAGAATAAGTTTGTAAGTGACCTCTGATAAGCCTTTTTCCAAAAGGTTAGGTTCACTGTTAGATACTGTATTTTTTCCATTTTTCATTTGGTCAATATGAGATTGGTTGAGAAAGTTCTGATTAAGTTGTGATTTGCGGTCAAAAAAGCTGAGAATACTTTCATTAAACCTCTCAAAAGTGAATGGTTTGATTAAATAATCAACAACTCCTAAGTGGAAGCCTGATTTTATAATTTTTCCATCGTTAACAGCAGAAATAATAATCACTTCACAATTATGATGGTTGAGTCTTAATGATTCTAGGAATTGAATGCCATTACCTTCTTTGATATGAATATCAAGTAAAATAAGATCAATGGTGTAGTGACTTAATTTTTCATTAGCATCAGACAGTGAGTCACTGGATAATATTATTTGGAATTTATTGATTTTCTCTAAGTAATTTCTATGAATGAAGTCAACCATCGGGTCATCTTCAATAATTAAAACATTCATATTAACCTCTTCTATAGCGTGTTGTGATTGAAAATGCCAATTCATTGGCTTCAAATTGACGTGTGCATATTGATTTTGTGTCGGCTAGGAGTTGTTTGAAATAGTGATTATCAAGTTTTTCGAGTATGGATTCTTTGGAGATGGTGTCATCACTTATTTTATAGTATGAAATCAGGTTTGTTTGGTCGTAGTCAATGGTTAAGAAAACAGTCTCAGGCTTTAACATGCTAATGATATTAGTATGGATAAAACGATAAAGCATTAATGAGGTATTAATTTGATTGCTTGATAATGAATTTGGAATTTCACTAATTGCTTCGACCATCAGATTAATATTTAATTCCTTATATTTTTCTTGTTCGCCAATAAAAAAACTTGCAAGAAGAGGTTCTTTGACTAATACAGATAAGGTACTTACAATACCATTTTCAGCATCAAGAATACTGTCCAAATAAATTTTTAATTGGTCATAATACTTGATATCGACTAATCCATAGATGACATGTAGTTGATTCATAAAGGTATGTGTTTGTGCTTGTAAAGCTGAGGCATAAGTAGTGGTATACATTAATTGGTCTAATGTGTAGATAGCCTCTGAAGCTTTACGAATAAAAATTAAATAACCGCGTAAGTCATTTTTGACCCGAATAGGAGATACTTTAATTAATAAATCAGTGTCATTAACATACAATAACTGATCGTGGGCAGTATCATAGTTTATTCCTGAAAAGTCAGGAAAAAAATCATCTATTTTTTTCCGATTAATGGCTTTAGGATCACATTCTTTAATTAATTCTTTTCCTGATTGGTTGGTTAACTGAATAATATGGTTTTTATTAATCACAAAAACAGCGTCATCAATTTGGTCGATCATGGCATTTCGTTCTTCCAGCAGCTGATAAATTTCACTTGGTTCTAAATTATGCAACTGTTTTTTTAACCGTAGTGAGATAATAGTCGTTAAGATCAAACTGACAATAATACAGATAAATAAAGCAATAGTATAATTACTTTTTGATTGAAGAACAACTTGATTTAGTGTTGTAAGCTTAATGCCAACTGCAATTGCACCAACTTGTCGATTAGCCACTTTTACTGGAATTAGGTAACGCAGTGATCTTCCAAGACTCCCTTTAGCAGTTGAGATGATCTCTTTTCCCTTTAACACAGAATCTTCATCTCCACCTTGAAATGGCTTTCCAATTTTTTGTGGATTTGGATGTGTTAGTCTGATACCATCCATATTCATGACAACAATATAATCTAGTTTATAGATTTGTGAAATGCTATTGGTATACTTGGTAACGTTAGAGTTGGGTTGATTTTTGAGTAAAATTTCTTTTATTTCCTCATTCTTTGCTAACATTTGGCCGGTTGAGGTAATTAAATGTGTTTCTTGCTTTTTGATAGAGTGATAGGTTTCAACAATCATTATGCCATAAAAAATAAGCGTTGTAGTAGCAATTAGTGATACAAAAATCAATGATAAACTAGCCCAAAGTGATAATTTATGTCTCATATTTTCTCCTATTTATTGAGTATATCATATATCAATACTTCTAATCACCTTAAATAAGTTAAATAAATTAAATTACTTTAACTAGTTAAAGTAATTAAAAAATCTTTAATGCATCATTGAAATTGACTATACTAAGAGTGTTATTAAAGGAGGTTGTCAAATGGACACAAAAAATCAGGCAGCTAAAGTATCGACAGTAGATGGTAGTGGGCACAAACAAATCAATTTAAGAACCATAAGAATTGGTTCTATGCCTTTACCAGTCTACACTGTATTAGCCCTACTAATTTTAGTAACAGGTTATTTGCAAAAATTACCTGTCAATATGCTAGGTGGATTTGCGGTTATTTTAACAATGGGATGGTTACTTGGCACAATCGGTGCTAATATCCCTGGTTTGAAAAATTTTGGTGGTCCAGCGATTCTTTCATTATTAGTTCCTTCGATATTGGTATTTTTTAATCTCTTAAATCCCAATGTTTTACAAGCAACTAATATCTTGATGAAAGAAGCCAATTTCCTTTACTTTTATATTGCTTGTTTGGTATGTGGAAGTATCTTGGGAATGAATCGAAAAATTCTTATCCAAGGCTTATTTCGGATGATTATTCCGATGTTACTCGGCATGGTTTGTGCTATGGCAGTAGGAACATTGGTTGGTGTTATTTTAGGTTTGGAATGGCAAAAGACCTTATTTTATATTGTAACGCCAGTCCTTGCAGGAGGCATTGGAGAAGGGATTCTCCCGTTATCTCTCGGCTACAGCTCAATTACAGGAGTTGCGAGTGAACAATTGGTTGCCCAATTAATCCCAGCAACTATTATTGGGAACTTCTTTGCAATTATGTGTACTGCCTTGTTAAATCGTTTTGGGGAAAAACACCCAGACTATTCAGGACAAGGGCAATTAGTAAAAATTGGTAAAGGCGAAGATATGTCTGATGCCTTAAAGGATAATTCAGGCCAACTTGATGTCAAATTAATGGGTGCTGGTGTCTTAACAGCTTGTTCGCTTTTTATTGCAGGAGGTCTATTGCAACACCTCACTGGATTCCCAGGACCAGTCCTAATGATTATTTTAGCTGCTTTGTTAAAATACATGAATGTCATCCCACAAGAAACTCAAAATGGTGCAAAACAACTTTATAAATTTATTTCAGGGAATTTCACTTTCCCCTTGATGGCAGGTTTAGGATTACTCTATATTCCACTTAAAGATGTTGTCGCTACTTTAAGTTGGCAATACTTTGTTGTAGTCATTTCAGTAGTATTTACTGTCATCTCAGTCGGATTTTTCATTTCACGTTTCTTAAATATGAATCCTGTGGAAGCTGGAATTATTTCAGCTTGTCAAAGTGGTATGGGTGGAACTGGTGACGTCGCGATTTTATCAACGGCAGACCGGATGAATTTAATGCCATTTGCTCAAGTTGCCACACGTTTAGGTGGCGCTATTACTGTCATTACAATGACTGCAATTTTACGAATTATTTTTAAATAAACATTAAGAAAGAGGTTATCATATGTCAAAAGATTTAGGTCAATTAGCTTTAGCACAAGCCAAAGAATTTGGTGGTAAACTTGAAATCAGATCAAAAGTTACTGTTGAAAATAAAGAGGATTTAAGTATTGCTTATACACCTGGCGTTGCAACGGTTTCTTCTGAAATCGCAAAAGATGCCAGTCTAGGATATGAGTTAACAAGTAAAAAAAATACAGTTGCGGTTATCAGTGATGGGACTGCAGTATTAGGCTTAGGTGATATTGGTCCTGTAGCAGCTATGCCTGTTATGGAAGGAAAAGCAGTTCTATTTAAAGAGTTTGCAGGTGTCGACGCCATTCCAATAGTACTGAATACAAAAGACACTGAGGAAATTATTTCGATTGTCAAAACCATTTCACCAACATTTGGAGGTATCAATTTAGAAGATATCAGTGCGCCACGATGTTTTGAAATTGAGCAACGACTTATTAAGGAATGTGATATTCCTGTTTTCCACGATGACCAACATGGGACTGCTATTGTCGTGTTAGCTGCTGTATATAACAGTTTGAAACTCATTAATAAGTCAATTGAAGAGGTGAAAATTGTCGTTAATGGCGGTGGATCAGCTGGTCTTTCAATCAGTAGAAAACTGTTAGCTGCAGGGGCAAAAATATCTCTGTAGTAGATAAATTTGGTATTATTAACGAGAAAGATGGTGACAAATTAGCGCCTCATCATTTGGAAATTTCTAAACTAACAAACAGAGGCTTTGTATCCGGAACTTTGGAAAATGCACTAGAAAATGCTGATATTTTCATTGGGGTTTCTGCTCCAGGTGTTTTGAAACCAGAATGGATTTCTAAAATGGCTGAGAAACCTGTTATTTTTGCAATGGCCAACCCAGTACCTGAAATTTATCCTGATGAAGCAATTGCTGCCGGTGCTTACATTGTTGGTACAGGTCGAAGTGATTTTCCAAACCAAATCAATAACGTTTTAGCCTTTCCTGGTATATTCCGAGGAGCATTAGATGCGCGTGCGAAAAGCATTACAATTGATATGCAAATTGCGGCTGCTAAAGGTATTGCCAGTTTAGTCCCAGATAATGAATTATCACCAACGAATATAATGCCAGGAGCATTCCAAAAAGGTGTAGCTGAAATTGTTGCCCAAAGCGTTAGTGATGCAGTTCAGTAATATATAAACCTGTAAATCATAAAAAACTACTTGTTCTCATGACTTTTCTGGACAGGTAGTTTTTTTCATATGGCATTTAGTAAACTTCTTTGATACAATGGAATAGTTAGAAAGTGAGGAAGTAGTGGAAAATCATAAAAATGAATATGCTTTGTCAAAAGATTCGATCATATCATTTGTTTGGCGTGGTGCACTCGTTGGTCTTGTGGCAGGGACTGTCGTCTCTCTCTTTAGATATGCCATTGAAAAGTTAGGACACCTGGTGAGTACCAGTTATCAAATGGCTCATAAGGATCCCAGAATCATACTAATCATAGCGCTTTGTAGCTTTTTTATTTTGCTTTTTGTGGCTATTTTGATTCAATCAGATTCAGATATTAAGGGATCTGGAATTCCTCATGTTGAGGGGGAATTAAAAGGGTTGTTGTCACCAAATTGGTGGAGCGTACTTTGGAAAAAGTTTATTGCCGGAACACTATCTATTTCGATGGGATTCATGTTGGGACGTGAAGGTCCTTCCATTCAATTAGGGGCTATGACAGCTAAAGGCATCGCAGAAAGTCTTAAGTCCAGTCGTTTAGAAAAACGGATAATGATAGCAAGTGGGGCTGCCGCTGGCTTATCAGCTGCCTTTAATGCACCAATTGCCGGTTTATTGTTTGTTGTCGAAGAAATCTATCACCATTTTTCAAGATTAATTTGGATTAGTGCTTTAGTAGCAAGTATTGTTGCCAATTTTGTTTCCTTATACATCTTTGGCTTTGAACCAGTTCTTGCTATGCCAAAACAAATGCCATTTTTACCCTTAACTGACTATTGGATATTGGTATTAATGGGCATTTACTTAGGTTTTATGGGCTTTGGCTATGAAAAAATTATCTTAAATTTAGGTCTTGGTTTTGATACAGTAGGAAAATGGCTGCATCTAAAAAAAGCCTATTATCCTCTAATGGTCTTACCACTTATCTTATGTGTTGGCTATTTTTTCCCTAAATTGCTAGGTGGTGGCAATAGCTTGATTATCTCATTGTCATCGTATCAAGTGGGGTTAGTAGTTGTGCTTGGCTTTTTTATCATTCGCTTTGTTGGTAGTATGCTGTCATTTGGAAGTGGCTTGCCTGGAGGAATATTCTTACCAATCCTTACGCTTGGTGCCTTAGCTGGTTTACTATTTGGAACGCTGTTTAAAGACATAGGCTTGCTTTCGCAAAACACCATGCCCTTGTTTATTGTTTTAGGAATGGCTGGTTATTTTGCTGCTATATCCAAAGCACCATTAACAGGGATGATTTTGGTGACAGAAATGGTGGGTGATTTAAAACCATTAATGGCAATAGCAGTGGTGACATTTGTTTCTTATGTTATCATGGATATGCTGAATGGAGAGCCAATTTACGAAGCAATGTTAGAAAAGTTGCCTATTAAAGCAGTTGAAGATATCGTCGAACCGACATTGATTGAGTTAACAGTTGGCCATAAATTGGCAGGACGACGTGTTTGTGATTTAGCTTTGCCCAAAAATACACTTATTACAACACAAGTTTCACATAATAAATCACAGGTTGTTTCAGGTGAGACTATTTTATTAGCAGGTGCCACGATATTTCTTGTTGTTAACGAACCAGAAATTGGTAAGATTAGACAATTACTGATGTCATAGCTTTGCTATTGTCAAGAAGAATAAGTTCTGATATGATTAAATGCATGGGTATCAAAGTTCTTATAGTTTGGAGAATGCTATAAATGATCATTGATAAAGTTTATAATAATAATGTAGTCCAAGTCCTGACAAGTAATGGTGAAGAAGAAATTATCATGGGTCGTGAACTTGGCTTTCAAAAGAAGATTGGGGACTCTGTTGATGAGACCTTAATTGAAAAACGATTTACACTTAAAGATTCAACTCTGTTAAATGATTTAAGAAGTGTTTATCAAAATCTGTCGCAAGAAGAAGTTGAAACAATTACTACGATTATTGAACATGGTCAGGATGTGCTAGATACTGTTTATGATCTTGCGCTCTATATTGCTTTAGCAGATCACTTGCATTATACATTTGAGCGCCTTCAAAAAGGCTTACTTATTAGTAACCCCTTAAGTTGGGAAATTAGGAAATTTTTTCCAAAAGAGTTTCAGGTTGCTCGTGATGCATTAGTAATTGTCAAAGACAAAATGGCAATTCAATTACCAGAAGACGAAGTCGCCTCTATTGCTCTCCATTTTATTAATGTCCAGAAGGATTCAGGAGCTATTGAAAATGGCCAAAGAATTACCAAAATCGTAACAAGCATCCTAGATATTGTTAGATTTCATTATGGACAAATTTCGGAATCGGATATTATTTCATATAATCGATTTGTAACGCATATTCAATATTTTGCACAAAGGGTGATTAATGGGCTGGTTCAAGGAACAAATGATAGTTTTTTGTTTGAGCAAGTGAAACTGAATTACCCTAGGGCATTTTCATGTACTGAGAAAATAAAATCATTTGTAGAGAGTGGTTATGATTTCCCAATGAGTACGGATGAACAGGTCTATTTAACCATTCATATTCAACGGTTAGAAACAGCAGCTGAAAAATAATTTTCAGCTTTTTTAATTTTTTCAAAAAAGCGCTTGCAATACTTGTTTTTTTGCTATCATAATTTTATAGTAAATGGATTGTTACTGGTAAGCAGGCAAAACCTAAATAGATACGAGATATAATGTACTGACTTTGGGCAGACATGTATTTGGTATTTGTTTGGGTTTTTTCTATTGCCAAAATTCCAAGTGATTGG
Source organism: Streptococcus uberis (assembly GCF_000785785.1). Taxonomy (GTDB): domain Bacteria; phylum Bacillota; class Bacilli; order Lactobacillales; family Streptococcaceae; genus Streptococcus; species Streptococcus uberis_A. The sequence goes on from NZ_JRQN01000001.1 coordinate 13,418, forward strand.
ACTAATAGTAAACGATACCCATAACCTCATTAGTCTAAACTGACATCAGAAAGGAGCTAAAATGGCTAAAAAAGATTATACTGAGCTCGCGAAAGACATTGTTGCTCATGTTGGTGGTAAAGAAAATGTTTCAAATGTTAGACATTGTATTACTAGACTTCGTTTTGTTCTTAAGGACGAAAGTAAAGTTGATACTGACTATTTGAAACAACGTGATGGTGTTGTCACAGTTGTAAAAGCTGGTAGACAATATCAAGTTGTTATTGGTAATCATGTACCTGAAGTATATGAGGCTGTCTTAGCTCAGGGTGTTTCTGGTGTTGGTTCTGTCGATATCGATGAAGGTGATCAGCCACAGGGCAATTTATTTAATCGATTTGTTGATTTGGTTTCAGGTATTTTTCAACCATTTTTAGGAGCATTGGCAGCTGCCGGTATTATTAAAGGTTTAGTTGCAATTTTATCTGCTAGTTTGGGGTGGAATGCGACCAATAGTGCTATTTTCGTGATATTGAATGCTGCTGGTGATGGCTTCTTCCAATTCTTACCAATATTAATTGCGATTACTTCAGCTCGTAAATTCAAAATGAGTGAATTTACAGCAGTAGCAATTGTCGCAGCACTTGTTTATCCCAATATTGCCTTATCAGTAACAGGATTGACAAAAGCTGGTTTAGCTAATGTGTTTGGTATTCCATTTGCTTTGCCTGCAAGTGGCTATTTATCAACTGTAATGCCAGCAATTTTGGCTATTTGGCTTGCTTCAGTCATTGAAAAATTTATGAAGAAGATAACGCCAGACGTTGTTAAATTATTCCTTGTACCTTTCGTTGTCATATTAGTGACTGTACCTTTAACTTTCCTATTAGTAGGCCCTCTTGCAATGTAATTGCTGATGGTTTAAGTGCATCTTTTAAAACCATTATGGGAGTAAGTCCGATTCTTTATGGTTTTATTCTTGGTTCTCTGTGGCAAGTTATGGTAATGTTTGGGTTGCACTGGGCAGTGGTTCCATTGGCTATTTTAGATGTTGCTACTAAAGGACAGTCATCTATTTTAGTTCCGGCTTTATTACCGAACTTTACCCAAACAGGTGTTCTTCTAGCTATCTTAATTAAAACCAAAGAACAAAAAGTTAAATCAATTACAACACCAGCTTTGATTTCTTCACTGTTTGGTGTTACTGAGCCAGCGATTTATGGTGTGACCCTACCAATGCGTACACCATTTATTATTTCATGTATTGTATCTGGATTTATCGGTGCTGGTATGATGTTCTTTAAAGTTATAGGTTATTCAATCGGAGGATTGGGAGTTTTCCTATATCCATCACTTGTAAGTCCAAAAACAGGTAATACTTCTGGAATGATTGCTGCAATAGTGTTAACCTTGATTGCTATTGTTGTTTCATTCATCATCCAGTACATTCTTCCAGTCCCTTACTTATATGGTGGTCCACAAGCAGACAATGCCAAAGTCATTGAAAGCGAAGCAGATCAAATTGCGCCTTTAAAAGAAATAAACCAAGAAATTATTGCGAGTCCACTTACAGGAACAATTGTCCCATTGAATGAAGTACCAGATGAAGTTTTTGCTTCAGGTGCAATGGGAAAAGGGATTGCTATCAATCCTAAAGACGGAGTTGTTTATGCACCTACAAATGGTACAGTGACACTAGTTTTTGCGACAAAACATGCGATTGGTTTCCAGAGTGATAATGGAGCAGAAATTCTTATTCATGTTGGAATGGATACGGTATCTTTAGACGGCATCGGATTTACTGCCTTTGTTAAACAAGGTGATAAGGTCGTAGCCGGCCAAAAGCTACTTGAATTTGATATTGATACCATTAAAAAAGCTGGTCTTCCAATTATCACACCAATCATAATTACTAATACAGCTATCTATGATGACGTCCTAGTGACTCAAGAATTGACAGTTGAAACTGGCGATTACCTGCTAACGACAATTAAATAAGTATAAAAACACCTTCTTGTTTTAATAGAAGGTGTTTTACTTATCGTCTGATTTTTGGTGGATTGATTAGTGTTTGACTTTCTTTGGGCTTGGTGTATTTTTTCCGATACTGACTTGGTGTTAACAAGTAATAGCTTTTAAATTGTCGATTAAAATTAGAGAGATTATTAAAGCCAACTTCATTAGCAATTTCCAAGATTGGCATCGTTGAATTAATTAATAATTCACAGGCTTTGCTTAATCTGACTTGAATAACAAACTCAGTACAAGAGGTTCCCGTGTGTTGTTTAAAAACTGTCATAAAATGTGTTTTACTGTAACCAATAAAATTCGCTAAAAAGTCAATCGTTAGGTTTTGCTGATAATTATTATTAATATAATCAATCAGCTGTCTAATTTTTTCATTTTTTCGATAGGTATCATCGGTTGTTTTTCTAACGACATAGCGATGAAAGAAGAGTAAATAGATAAACTCTTGTAGTTTTGATTTTAGAAGTATTTCGAAATGCCGACTCTCTTCTTTGGCTAATTGAAAAATAGAAAACAAGGTCATTTTGATTTCTGAATAACCTGGCATATGTGGTTTGATACAGTAAACAAATTTATAGACGCTATTTTGCAAGGGTTGAAGATAATGAAGGCTAACTTGATCAACCTGTGATAGCCCAATCATATCAAGGTGAAACTGAAATGTATCCATAACATGTTCTTCATTATTAATTGGATGGATAGAGTGCATGCCATTTGGTCTGACTAAAATGATATCACCTGCTTGACTATTAAAAAAATCGTAATCAATATGGTAGCGAGCAGTCCCCTCATAAATATAGGAAACTTCTAATTCTGGATGCCAATGAAAAAGGGTATCTGGTCGGCCATTTTTTACCTTAGTATGGAAATACCGATATGGTAAAAGGTGTTTATTCTGTTCAAAAAGTTGATGTGTTGATAATTTGGACATTGACATTATCCTCGCACTCTCTATCTCATTTGATAATATGATAATATTATAACAAATTTGAGTTGGAATGATATAAAAAGGTAGTTATTTGCAATTAAATCATTAAAGATTTAGCCAAATGAGACGAATGGGCTTAAAATAGGTTGTTTAAGGGTATACCAATTGCAAGTATAAATGAAAAATTTCAGGGGTGATAACTTAGAAAAACTTCTAAACTTTTGGAATGATACTAAGTGAGTAGAATAGTATCACTATTTAAAATAATAGTGTTAGCATTAGTGGTGAAACTATCATATACTAATTTTAGGTTATTAAAAAGGTGGCTACTTTTGATAAGAACCATATGCGAAATGAAAATCACCGGGAAATTAATCTCCAACCTGGTGTTTTTTTTATTAGTATGCAAGCAGAAATGTTGCTTGATCCATCAAACCATTTGTATTTGAGTGACTAGGTAAGGATCTGAAAATGAATTGTAATGATTCGATTAGGATAATGAAAAGAAGGTAGAGGTATCAATGGCAAAAACACAATTTCCAGAAAACTTTTTTATGGGGCGGATGGTATAAAAAAGTGATTGCCTCAAATGGTCAAGATTTAGACTAGCCCTTGTAAGTGGAATCGCTATGCTGACTATCTTTATTTTTGCTATACTAGAGATAGCAAAGGGAGGATATTATGCTTGAAACGGTTTCGGATGAATTATTGGCCTACCAAGAGGAACGGTTAAATAGTTTTAAAGAATTAAATAAGAAAACTGCTCCTGCGGGTATTGTTTTTACAGGAGATTCAATAGTTGAATTTTTTCCATTAAAAAAATACTTAGGTAGAGAGTTTCCATTAATAAACAGAGGGATTGCTGGAACAGATAGCCAATGGCTTTTAGAACATATCAATGATCAAGTTCTTGAACTTGATCCTGAAAAAGTCTTTATTTTAATTGGGACAAATGATATTGGATTGGGAAAGACAGTTTCTGAAATTAAATCTCAGATTTTAGATGTTTTGATTGCGATACGTTCAGAAAATCCATTTATCAAGATTTATCTCATATCTGTTCTACCAGTTTCTGAGAAGCCAATGTATCAAAAAACAGTCAAAGTAAGATCAAATGATGTTATTAATCAATTGAATGATGAACTTAATGCCTTGCCAGGGATGGAGTTTATTGCTGTATCCCAAACATTGAAGTCTGATGGTAAAGGTTTGGCAGACAACTACACGACAGACGGACTTCACTTAACGATGGAAGGTTACCACAAACTATCCCAAATCTTATTAGACTATTTGTAATTGAGTTAAGAAAGAGCGAAAATTAGGTATTTTATATGACAATCAAACTTATTGCCTCCGATATGGATGGGACCTTTTTAAATGACAAAGGGACTTATAATCGACAAAAATTTGAAACTATTTTAAATCAATTAGATGACCTAGGCATTAAATTTGTCGTTGCTAGTGGGAATAATATTGACCGACTTAATTTGATTTTTAAAGGCTTGACACATCGCATGGACTTTGTAGCAGAAAATGGCGCTCATGTCATTTATAAGGGTGCCAATCTAAAACGTCATAAAATTAATGCTAAGGATGTTGACTTATTTCTTGATTACTATAAAGACTTTCTTGAGCGTTACGCGGTCATGGTTTCTTGTAAAGACACTTCTTATATGGCGCGTCATGCGAAGTTACCAACAGCACTAGCTATCGCTCCCGAGGAATTTCAGTAATTTTTCTCAAAAATTAAGCAAGTAGATGATTTTACTGAAATTGATAGGAAACAGGTATTAAAACTAACAATGATGTTACCTATTGAAATCTGTGATGCTGTAATTGCTGACTTTAATGAGAATTTCCCAGGGGATTTAACAGCAGTTACTAGTGGTTTTGGAGCTGTTGATGTGATTCAAACAGGTATTCATAAGGCCTGGGGGCTTCAATTATTACTGGATAAGTATGGTATTAGTCCTGATGAAGTAATGGCCTTTGGCGATGGTGGCAATGACATTGAACTCTTGCAACTAGCTAAATACTCTTATGCTATGGAGAATGCGCCGCAATCTGTCAAGGATGCTGCCGAATTTGTGGCTCCTCACCATAGTGAGGACGGTGTTTTACAAGTTCTTGAGACTTTTTTAGTACAAGAGGGTGCAGAAGTTGATTCTGATTTTCATACATGAAGAGAACTGAGCAAGTAAGCTCAGTTTTTGATTTACCAGAAATAGGTGTATAGTATCACTAATTCATAGGATGTTATAAGAAATAGCCTATTGTTTCTGTTAATATTATCATAATAGCCTAAGGAGGAATTAGAAAATGACAAGAGAATTTCCGAAAAAATTTTTATGGGGTGGTGCAACAGCAGCTAATCAATATGAGGGTGCTTGGAATCTAGATGGTCGTGGCCAAGCAACATCAGATACAGCGCGCGCCGTTGCCCCAGAAGAGAGAAAGACTATGGGAGAAGAGTTTACTCATCCAATGAGCCGTGAAAAACTTGATTTTGCATTGACTGATAAGGAAGGTTTATACCCAAAACGTTGGGGTTCTGATTTTTACCACCGTTATAAAGAAGATATTGCCTTAATGGCAGAAATGGGATTTAAAACATTCAGAATGTCAATTGCTTGGTCACGTATTTTTCCAAATGGAGACGATCCAAAACCAAATGAAGCAGGCTTAGCTTTTTACGATGCTGTTTTTGATGAGTTAAATAAGTATGGTATTGAGCCTCTAGTTACCTTATCTCACTATGAATTCCCAATTCACTTGGTAACAGCCTATGGTGGATGGAAAAATCGCAAAGTCATCGACTTCTTTGTTCACTATGCTGAGACGTTTTTGATCGTTATAAAGGAAAAGTAAAGTATTGGTTAACGTTCAATGAAATTAACATTTTAGGAATAACAGGTTATCTATCTGGAGGGTTGCTTTTTGAAGATGGAGAATTAAACTTGGAAGATATGTATCAAGCTGTTCACCATCAGTTTATTGCATCTAGTCTGGCAACCAAACGGGCCCATGAAATTGATGCTAATAATAAAGTTGGCATGATGCTTGCTCGTTTTGAACAATATGCTGCAACTTGTCACCCAGATGATGTCATGGCATCCATTAAAAAAGATCATGATAATCTATTCTATGCAGATGTTCAAATCCGTGGTAAATATCCAACTTACATGACGCGTTTCTTTAAAGAAAATAATATTAACCTGATTATTGAAGAAGGTGATAAGGAAATTCTGGAACAATACCCAGTAGAATTTATGAGTTTTTCTTATTATATGAGTTCAATTACTCGGAGTCCAAAACATCAAACAGACCAACAAAAGTCAGGTGGCAATCTCATTTTAGGGGAAACCAATCCCTATTTAGAAGCATCAGATTGGGGCTGGCAGATTGATCCAGTTGGTTTACGAATTACGTTAAATAAATTATATGATCGCTATCAAATCCCACTTTTTATTGTTGAAAATGGACTAGGGGCCTTAGATAAGTTAGAAGAAGATGGTTCGGTTCATGATTCTTATCGTATCGACTATCTTCAAAGACACATTGAACAAATGTATGAAGCTATTGAAGATGGTGTTGACTTAATGGGGTATACGATGTGGGGCTGTATTGACTTAATTTCTGCATCGACATCAGAAATGTCGAAACGGTATGGTTTTGTTTATGTCGATGCAGATGATCATGGACATGGAACATTTAATCGTTTTAGAAAAGATTCATTTTATTGGTATAAAGATGTGATTAAAAACCAAGGCAGAAACATATTATCTCAAGAAGTTGACTAAGTAGGGATAAGGAGCAATTGATATGATAAAAAAATGTTACATCATGCGTCATGGGCAGACCTTGTTCAATGTACAAGGTAGAATTCAAGGTGCATGTGATTCTCCTTTGACAGAACTAGGAATTGAACAAGCTAAAACAGCCAAGGACCATTTTGATCAACTCGGTTTGTCATTTAAAACAATTTATTCATCACCGCAAGAACGTGCTTGTGATACAGCAGAAATTGCAAGTGATCGCACTGATATTATTCGACTAAAAGGTCTAAAAGAATGGAATTTTGGCACTTTTGAGGGGCACCCAGAATATCTTAATCCACGTCTACATAAAGAAGATGGTAGTGGTTATAGAGATTATTTTGTGGCCTACGGTGGTGAATCAAATGTTCAAGTTTATGAACGAATGGATAAAACAATTAGAGAAATCATGACTAAGGAAACTGAAGACAACATAAACTTATTTGTTAGCCATGGAGCTTCGATATCCCAATTTTATCGACATAAAACACTAAACCCTCCAATTCTTGATAAAGGAATGCCAAATTGTGCCATACTCGAATTGACATATGATGGAAATGATTTTCAAGTGCAATCTGTCTATAATCCATATAACCATGACTATGTCTTTCAAAGAAAAAAATAAAGAGAGATTTAAACCAATATGCAAGCATTTAACACCTTAGCACCTGTTTTCTTTATGCTTTGTCTTGGCTACTTAGCTAGACGACAGCAATGGTTAACAGTTGACCAAAAGGCAGGAGCAAATGCCTTTATTTTCACAATCTTGTTTCCGATACTGATTTTTCATCTCATCATGACAGCAGAAATCAAGGTATCGACATTTCCGATTGTTCTTTATATCTTTATTGCTTTTCAATTGGCGATGGTCGTTGGAAAGCTCTTAAAACGATTTATTGGGGAGTCATATGCCCACTTTGCTCATTTCCTTTTACCGACAGTAGAAGGAGGTAGTGTTGCTTTACCCCTTTACTTGTCGATTGTAGGCGTTTCTAGTAATACTGTTATTTTTGATTTAGCTGGCGCAGCAACGGCATTTCTTGTGATACCAGTCTTGGTATCTAAAGCAAGTGCATCTAATGCGTCGCTAAAAGAATTAGCTATCTCAACCCTAACTCACCCATTTCTAATAGCCATTTTTCTTGGCTTAATTGCAAATGGTCTGCGCTTAAACCACATGCTCTTACAGGCACCATTTGGCGAGTCATATTATGGTATCATTGAAAAAGCGACATCACCAATAGTAGGAACAATTTTGTTTATTTTAGGATTTGATTTACAATTTGATCCGGACACCTTTAAGTCTATTGCAAGATTATTATTGGTACGCGTTGGATTTTACAGCCTAGTTATTTTTGGCTTCTTCATTTTATTTCCAGTATTAATGACAAATAAAGAGTTTAAAATTGCAGTCTTACTCTATTTTATGTGTCCAACTGGATTTGCGATGCCGGCAATTATTATGCCAGCCTTTAAATCTGGAAAAGATGAACTTTTTTCAGCAACTTTCATTTCATTATCACTTATTGTAACCTTAGTAGTTTATACCTTACTAGTTGTCTTTATGACTTAGATCAATTTATTAAAAAGGAGAAAAGATGTCTAAACAAACAAAATTTCCTAAAAATTTTCTTTGGGGTGGTGCAACAGCTGCCAACCAATGTGAAGGGGCCTACGAAGTCGACGGTCGGGGCCTAGCCAATGTTGATCTTGTTCCAATTGGCGAAGAGCGGTTTTCTATTATTGCTGGTGAACGAAAAATGTTTGATTTTGAAGAGGGGTATTTTTATCCTGCAAAAGAGTCTATTGATTTTTATCACCATTATAAAGAAGATATTGCTTTATTTGCTGAAATGGGCTTTAAAACTTACCGCATGTCTATTGGTTGGTCTCGCATTTTCCCTAAAGGGGATGAAACTGAACCAAATGAAAAAGGGTTAGCCTTCTATGAAAATGTTTTTAAAGAATGCCGAAAATATGGGATTGAACCACTAGTAACCATTACACACTTTGATTGTCCGATGCACTTAATTGAAGAATATGGTGGCTGGCGTAATCGTAAAATGATTGACTTCTATGGCAATCTTTGTCAGGTTATTTTTAACCGATACAAAGGATTAGTTAACTACTGGTTGACTTTCAATGAAATTAATATGATTTTACATGCGCCATTCATGGGGGCTGGCATTTGTTTTGAAGAAGGCGAAAATAAGGAAGAAGTGAAATTTCAAGCCGCACATCATGAATTGGTAGCGTCAGCTTTGGCAACTAAAATCGCTCATGAAGTAGATCCAAATAATAAAGTTGGTTGTATGTTAGCAGCTGGGCAATATTACCCGAATACATGTGATCCGAAAGACTATTGGGCTGGTATGAAAGAAGATCGTGAGAATTATTTCTTTATTGACGTTCAGGCGCGTGGTTATTATCCAAACTATGCTTTGAAGAAATTTAAGCGTGATCAGTTGCATATCAAAATGACTGAAGAAGATTTAGCATTATTAAAAGCACATACAGTTGATTTCATTTCATTTTCTTACTATTCTAGCCGTGTCGCGTCTGGTGACCCAAAAGTAAATGAACAAACACAAGGTAATATCTTTGCCTCAATCAAAAATCCTTATCTAGACTCGTCTGAATGGGGCTGGCAAATTGATCCACTTGGTATGCGTATCACGATGAATGCTATTTGGGACCGTTATCAGAAACCACTCTTTGTTGTTGAAAATGGTCTTGGAGCAGTAGATAGACCTGATGAGAACGGCTATGTAGAGGATGATTATCGAATCGATTACCTTCGTCAGCATATTCAAGCAATGAATGATGCAATTAATAAGGATGGTGTTGAATTGTGGGGCTACACGACGTGGGGCTGTATTGACTTAGTTTCTGCCGGAACCGGTGAAATGAAAAAACGATATGGCTTTATCTATGTTGATCGTGACAACAAGGGTAAAGGAACACTAAAGCGATCTAAGAAAAAATCATTTGATTGGTATAAAAAAGTTATTGCAAGTCAAGGTGCAGATTTAGAGTAACCACATTATTTTTATTCGGACATCTCAAAGAAGCCGTTTTATTGGCTTCTTTTTGATACAAATAGTGAGGATAATGAAAGATAATTAGTGTATAATATAAGAAAGGAGTTATAATGAAATTTGAAAAAAAACAAGTCTTTAACTTAGTTCTCTTATTTGTCATTTGTTATGCTATAAAGGCAAATTGGCAGACTGGGGCATCTATTATTAAAACGATTTATAGGACAAGCTTACCTTTTTTATATGGAGCAGCACTTGCCTATATAGTCAATATTGTTATGAGTACTTATGAAGCTGGCATAAGTAAAGTCATCAAAGGAGATCAATTTCCTGGATTAAAAAGAGCTATTTCAATGATATTAGCTTATTTAACCTTTTTTATTTTATTCATTTGGATTATTTCAATTGTTATTCCAGATTTAATTGCGAGTTTATCATTGATGTTGCAGTTTGATCCAGGATCTATCAAATCTGTTGTGCATAACTTGAGTCATAATCAACTCATTTCGAGAATCATTGATTATTCTGGTGGTGTTTCCGCTATTGCGAAAACGATTACAAATTATAGTCATCAATTATTGCAACAATTGCTTTCTGTTTTTACAAATATTTTGACGTCAGTTACTATTATTGCTTCAGCAGTTATCAGTCTCTTTGTCAGTTTTGTCTTCTCACTTTATGTATTAGCTAATAAAGAACAATTATGTCGACAAGGAAATATCCTTGTTGATACCTACACTGGCATTTATGGTCAACGGATTCATTATTTTGTTGGTCTTCTCCATAGCCGTTTTCGTGGTTTCTTTGTTGGTCAAAGTATCGAAGCTGTTATTTTGGGAAGTTTAACAGCAATTGGAATGTTTATTTTACAGATTCCGTTTGCTGCAACGATTGGTGTATTAGTTGCTTTTACAGCACTAATACCAGTGGTAGGAGCTTATATTGGCTTGATCATTGGCTTTATTTTAATTATGACGCAGTCGATGTCACAAGCTATTATCTTTGTTGTCTTTTTAGTAGTTTTACAACAATTTGAAGGGAATTTAATCTATCCTCGTGTCGTTGGTAGTTCAATTAAATTACCAGGCATGTGGGTTTTGATGGCTATTACCGTTGGAGCTGCCTTAAATGGAATTATTGGGATGATTGTTGCAGTTCCTTTAGTAGCAACCTTCTATCAGATTATTCGAGATAACGTTGAGAAAAAACAAGCGAATTCAAAAAAAACAAGTTTCTTAAAGAAAGAAACTTGTTTTTTTTCGAATAGTTCTGTTAGAAGGAGTAATTGAAAATGTACAATATCAAGATAGATGAAGAATCATTAATGCCACGAGAACGCCTCATTAGCTTGGGAGCTGAAATGTTAAGTAATCAAGAGTTGCTTGCAATCATTCTAAGAACGGGAAGTAAGGACAAACCTGTTCTAGAATTATCTGCCTATATATTAAAAGGTTTAGAGCAATTGTCAGATTTTAAAAAATTATCCTTACAGGAGCTACAACAAATAGCTGGTATTGGAAAAGTAAAGTCAGTCGAGATCAAAGCAATGATTGAGTTGTCAAAACGGATTTTAGCAAGTGATGACAAACAAGAAGGTCAACTACTATCCACTTATCAAGTTGCACAAAGAATGATTAAACTACTTGGTGAAAAGAAGCAAGAACATTTGTTAGCCATTTATTTAGATACTCAAAACAGAATTATTGAAGAAAAAACAATTTTTATTGGAAGTGTTAGGCGCTCAATTGCAGAGCCTAGAGAAATATTACACTACGCTTGTAAAAATATGGCAACTAGCCTAATTATTGTTCATAATCATCCATCAGGTCTTGCAAATCCAAGTGATAATGATATTCATTTTACTAAAAAAATAAAACAATCATGTGATCAAATAGGCATAAATTGCTTAGATCACATCATCGTTGGAAAGAAAGATTATTATAGCTTTAGAGAAAAATCTGAAATATTTTAGTGTCAATAGGTATTAATAAAATAATCAAAAAGTTGAAAATCAGCATTTGAAATGTGTTGAAGTAGTTCAGGGTGCCATTGCACGCCAATAAATTGAAAAGTTGGATCGTTTGAAACGACTGCTTCAATTGTGTTATCACGAGGATCCCGCGAGATCACTTCCAAACCATTTCCTAACTCTTTAATACTTTGATGATGGAAGGAATTTATTGAGGCTTTTTCACCGTAAATTGAAAATAAGAAAGAGTCCTTATTTGTGATAATGTCATGATGATAAGAATCTGAAGGCATTTTTTGCCAGTGATTGGGAATGTTTTGATTTAATGTTCCGCCTAGGATAACATTCATTAATTGAAGACCTCGACAAATGCCTAAAATGGGTTTTCCTTGTCTCCTTGCCTCATTAATAATGGCAATTTCATACACATCTCTTTCAAGAAAGAAATCGTCATCAAAGGCTTCCTTTGATTGGTTGTAAAATTTAGGATCAACATTTTGTCCGCCAATTAATATAATTTTATCAACAAGTGACACATGTTGTTTAGCAGTCTCTTCATTTCCAATAGGAAGGAGAATGGGGGTGGCATTTGCTTTCATAACAGCATCAGAAAAACCTGCAAGGGCATAGGTCCAAGGCAGGTCATCTAAAGCTATATTTAGTCGTTGATTGGCTGAAATGCCAACTAGAGGCTTAGTCATGCTAACTCCTATAATGTGTTATTTTGGTTCATGAAATAAAGAAGTGTTTGTAATTCACTTGTTAAATCAACATATTGAACGATGACATCTTTAGGTACTTGCAAATGAACAGGTGAGAAGCTTAAAATTCCTTTAATTCCTGCAGTAATCAGTTGATCAGCAACCTCTTGTGCATGATCACTTTGAACAGTTAAGATAGCAGTTTCAATATCGGTTGCTTTGACATGTTCTTTAATAGTTGAGATGCCATAGATAGGGATACCATCAGAAGTTTTAGTTCCAACAATTGGATTATCATCAGTGTCAAATCCCATTGCAATTTGCATTTTATTGCGATCGTGGAAACGGTAATGAAGTAATGCGCGTCCAATGTTACCAACACCTACAATTAAAACATTAGTAGTAGAATGGTCATTTAGTAAATCTGCAAAAAAGTTCATTAATTTAGTCACATCGTAACCAAATCCACGGCGACCTAGTTCACCAAAATAAGAAAAGTCACGGCGAACAGTTGCTGAATCGATCCCCATTGCATCAGCAATTTGTTTAGAACTTGCTTTTTCAACTTGGTCAGCATGAAATCTTTTAAAAATACGATAGTAGAGTGATAAGCGCTTTGCAGTCGCTTTTGGAATTGATTTGTCAATAACCACGGTAGTAGCTCCTTTGAAATAATTTACTGTATTAATCTTATTCTATTGTAACAAATACTTTGTGAAAAATGCAACATTAAAGCTACTATTATTGAAAAAATTAGAAAATTCATCTAAAATTGCACAAAAAAACCACTAATGATGTCCTAATCATTAGTGATTCAGAAATGTTAGCTCTGCAAATGTAGAAGGTAAAAATAAAGATCGCCATAAGTTCCTTTGTAGTCCAAAGCTTTTCCATCAACTGTAACAGATTGAACGGGGTGATAATCTGGTGTTGAAATATCACAGGAAACTTGAGCTCTTTCAAATTCCTTGAAATCTGAAAATCGGACAGTTTTACATTGTTTGCTCTCATTTAAAAAACTTACTTCAATCATTTTTAATTAGCTGTTTTTATGAAAATATCGCGTTCAACTAGACTATCCATTAAAAAGTAAAATTTATCTTGAATAATCTTATGGTCCGCGGATTTAAAAATATTAACTAAACGGAGACCAGATTGGTCCGTAATTGTTAATTTAAAGGCATTCAAATCTTTATTAATCGTAATTTTTAAAGGAAAACCATTGCCTGAATTTGGAACTTCCTCTAAGAGTCTTGTTAATTCATAGTGACCAAGTTTAGTCTCGCTAAATGTTGTATCACGTAATGTGTATTTTTTTACTTTAGGACTAATTGTATATGTATATTTACAGTTTTTTAAAGTGATTTCTTTTTCAAAAGCCATATTAATCTCCTATGATATGAATGATTTCTTTTACAAATTGATTAACTTCTTCAATAGTATTTTGATCAGAAAAGCTAATTCGCAGTGATTCAGATAATTGCTGCGCATTTTTACCATAGTAACTTTCTAATACATGACTTGGTTCAACAGTCCCTGCAGTACAAGCTGAACCTGTAGAGACTGCAATGCCAGCTAAATCTAAACGAGTTAAAAGCATAGCATTCTGATGACTTGGAAAACCAAGATTAATCACATGTGGTAAAGAGTGGTTACTTTTATTGAGATAAAAATTAGAGCTCTGCAATTGATCTAAAAGATGGTCTTTTAACTGGTTGACATGACAATAATTAATTTCCATATTTTGAAAAGCATCAGTTAAGGCTTGTGTCATTCCAACAATCCCAATTAAATTTTCGGTACCTGAACGTCGTTTTTCTTCCTGATCTCCACCATGAAGCAGTGGGTCGAATAACAATTGATTGTGATAAAGGAAGCCGACACCCTTTGGGCCATGAAATTTATGAGCAGAAGCAGTTAAAAAATCAATACCTAACTCCTCAGGTAATACATTTAGTTTACCTATCGCTTGAACGGCATCAACATGAAAAGCAGCTTGATGATTTTGTAATAAGTGACCAACTTCAGCAATAGGTAGCAAATCACCAGTTTCATTGTTTGCTGCCATCATGCTAACTAAAATAGTATCTGGTCTTAAGGCTTGTTTGACATCCTCAAGGGTAATAATACCATTAGGAGCTTCTATATAAGTCACTTCAAAACCAAAATGTTTTTCAAGGTACTCCATAGTGTGTAGTACGGAATGATGCTCAATAGCTGTAGTAATGAGATGTTTTCCCTGATTTTGATGAGCTAATGCATAGCCTTTTATAGCAGTATTGTTGCTTTCTGTTCCACCTGAGGTAAAGATTAGCTGACGGCTATCAACGTGAAGCAGGTTAGCAATGCTTTGTCTGCAATCTCTTAGCACTTTACTTGCTTGTCTACCGTAGGAATGGATACTGGATGGATTAGCAAAATTAGAAGCCATGACATCAGTCATGGCAGCAATTACAGAATCACTGAGTGCAGTTGTGGCTGCATTATCGAAATAGATTTGTTTGTTATTTTTCATTGTTTGTGTCGAAAGCAAAGAGTGGACTTAGTGGTCTTCTTTCATGAATTCTAATAATAGCATCACCAATTAATTGACTAGCTGTGATGTATTTAACATTATTTGGAATACGATTGGCTGTTTTAACGGAATCAGTAACCAGAATTTCTTTAATTGGTGCAGTTTCTAGGACATCAGCAGCACCTCCAGCAAAGAGACCATGACTTGACACGGCATATATTTCAGTTGCTCCGCCACGTTCCAATATCTTAGCACCTTCAGCAAATGTTTTCCCAGTATTCAAGATATCATCAATTAAGATTGCTTTTTTACCAGCGACATCACCAATGATGAAACCTTGTTCACGCTCAGAATCATCCTGAGCATAGTCAATAATAGCAATTGGAGAATCCAGATATTCAGCTAGAGAGCGAGCTCGTTTAATGCCAGAATTTTTTGGACTAACAACAACAACGTCATTACCAGAAAGACCTTGTTTACAATATTCTTTTGCAAATAATGGAATAGTGAACAGATTATCTACAGGAATATCAAAGAAACCTTGAACTTGGACAGCATGTAAATCTAATGTTAGAACACGATCAATACCTGCCTTAGTTAACATGTTTGCCACAAGTTTAGCTGTAATTGGTTCACGAGATTTTGCAATACGGTCTTGGCGTGAATACCCGAAATAAGGCAAGACAACATTGACTGTATTAGCAGAGGCACGTTTGCAGGCATCTATCATGATTAAAAGTTCCCATAGGTTATCATTTACTGGGAAACTGGTTGATTGGATAATATAAATATCATCACCACGAACAGTTTCTTCAATGTTAATCATTATTTCACCATCTGAGAATTGACGTGATGAAATTTTTCCTAAAGGAATGCCAGATGCCTCAGAAATCTTTTCTGCAATTGGAAGATTTGAAGTAAGAGAAAACAGTTTGATTTGCTTATCAGCATATCGTTCAGTCATTAGAGATTGTGCTCCTTGTGTTTTTGAGGAATAGAAGTCAAACAAAATTAACCCTATTCTAGCTTTTATCAACAGTCTCATTTTATCAAAAAATATGAAAAAAATCAGTTATTTATCTGTTTAAATTTGCTCTTTTAATGTTTTGCTGAATCGGGCAACTTTACTTTTGGCAAATTTAAAGGAAATGTGATTATCATTTAAGAATTGTTGAAAATCATTTTCCCCTTTTGAGGCATCTTCAACTTCAAGTTCCAACTCATAGTCTTTGATATTAGCATACTGATTATAGTCCAATGCCATTTTTCCAATTTCAGTCTCTATTTCACGTCGTACAGTAGTCAGATGACCAAAGCAAGCTAATTGCAATTGATTGATATCTAGTGTATCAATAATGTCTTTAATTGATGATTGTGGTAATGAGAAGTCTTTAACCAGGGCTTTTGCATCTGTTAATGATAAGTCAACATTATACTCTCTGTTACCTACTATTTCAGGGACTTTGAGCGTAATTTCAGCTTTATCAGGCAAGGTTCTAATTCTCAGAGACATACGATTAGCCTTTAAGGCAAAAGTAGGCGTGTCAATATAATAATTTGTTTGCGTTATAGGAGGAATGTGTGATAATTTTGTGAGTAGTCGGTTATACTCATCCTTTGTTAATAAAGTTTTGTATTCAATTTCTAGGTTAGTCATGCAAATTCCTTTTGTTGGTCTTTTGTGCTATAATTAATTGTTATTTCAATTCTATATTAAAGACGAAATTTTGACAAGAAAGGAGTGATAGCGTGGCAGTAGATTGGGAAGAATTTTTAGATCCGTACATTCAAACAGTCGGAGAATTAAAAATTAAATTACGTGGTATTCGTAAACAGTTTAGAAAACAAAATCGCTATTCACCAATTGAGTTCGTAACAGGACGTGTTAAATCTGTTGAAAGTATTAAAGAGAAGATGAAATTGCGTGGTGTTCTCGAAGAAAACATTACGCAAGACATACAAGATATTGCTGGCTTGCGTATCATGGTTCAATTTGTCGACGATGTTGATGAGGTATTGAATCTGTTACGGCATCGGCAAGATATGTCTATCGTCTATGAACGTGATTATATTAGAAATATGAAATCGTCTGGATATCGTTCTTATCATGTTGTCGTCGAATACCCTGTTGACACGATTGATGGACAAAAGAAAGTTTTAGCTGAAATTCAAATTAGAACGTTAGCCATGAACTTTTGGGCAACAATTGAACATTCACTAAATTATAAATATCAAGGTGAATTTCCAGAAGAAATAAAGAAAAGATTATCAACAACTGCAAAAATCGCTTTAGAACTTGACGAGGAAATGCGAAAAATTCGTGAAGATATTAGAGATGCTCAGTTAATGTTTGATCCAGTTAGTCGCAATTTAAGTGATGGTGTAGGAAACAGTGATGACTCAGATGAATTATACAGATAAAGCTACTCGAGTAGCAATAATTGCTAATGGAAAATACCAAAGTAAGCGTGTCGCTTCGAAGCTTTTTTCTGTTTTTAAAGATGACCCAGATTTTTATTTAGCTAAAAAAAATCCGGATGTTGTTATTTCTATTGGTGGTGATGGTATGCTCCTGTCAGCATTTCACATGTATGAAAAGGAATTGGATAAAGTTCGCTTTGTAGGTGTTCATACGGGACATCTTGGGTTTTATACTGACTACCGTGATTTTGAGGTAGAGAATTTAATTGAAAACCTGAGAATGGATAAAGGGGAGAAGATTTCTTATCCCATTCTTAAAGTGAAAATTTCACTTGAAGATGGGCGCATTATTACTGCACGGGCTTTGAACGAAGCAACAATAAAAAGAATTGAAAAAACAATGGTGGCAGATGTCATTATTAACAACGTCAGGTTTGAAACCTTCCGTGGTGATGGTTTATCAGTTTCAACACCAACTGGAAGTACAGCCTACAATAAATCTTTAGGCGGGGCAATTCTACATCCTACAGTTGAGGCTCTACAATTGACTGAAATTTCTAGTCTTAATAATTTAGTCTTTCGTACTGTTGGTTCCTCTCTGATCATCCCTAAGAAGGACAAGATTGAGGTCTTGCCACAACGAACTGGTATTTATACGGTTTCCATTGATAATAAAACTTACAATTTGAAAAATGTTATTAAAGTAGAATATTTTATTGATGAAAAGAAAATTAATTTTGTTGCGACTTCGAGTCATACGAGCTTTTGGGAAAGGGTTAAAGATGCCTTTATCGGTGAGATTGAGTCATGAGATTTGATTATGTCGCAGATCGTCGTACTAAGGTCAAAACACTTTTAAAGGGATATGATGTATCAAAAGGGCTTCTTGCGAAGGTCAAGTATCGCGGTGGAAAAATTTTGGTTAATGAAGAGGAGCAAAATGCCATCTATCTTTTGGATGTCGGTGATATTGTGACGATTCTGATTCCAGATGAGCAGCCTTTTGAAAAACTTGAAGCAGTATCGCATCCCTTGGATATCGTTTATGAGGATGATCATTTTCTTGTATTAAATAAGCCTTACGGCTTTGCCAGTATTCCAAGTGCACTTCACTCAAATACGATTGCTAATTTTATTAAAGCTTACTATTTAGAAAAAGATTATCCTAATAAGCAAGTTCACATTGTTACTCGTTTAGACAGAGATACAAGTGGATTGATGCTTTTTGCAAAACATGGCTATGCACATGCTAGATTAGATAAACAGTTGCAATCACGTTCGATAGATAAACGGTATTTTGCATTAGTATCAGGTAATGGTCAATTACCTGACAGTGGAGAAATTATTGAACCTATTGGCCGTTCTAAAGATAGTATTATTACAAGAGCAGTTGACCCAATGGGTAAGTATGCAAAGACGACATATGAAGTTGTTGGCCGTTTTGCAGAAAATGTTCATTTAGTAGATATTAAATTACATACAGGTAGAACTCACCAGATTAGAGTTCATTTCTCACATATTGGTTTTCCACTTCTTGGTGACGATCTTTATGGAGGACGATTAGACCTTGGTATAACAAGGCAGGCCTTACATTGTCATTCTTTGACTTTTTATAATCCATTTATAGAAAAAGAGAGTAATTATTCAATTGATTTGACAGATGACCTTGATAAGGTTATTCTAGACTTATCAAAAAAATTAATTGAGGTGTAAAAAATGAATATTAGAAGTTTGTTCGGTAGTTTACGTGAAAAAGTTGTTGGCAAAAACATGAAAATCGTATTTCCAGAAGGAAATGATGAACGTGTTGTTCGTGCAGCTGCTCGTCTGAAATTTGAGGGTCTTGTTGAACCAATTATTTTAGGTAAACCGGACGAAGTTCATAGCATTTTAACTAAACTCGGTTTCCAAAATCAAGAATATATTATTATCTATCCTGAAGATTATGCTGAATTTGAACAAATGAAAAAAGAATTTGTTGAAATTCGTAAAGGAAAAGCAACTTTAGAGGATGCTGATAAATTGCTTAAAGACGTTAACTATTTTGGTGTCATGTTAGTTAAAATGGGACTTGCTGATGGAATGGTTTCTGGTGCTGCCCATTCCACTGCGGACACGGTTCGTCCTGCTTTACAAATTATTAAAACACAACCAGGTATTTCACGTACGTCAGGTGTTTTCTTAATGAATCGTGAAAATACAAATGAACGTTATATTTTTGCTGACTGTGCTATCAATATCGACCCAAATGCACAAGAATTAGCTGAAATTGCTGTTAATACTGCGGCAACTGCTAAAATTTTTGATATTGATCCTAAAATTGCTATGTTAAGCTTCTCAACAAAAGGGTCTGGTAAAGCACCACAAGTTGAAAAAGTAGCTGAGGCAACAAAAATCGCAAAAGAATTAGCACCTGAATTAACACTCGATGGTGAATTACAATTTGATGCTGCATTCGTTCCTGAAACTGCAGCAATCAAAGCCCCAGACTCAACTGTTGCTGGACAAGCAAATACATTTATTTTCCCTGATTTACAATCAGGAAATATTGGCTACAAAATCGCACAACGTCTAGGAATGTTTGACGCTATTGGCCCAATTTTACAAGGTTTAAATAAACCGGTAAATGATTTATCCCGTGGATCAAGTGCAGAAGATATTTATAAACTAGGTATTATTACTGCTGCGCAAGCCTTGGAAAACAAATAATTAATAGAGTGGACTTGACCCCTTTGAAGGGTTAATCCACTTTTCTTTTCGAAGAGGAGAAACATATGTCAAAAAAAATAGCCTGTGTAACAGGAGCCTCTGCAGGTTTTGGTACAGCAATTGTTGCCAAATTAGTTGAAGATGGGTATAAAGTCATCATGATAGCCCGACGCTTAGATAAATTAAATCAACTACAAAATCAATTTGGTCAGGAAACTGTTTACCCACTTCAAATGGATATTACTCAAATAGATATCGTAAAAAACGGCTTAGAGTCTTTACCTGAAGAATGGCGTGCCATAGATCTTTTAGTGAATAATGCAGGCTTAGCGATAGGTTTGGATAAGGCTTATGAGGCGAAGTTTGAAGATTGGATGACGATGATTAATACTAATATCGTCGGCTTGACTTTTTTGACAAGACAAATTCTACCTCAAATGGTCGAAAGAAATAGTGGAATGATTATTAATTTGGGATCAACAGCTGGAACAATTCCTTATCCTGGTGGTAATATTTATGGAGCTACTAAGGCTTTCGTCAAACAGTTTTCATTAAATTTACGAGCTGATTTAGCTGGTACAAAGATAAGAGTGACAACTATTGAGCCTGGTTTGTGTGAGGGAACAGAGTTTTCATCGGTTCGCTTCGGTGGAGATCAAGAAAGAGTAGCCGCTATTTATAGAGGAGCACATGCCATCCAAGCTGTTGATATTGCTAATACCGTCAGTTGGATTATTAATCAGCCTGAACATGTAAATATTAATCGGATTGAAATGATGCCTGTGAGTCAGTCCTATGGTCCACAACCAGTCTTTAGAGATTAAAACATTTAAAAATAGGCTTTTCAACTTAGCTATTATCTGTTAGAATAGATAGTGCTCTAACGGCAATACAATATAAATTTAATTGAAGCAATTAAATGGGTACTGAGATTATTTCTAGTGCCCTTTTGTAGTGATTATCTACTAACTTAAATCTATCGTCTATCGAGGTAACTATGAAAACAAATCAATGGCATGTTATGCCAGCAATTATTTCCACAGCCATCTTAAGCTTTTGTGGTGTTTTAATTGAAACATCAATGAATGTCACCTTCCCAGAGTTAATGTCACTTTTCTCAGTTGGACCTGCAGCAATTCAGTGGTTAACGACAGCTAATTTATTAGCAGTTGCCGTTATTGTTCCTCTGTCTGCTTATTTAATCAGAAATTATTCAGAAAGACATATCTTTATCTTAGCTAATAGTTTATTTCTACTTGGGATGGCTATTGATAGCATTGCTCCAAGCTTAGCTATTTTATTGATTGGGCGAGTTTTACAAGGTATGGGAACTGGTATTGCCTTGCCGTTACTCTTTCATATCATAATGAGTCGAGTTGATTTTGAAAAGAGGGGACTAGTGATGGGGGTAGCAACCATGACTACTTCACTAGCGCCAGCAATTGGACCAAGCTATGGTGGTATTATTTTAGCTTACATGGGTTGGCAAATGATTTTTATCATGCTGTTTCCATTGATACTCCTATCAACCTTTTTCGGATTGAGATCTATTCCAAGTAGAAGCGTTCCAATCATTGAGAAAGTTAATTGGCTAGCTTTTGCTGTTTTGGGAATTGCATTGTCAACTCTATTAATTGCTATTGAGCAATTATCTTTGGTTTTGCTAATTATCAGTTTAGTATCATTCTTTTTGTTCTATACATTTAATAAAAAAAATACCTTATTAAATATCACTGTTTTTAAAAACAAACCTTATGTGATTCTTCTATTTGGTGTTTTAACCTACCAAATGATTCCTTTAGGCTTATCTTTTATACTACCTAACCATTTACAGTTAGTGTTGAAGACAGGATCTGTTAATGCGGGGCTCTTTATGTTCCCAGGTGCGATCTTAGCAGCAATCCTTTATCCATTATCTGGACATATTTTAGACCGTATGGGAGCCTTTAAGCCACTTTTCTTTGGCTTATTCCTTTCAATCCTTGGGCTAGGTTTGATGTCAGTAGCACTAATGGGCAAATCAACTCTGTTTTTACTTGGGTCAGACATTTTGGTAAAAGCAGGAATGGGAATTGGTGCCAGTAATATGATTACCTCAGCCTTATCTAAACTCGAAAAGCATGTAGAAGCAGATGGTAATAGTGTTTTAAATACCCTTCAACAATTTGCAGGAGCATTTGCTACTGCCGTTTCCTCACAATTCTTTGCCTTAGGTCAAGCTAGTCAACATTTAAATGGTGAAAGTATTGGTGGACGCAATGCTGTATACTTCATTTTAGTTTTTGTAGTTGTTACGTTTATCAATATCATTTATTTAAAAAAACGTCACGTCATTGCATGAGAAAAAGCCTTAATCTGAGATTAAGGCTTTTTCAATAGCTGAGCTCTTTTTTAGAGATCGTCTGAAATGGAGGGACCAGAGATGACATCTGACCATCCCACAATAGCTTGTGCTGTTTCCTCTAAATAATCAGCCAAGATAGGTTTGATGTCCTGAATATAATCAATGCTTCCTATATAGTGTCCCTCTTTATTCTTTACTGCTTGGTATGTTTGATAGTAGATATGATCGGCAGAAGCAGATGCTAATAGAAAATGTTTAGTAGCTGGACTGGTTGATTGATGCAATTGTTTATAAATCCAAGGTTCTACCTGTGTGTCATCATCTTCAAAGAAACTCCCATTAAACTGATGGTTATGATAAGTAATGTGACCGGAATAATCAGCTTGCCGAATTTGAAATGGGAAATGGTTTAGCACTTGCTCTGATAGTGTCAGATAAAAGCTCGTTATTTTTTGATTTAGAGTTGAGAACTGTTTGATATCCACCCGGCCTTCTGATGATAAAAAGTCAGGATTATTGAGCTCTGCATTAGTAAAGATGAGTTGAGGTAGTGGTATTGTAGTGTCTTTGTTATCACTAAAAACTGCATGGAAGTCTCCGCTATTTTCCATAGGAAAAGAAGCTGAAATAGTCACCTGAAATAGGTGAGAAAATGCTTCTTGGAGGAAGTGATAAAATAAATCGTGTTCCTTACTAGATGCCGGATTTAGGGCTAAAATGTTATATCTTGTTGTCATATTATCATAATAGCGACTTTTTTGAGAAATAGCAATTTTACTGACTTTAAAGTCTTGGCTGAAATTTCATAGAATAGTATCATCATATAACACTAAAAGCCTAGTTAAAAGTGCAATTGAATAGTATAATCTTCTTAAGAAATTATTGAGGTGAATACATGTCAAAAAAAATTATCTTTTTAGATGTTGATGGAACTTTGGTCGATTACCATAATCGTATTCCGGAATCAGCTATTAGTGCCATTCAAAAAGCACGTGCAAATGGCCATTTAGTTTTGGTATCTACGGGACGTAGCCGTGCAGAAATGCAAGATGAAATTTGGTCTATTGGCATTGATGGAATGATCGGTGGTAATGGCTCATATGTTGAATACCATGAGCAAGTCATCATGCATCAATTAATTTCAAAGGAAGAGACTAAACATATTGTTGATTGGTTACATGAGCGAGGGTTAGAGTTTTACCTAGAATCTAATAATGGACTTTTTGCTAGTGAGAACTTTAAAGATGCGGCTCGCCCAGTTATGCAAACTTATGTTATGCGAAAAGGTAAAACCTTAGAGGAAGTACAAGGTATGGAAGCCGAAGATGCTTTACATGGCCTTGTGTATGGTGGAGAACTTTATCGTGATGATTTAAATAAAGTATCCTTCATTTTAAACTCTTACCAAGATCATTTAGATTCTAAAGAGGAGTTTCCTGAATTAATGGCTAATACTTGGGGAGGACGTGGGGAAACTGCACTTTTTGGTGACCTTGGTGTTAAAAACATTACAAAGGCTCATGCAATAGATGTCCTTCTAAAGCATTTACAAAAGGATAAAAAAGATACCATTGCTTTTGGTGATGCTAAAATTGATATCCCGATGTTAGAATATTGTGAAATAGGTGTTTCTATGGGAAATGGTGGCCCTGAAATTTTAGCAATGGCGGATATGATTACAGATGACGTCGAAGAAGATGGTCTTTACAAGGCTTTTGAAAAATTAGGACTTCTCTAAAACATCAAGTCGGTGATTTTTCATCGACTTTTTGTTTGTCTTAATCTTTATAGTCCTGTTTGAATACTTATCTAATCTTTTAAGGTTGAAGTGGTCAAAATAATTGACTTACTGCGCAGTAAGGAATAGACTAAAAGTAAGATTTTAGTTTAAGGTTGCAGCCTTTTAGAATACAAGAATAAACCTAGTCTAGTTGGTTAGTTTAATCAGTTAGTGACTGACGCATTAAAAAAAGTTACAACCACTTATGCCTTTATTAAAAGAAACATGGTTTTGGTAAAGCAACTGTTTTAATAGGGAGAGTCTAATAATGAAACTTAAAAAGATGTCTAAGGAATTGGTGAAATCATTTGATAGCTATATCAGTAACTATGAATTATATGCCAGGCAACATGGCTTGCAAGGGAAAAGTCTTCAAATTTTACTGTGGATTTATCATAATCCGCAAGGTGTGACTCAAAAATATTTGTGCCATAAAACATTTTCAACCAAGCAAGTTATCAATGCAACAATCAAAAATTGGATGCAAAAAGGCTATGTGACAATGCAATCAAGGAATGAAGATAAGCGGCAACGCCTTATTTTTCTGACTGAAGATGGTCACTCCTTTGCAAAAAAAATCATTCAACCGTTAGAGGAATGTGAATTGCATGCCATCGGCTCATTAGATGAGAAGGAGAGAGAATTATTGATCACTCTCATGGAGAAGTATACAGCAACTGTAATCAAAGAAATGGAGAATTTATGATTCGATTTAATAAAGTATCAAAAGTATTTGGTGAAACAACTGTTTTACAGGAACAAAGCTTTCAAGTCAACGACCGTGAATTTTATGTTTTAGTCGGATCAAGTGGTTCTGGGAAAACAACCTTATTAAAAATGATTAATTGCTTAATTGAGCCAAGCTCTGGGGAGATATTACTCAATAAAAAGCCACAAAAAGACTATGATTTAAGGGAAATGCGACTTTCAATGGGCTATGTTTTACAGCAAATTGCTCTCTTTCCCAATTTAACTGTAGCGGAGAACATTGCCTTAGTGCCTGAAATGAAAAAATGGTCGCAAGAAGAAATTGCTGAAAAGACTAAGGAATTCTTAGGCAAAGTAGGTCTTAATCCTGAGGATTATATGCACCGTTACCCGAAAGATTTATCTGGAGGAGAACAACAACGTGTTGGCATTGTGCGTGCAATCATTTCCCATCCTAAAATTTTACTGATGGACGAACCTTTTTCTGCCCTGGATCCTATTTCTAAGAAACAATTACAAGATTTGATGCTAGACTTGCATCGTGAATTTGATATGACTATTGTTTTTGTAACGCATGATATCAAAGAAGCAGTAAAATTGGGAGATCGCGTAGCTATTCTTGATAAGGGACAAATTATCCAAGTTGATACACCAGAAGCCATTATTGCTCATCCGGCTAATGACTTTGTGGCTAGTCTTTTTGGAGGTGATGCTAATGACTGATTTAGTATTGACATTTCATAACCGTTTTGGTGAGTGGTTGAAAGCTCTACTAGAACATTTACAAATTTCTTTGATCGCACTATTGATTGCGATTTTAATTGGCATTCCCTTGGCAAGTTTACTCAGTAAAAGTAAACGGTGGTCCGATATTGTTTTACAGATTACCGGGATTTTTCAGACCATTCCCTCGCTAGCCTTGCTTGGTTTATTTATTCCCTTAATGGGGATTGGGACAATCCCAGCAGTAACAGCATTGGTTATTTATGCTATCTTTCCGATTATTCAAAATACAATCACTGGCTTAAATGGAATCGAACCAAGTTTAGTGGAAGCTGGGACTGCTTTTGGGATGACCAAATGGGAAAGACTGAAAAAATTTGAAATCCCAATTGCCATGCCAGTTATTATGTCAGGTGTCCGTACCTCAGCTGTTATGATTATCGGAACAGCAACCTTAGCAGCATTAATTGGAGCAGGGGGACTAGGTGCCTTTATTTTATTAGGAATTGATCGCAACAATCCTAATTTAATTCTGATAGGTGCCATTTCATCAGCTCTTTTGGCCATTTTATTTAATAGTATCTTGCAGTATTTGGAAAAGGCTTCACTGAAAAAAATTATCCTTGCTTTTGCTGTCATTGTTATTGGTTTATTCTCTTCTTATTTACCAAGTATGGTTAATTCTATCAGTAAGAAATCTGAAACCATCATAATTGCTGGTAAATTAGGCGCTGAGCCTGAGATTCTCATTAATATCTACAAAGAAATGATTGAAGAAAAGTCAGACTTACAGGTTGACTTAAAACCTAACTTTGGTAAGACTACTTTCTTATATCAAGCTCTTAAGTCTGGTGATATTGATATTTACCCAGAGTTTACTGGTACGATCACATCAAGTCTCCTTAATGAGAAATTTGCTTTATCTAACAATCCTAAAACGGTTTATAAAGAAGCAAAAGATGGCATTGCTAAACAAGATCATCTTGCCTACTTGAAACCTTTCCAATATCAAAATACTTATGCGGTAGCAATTCCCCAAAAAATTGCCAAAGAAAAGAATATTAGGACAATTTCTGATTTAAAGAATTATCAGTCTGAATTGAAGGCTGGCTTTACCTTGGAATTTAAGGACCGTCCAGATGGTGATATGGGACTTCGTGATTTATATGATCTCAACTTATCTGTTTCTACAATGGAACCAGCTTTACGTTATCAAGCGATCGAGGCTGGAAAGATTCAGATAACGGATGCCTACTCAACAGATGCTGAATTGACTAAATATAAATTACAAGTTCTTGAAGATGATAAACATCTTTTCCCCCCTTATCAGGTGCACCTTTGATGAAAGAAGCTTTGATTAAAAAACATCCAGAGATTAAAAAAATCCTCAACAAATTGTCAGGTAAAATTACTGAGGAAGAAATGCAAAAAATGAATTATCAAGTTTCGGTTCAAGGAAAGGATGCTAGTAAAGTAGCTCACGATTACCTTGTCAAAGAAAAATTGATTAAATAACACAAAAAGAGCTCATAGCTCTTTTTTTAGACCGTAGCATACTATCAGTAATGCCGTGTATACCATTAGATTTCAAATTAATCTAAAGTTATAATAGAGGTAATCATTAAAAAGGAGACTACTATATGTTTCACAAAACGCTAAAACCATTTCCTGAAAACTTTTTTTGGGGAGCCTCAACATCAGCCTATCAAGTTGAGGGAGCAGCTTTAGACTACGGCAAAGGCCCTTCTTGTCAAGATGTCAAAGAAATTCCAGAAGGAACATCTGATTTATCTGTTTCGGTTGACCACTATCACCATTTTAAGGAAGATATTGCTTTGATGGCAGAAATGGGCTTCAAATCCTATCGTTTTTCAATTTCTTGGTCTCGTCTACTTCCAGAAGGAACTGGTCGTGTCAACCAAGAAGGTATCGAATTTTATAACCAATTAATTGATGAATGTCTCAAATATGAGATTGAACCAATCGTTACTATGTTCCATTTCGATATGCCAGCAGCACTTGATGAGCGAGGATCATGGGGAAATCCTGATTCTGTTGACTGGTTTTTAGAGTTTGCAAAATTGTTGTTTGAAAGTTACGGAGATCGCGTTAACTATTGGTTAACAATTAATGAACAAAATGTCCTTACGTTAGCTGGTCCAATTATCGGAACCTTACACTTACCTGAAGATACAACTAATGTAAAACGTGAAATTTACCAACAAAACCATTACCAACTAGTCGCACAAGCTAAAGCAATGGTGATGTGTCATGAGATGCTTCCTGAAGCAAAAATTGGTCCAGCTCCAAATATTTCACTCATTTATGCTAATTCCAACAAACCAGAGGACGTTATTGCATCACAAAATGCTAATGCTATCCGTAACTGGCTTTATTTGGACATGGCTGTGCATGGAAGATACAACAATTTAGTTTGGGCTTACCTTGGGCACCATGATGTGCAACCGACCTTTAGAGATGGTGATGCAGAAGCTCTGAAAAATGCGAAGCCTGACTTCATTGCTTTCAACTACTATAATTCATCTACAGTTGAATATTGTGCGGAAGACTTCGCTTTGGGAGAAGAAGAGTCTGACCAACAAACAATGTTGACTGAACCTGGTTTTTACCGTGCAGTATCTAATTCTAACTTGCCTAAAACTGAGTTCGGATGGGAAATTGATCCAGTTGGTTTCCGTGCAACTCTTCGTACAATTTATGACCGTTACCAATTACCACTTTTAGTCACTGAAAATGGCTTGGGTGCATACGATACCCTAACAGAAGACGGCAAAGTACACGATCTTTATCGGATTGAGTATCTACGTGCTCATGTTGCACAAATTCAAGAAGCTATTTCTGATGGTGTTGACATGCTTGGTTACAACCCATGGTCAGCCATTGATTTGATTTCAACGCATGAAGGGATTAAAAAACGTTATGGCTTCATTTATGTTGACCGTGATGAATTTGATCTGAAAACGCAAAAAAGGTACAGAAAAGATTCCTTCTATTGGTATAAGAAAGTCATTGCATCAAATGGACAGGATTTGAGCGATTAATCACTATTGTTTGTTATTTTGGTCTAGCTCTCCTAGAACTAGATTTTTGAAATTTCCGAACGTTTAAATATTATTTATCTAATTATTTGACAAAAAAATAACGTAAGTATAGACTGGTATAAGGAAGGGTAAGTTTTTACCTAGCGATGTCTCTTTTTAAGAGGTCATAGGATGGTCATTTTAAAGAAAAAAGTAGTCTCAGATTACTTTCAAAAGGAGAAACCTTATGTTTAATGACATGCCTGTATTTGATTATGAAGATATCCAATTGATACCTAATAAATGTATCATTAGCAGTCGCTCAGAAGCAGATACAAGTGTTAAACTTGGTAAATACACATTTAAATTGCCAGTAATTCCTGCTAATATGCAGACAATTATGGATGAATCTATCGCAGAACAATTTGCAAAAAACGGTTATTTCTACATTATGCATCGTTTTGACGAAGCAAGTCGTAAACCTTTTATTAAACGCATGCATGAGCAAGATTTAATTGCTTCAATTTCAGTAGGTGTTAAAACTTATGAATATGATTTTGTGACATCATTAAAAGAAGATGCGCCGGAGTTCATAACAATTGATATCGCCCATGGGCATGCTAATAGTGTTATTGATATGATTAAACATATCAAAAAAGAATTACCTGAGACTTTTGTCATTGCAGGTAATGTGGGAACTCCTGAAGCAGTTCGCGAATTAGAAAATGCTGGTGCTGACGCAACTAAAGTTGGAATAGGTCCAGGTAAAGTTTGTATCACAAAAGTTAAAACTGGTTTCGGTACTGGTGGATGGCAATTAGCTGCACTTCGTTGGTGTGCTAAAGCTGCTCGTAAACCAATTATTGCTGACGGTGGGATTCGTACACACGGCGATATTGCTAAATCAATTCGTTTTGGTGCCTCAATGGTTATGATCGGCTCTTTATTTGCTGGTCATATTGAAAGCCCTGGTAAAACAGTCGAAGTTGACGGAGAAACATTTAAAGAATATTATGGTTCAGCTTCAGAATACCAAAAAGGTGAGCACAAGAACGTTGAAGGAAAGAAAATTCTCTTACCAACAAAAGGTCATTTATCAGATACGTTAACTGAAATGCGACAAGATTTACAGTCATCTATTTCATATGCTGGCGGAACGGACTTAGATGGTCTTCGCCGAGTTGACTACGTTATTGTTAAAAATTCCATTTGGAATGGCGATCAAATCTAAAAAGTATTGCATTCACGTCTCATATAGTGTAGACTATATAATATTACATAACATTTTACTTATTTATACTGTGAATTGGCGCAGTGTTTCTACAAGACACCGTAATGTCTAACAATAAGTGAGCTTAGAGAGCTTGCTTGGTTTTTTAACCTAGCAAAATAAAGGGGCTTTTCCCTTTGTTTTGCAGCGAGCTTTTTTTGTTTTCAAAAAAAGAGAGGAAAATCATGAAATTACTAGAAGATCGCATGCTAAAAGATGGCACTATTCTTGGGGAGAATATCTTAAAAGTAGATAGCTTTCTGACGCACCAAGTTGATTACAAACTGATGAAAGAAATAGGAAGTGTTTTTGCCAAAGCGTATACTGAAGCTGGTATTACTAAAGTTGTCACAATTGAAGCATCAGGAATTGCTCCTGCGATCTATGTGGCAGAAGCATTGGATGTTCCGATGATTTTTGCTAAGAAACATAAAAATATTACCATGACAGAAGGTATTTTGACAGCTGAAGTTTATTCTTACACGAAGCAAGTTACAAGCACCGTATCAATTGCTAGTAAGTTTTTAACAACTACAGATAAGGTTTTGATTATTGATGACTTTTTAGCTAATGGCCAAGCTGCAAAAGGCTTAATTGATATTATTACGCAAGCAGGTGCCACTGTCAAAGGAGTTGGCATTGTCATTGAAAAATCATTCCAAGATGGTCGTCAAGTCATTGAAAATCAAGGAGTCAAAGTTACTTCATTGGCACGCATCAAAAACTTTGAAAATGGCAAATTAAACTTTATGGAGGCCGACGCATAATGTCAAGCACAGAGCAACATTCACACTCACAATCAGCTATCTTGGGGCTACAACATTTATTATCCATGTATGCTGGTTCAATTCTTGTTCCCATCATGATTGCAGGTGCCCTTGGCTATTCTGCAAAAGAACTAACGTATTTAATTTCTACGGATATTTTTATGTGTGGAATTGCGACATTTTTGCAGTTACAACTAAATAAACAATTTGGTGTCGGATTGCCAGTAGTTTTAGGCTGTGCCTTCCAATCAGTTGCACCTTTATCAATTATTGGCGCACACCAGGGTTCTGGCGCAATGTTTGGTGCTTTGATTGCTTCAGGTATTTTCGTCATTTTGATTGCAGGTGTTTTCTCTAAAATTGCTCGTTTTTTCCCACCAATTGTTACTGGTTCGGTTATCACAACGATTGGTTTGTCGCTTATCCCAGTAGCGATGGGGAATATGGGTAATAATAGTCCTAAACCAACTGGGGAAAGTGTGATTCTTGCCTTACTAACTGTCTTCATCATACTTTTTATTCAAAAATTTGCGACTGGATTTATTAAGTCTATAGCTATTTTGATTGGTTTGGTATTTGGAACAGTCATTGCAGCAGTTATGGGCTTAGTTGACACAACAGCAGTTGCAAGTGCGCCTTGGATTCATATTCCGACTCCATTTTATTTTGGTGCCCCAAAATTTGAAATCACATCTATTGTCATGATGTGTATCATAGCTATAGTTTCAATGGTAGAATCAACAGGTGTTTATCTAGCTTTATCAGATATTACTGATGATAAATTAGATAGTACACGTCTTAGAAATGGTTACCGTGCCGAAGGGATGGCTGTCTTATTGGGGGGATTATTTAATACCTTCCCTTATACTGGATTCTCTCAAAACGTTGGTCTCGTCCGTTTATCTGGCATTAAGACTCGCCGTCCGATTTACTACACAGCAATCTTCTTGATTGTCATTGGTCTTTTGCCAAAATTTGGTGCCCTTGCTCAAATGATTCCAAGCCCAGTACTAGGTGGCGCCATGTTAGTATTATTTGGTATGGTTGCACTACAAGGAATGCAAATGTTAAACCGTGTCGATTTTGCAGGCAATGAACATAATTTCATCATCGCAGCGGTGTCCATCGCAGCAGGTGTTGGCTTTAATGGGACTAATTTATTTGCAAGTCTTCCATCAACAGCAAATATGTTTTTGACCAATGGAATTGTCATTGCAACAGTAACAGCAGTTGTATTAAATCTTATATTTAACAAAAATCAAAATGGATAAACAAAAAAGCTCAGTTATTGCTGAGCTTTTTGAATTAGTATAGGTAGCGGAAGTTACCTTTTAGACCATCAGTTTTGGCTATCGTACCGTGATTGGTGATGATAATACCTTCAACACCATCTAAACCATTGATAATATGATAGGCTTGCATCGGGTTAATGCCGAAAAGGCGAGTTGTCCAAATTTCACAATCTAAAGACTTATCTGCAATAATCGTTAAGCTAGCCATATCTGTTTCAATTGGGTAACCAGTGTCACGGTCAAAGATATGGTGATATCGTTTACCATTAACAGTCAAATGACGTTCGTAAATACCTGAAGTGACGACAGATTGGTTTTCAATCTTGACAATTCCAAGATTGTTCCCCCTCTTTTTATTAGGATCTTGAATGCCAATATAGAAGCGTCCATCTGGACGGTTTTTATTTTTTCCGTGCACTAAAACATTGCCACCAAGATTTAAAAGTGCAGATTCAATGCCATCTGAAATCAGATAATCCATTACTTTATCGGCGATATAGCCTTTGGCTAAGGCACCTAGGTCAATTTTCATACCCTCTTGACTGAGAAAAACAGAATGATTTTCTGGGAAAAGTTCGATCTTGCTTGGATCAGTTAAATTTAAGGCCTTTTTTATGATATGCTCCTCGGGGAGCTTGGCATCTGAAAAACCAATACGCCAGGTCTGAACGAGAGGTCCAATTGCAATATTTAAATTATTAGCTAGTCCAAAACTTTGTTCTTTACCAATAGCAATGAGTTCAAACAAATCAGGATGAACAGATATAGCATGTTTACCTGCAGCATGATTAATAGCCATTAACTCTGAGTCGTCATCGTTAGCACTAAAACGGTTTTTATAGATGTCAAATAAGTTACAGACTGTCGCTATCTGTTGCTCTGCTTTAGCAGAATTAATTTCAATATCAATGATGGTACCCATCAGTCTTAATTTTTCTTTTGCAAACATTTGATATCCTTTCTAAACCGTAGTGTAACCATGTACAAAAGGGGCTAAGTTGCCCCTTTAGATTAATTTTTTAGTTTCATTTCTCCAGCAGGGAAATATGTTCCTTCTGGCATATCATTAATCATGACATGGATATTTTCTTTAGGGGCATTGGCAATACGAGAAACAACTTCAGTGACTTCTCGAGCTAGTTCTATTTTTTGTTCTTGAGTACGCCCCTCAAATAAATCAATTGTTACAAACGGCATAATTGTCTCCTTCTTTCTATTCTATATTCTACCACCTTTCATCCCAAAAAGCCTATATTTTTTATTAGAAATTTAGAGTGAAAATAAAAGCGTTTTTATACTATAAAAAAGATGATTTGTTATCGCCAAAGAAAATAATATGTGTTAGAATTAGTGAGTTAAAGAAATTTTTTGATAATTTTCATTTAAAGTCTCAAGCAAAGTCTTTTAGGTGATGTCAATGGTCACAATTTTTCTTTAATAACTAGTTGTATAATATAGCAAATCAAAGCCATTTTAAAGGTAAAATGTTTTTGATGTGCTCCTTTTGCAAAACTATTAAGTTCTAAGGTTCAGAGATACTGATAAACTTAGGAAAACCAAAAATTGAAAAGGAGAGGTAATCATGGCAAAGAAACTAAATCTTAAAAAAAATGATAACCTTACATTACTTGCGCAACTCAGTCAAGAAGAGTTATTCACTAAACTTGGCACTAATTTTACTGGTTTATCTAGTAATGATGCGCAAGAACGACTTGAAGCTTATGGATTAAATGTTATTGCTTCACAAAAATTGACACCTTGGTACATCATCCTTTGGCATGCCTTTCGAAATCCCTTTTCCTTAGTCTTAGCATTTTTGGTTATTGTATCGGTACTAACTGGCGAAATTGAACCAGCTATCTATATGTGTGTGATGATAGTTCTATCAGCAAGTGTTTCCTTTGTCCAAGAGTATAAAAGTGAAAAAGCTTCAAATGCGCTTCGGGAAATGATTGAAAATACAACAAACGTAAGACGTGACGGTGAGTTTCGAGAAGTTCCCATGGATGAAGTGGTACCAGGTGATATTATTCGTCTCCATACGGGCGATATGATCCCAGCAGATGCTATCTTGCTTCATTCAAAGGATTTATTTATTAATCAGTCTAGCTTGACAGGAGAATCCTATCCCGTTGAAAAAAGACTTGTCGCTGATTTAGATGCAGATGAGGATCTTGATTGGTCAACTATGTCTTCTATTGATGCGCCAAATATTCTATTTATGGGGACAGATGTCCTTTCTGGGACGGGTGAAATCCTGATTGTTAAAACTGGTAGTCAAACGATGTTTGGGGATATAGCTGTTAAGTCATCTAGCTCAGCTCGCGTCCAATCTTCTTTTGACAAAGGCTTGAATCGTATTTCGCGACTCTTGATGACCATCGTTCTCATTTTATTTCCTATCGTTTTTGTCATTAATTGGATGACTAAAGATTCAGCACTGAGTGCCTTTTTCTTTGCAATAGCTGTCGCAGTTGGATTAACTCCGGAAATGTTACCAATGGTTGTTAATACCAATCTAGCTAAAGGTGCCGTTGCACTTTCCAAAAAGAAAGTTATCGTTAAGCAATTATCGGCTATCCAGAACTTAGGATCGATGAATATCCTTTGTACAGACAAAACTGGGACAATTACCGAAGACCGGGTTGTGATGATGTCGTATGTAGGGCCGTTGGGAGAAAAGAAACGTCATGTCCTACATGCGGCCTTTATCAACTCATATTTCCAAACAGGTTGGAAAAATTTGATGGATATTGCTATCATCCAATATTTCAATAAACACCCTCGCGAGTTTAATTATTCTCGGATGGAAAAAGTCGACGAAATCCCATTTGATTTTTCACGTCGTCGCTTATCTGTTGTTGTACGAGAAGATGATAAAATACTTATGGTCACTAAAGGTGCAGTAGAAGAAATGGAATCTATCTGCACGCATATGAGAGTTGATGGTGTTGACATCCCAATTACGCCAGAAAAAAGAGAAGCTTTCCGACTCGTTAATAAGGAAATGAACTTAGATGGGATGCGCGTGCTTACCGTTGCTCAACGATTATTGACAGAAGAAGAATTAGAAAACTTTGATGAAAATAGTGAACAAGAGATGACACTGATTGGTTTTCTTGGATTTTTAGATCCAGCTAAGAAAAGTGCCAAATCAGCTATTACTGGCTTACATGGGCATGGTGTTGCCGTAAAAGTATTAACTGGAGACAATGCAATTGTCGCCAAAAAAGTTTGTGATGATGTTGGTATTCCTGTCGATAAATACTATTTAGGTACAGATATCGATCAAATGGATGACCAAACCTTATTTGATGCGGCAATGGAAGCACATCTTTTTGCCAAATTATCACCCCTTCAAAAGTCACGAATTATTGAAATTTTACGTACTGTAAATACTGTTGGTTTTATGGGAGACGGGATCAATGATGCTCCAGCTTTGAGGGCAGCAGATGTTGGCATATCTGTAGATACGGCTGCTGATATTACTAAAGATGCTAGTACGATTATCCTATTAGAAAAATCGCTTCAGGTATTAGAAACGGGTGTGATCGAAGGTAGAAAAGTCTTTTCTAATATGATGAAGTATCTGCGAATCACCCTGTCATCAAATTTTGGTAATGTCTTTTCAGTTTTAGTAGCTTCAGCATTTTTACCATTTTTACCAATGCTCTCCACTCAACTGCTAACCCTTAATTTAATTTATGATATTTCTCAATTAACAACACCTTGGGATCATGTCGATGAAGAAGAAATTGCTCAACCTGTCCAATGGGGAACAAGTGGATTAGCAAAATTTGCTTTTACACTTGGGCCATTATCATCTATTTTTGATATCACAACTTATGCGATACTATGGTTTGTAATGGGCTATCATGGTCTTCATCAATCACCATTGTTCCAATCTGGTTGGTTCATAGAATCCTTGGCAACACAAGCCTTAGCGTTTCATATTTTAAGAACGCGGAAATTACCGTTTGTAAAAAGCCGTGCCGCAATGCCAATTTTCTTATCTACAATCGGTGCATTTGTGGTCGGAGGTATTTTGATTAGTACACGACTAGGCGATATGATTAGCTTGAATCATGTCGAAGCAAGATTCCTGCTTTGGTGGATTCTAATTGTAATAGCTTACTGCATCGTTTTACAAATTGGGAAATGGTTATACTATAAATATAACCCAGAGTATTAACCCCAAAACTGCTTTGTTCAAAAAATAAAGTAAGGTATAAAAAATAAAAGACTTAGTTCTGTATAGTATAGGACTAAGTCTTTTTGCTATAGCATAATTATGAGATGTGGAATCGTTGACAGAATTATTAATGTAAGAAAACTAGTGTTGCTGCTTTAAAAACTTACAGCATAGTTAACAGGTGAATTTATTTTACAGTCTAGAAAAAGGCAGGCTAATCTTTTTTAGGCTGTTTTCCCAATTGAAATTATCATAAGAAAGTCGAAAAGGCAGAGCAAATTGTCTGAAAATATGGTATAATTGTAAAAGAATTTTGTCTAATTTTGGTAGGCCTTTACAAGTGAGTAAATGGTTGCTACTGAACAGTTTAGCCCCAATTAGGTTAACTAACTTTCTTTACTTTAATGAGTGAAGTTGGGGAGCTGTTAAGGTTGATCTAATGTGTTTTGAAAGAATTAGGGAACTGCTGATAGGAAGATTGGATAGAGTGAGTGAGTCAGTCAGGCCAAAACAATAGCGTGAAACTGATCGGGAAATTTTAGAAAGATTATAGGAAAATGGCTCAGTTATATTATAAATATGGGACAATGAATTCTGGCAAGACAATTGAAATCTTGAAAGTGGCACACAATTACGAGGAGCAAGGCAAACCAGTCGTTATCATGACCAGTGCTTTAGATACTAGAGATGGTTTCGGAGTTGTATCTAGTCGCATTGGGATGAAGCGCGAAGCTATTCCGATCAATGACCAAATGGATATCTTTACTTATATTAAGAGTTTTGAGAAAAAACCATATTGTATCCTCATTGATGAAAGTCAGTTTTTATCCAAATCTAATGTCTATGATTTAGCAAGAGTAGTTGATGAACTTGATGTTCCTGTTATGGCTTTTGGCTTAAAGAATGACTTCCAAAATGAGCTATTTGAAGGCTCTAAATATTTGTTATTACTAGCAGA
Organism: Streptococcus uberis; assembly: GCF_000785785.1. Classification (GTDB taxonomy): domain Bacteria; phylum Bacillota; class Bacilli; order Lactobacillales; family Streptococcaceae; genus Streptococcus; species Streptococcus uberis_A. The sequence continues at coordinate 50,596 of NZ_JRQN01000001.1, forward strand.
TAAAATTGAGGAAATTAAAACAATTTGTCAGTACTGTAGTAAAAAAGCCACTATGGTCCTTCGGACAAAAGATGGTATTCCAGTTTATGCTGGTGAGCAGATTCAAATTGGGGGTAATGAAACCTATATCCCTGTTTGTCGTAAGCATTATTTTCATCCCCCGATGTTAGGTGAAAAGTAAGAAAGAAAAGTAGAGGAGACACCCACAAGTATGAACATATATGATCAGTTACAGGCTGTCGAAGATCGTTATGAAGAGCTAGGCGAATTATTAAGTGACCCAGCAGTTGTTTCAGATACCAAACGATTCATGGAATTATCAAAAGAAGAAGCAAGTACACGTGAAACAGTTGATGTCTATCGTAAATATAAAGATGTTATCCAAGCAATCGCTGATGCGGAAGAAATGATTAAAGATTCAGGTGGTGATGCAGACATCGAAGAGATGGCAAAAGAAGAACTGAAAGAATCAAAAGCAGCTAAGGAAACTTATGAAGAAGAATTAAAAATATTACTTCTGCCAAAAGATCCAAATGATGATAAAAACATTATCTTAGAAATCCGTGGTGCAGCAGGTGGTGATGAAGCTGCTTTATTTGCTGGTGATTTATTAACTATGTATCAAAAGTTTGCAGAAAGCCAAAACTGGCGCTTTGAAGTCATGGAAGCTACTTATAATGGTGTTGGCGGCATTAAAGAAGTTGTTGCCATGGTTTCTGGACAATCGGTTTACTCAAAATTGAAATATGAATCTGGTGCCCACCGTGTTCAACGTGTACCAGTGACAGAAAGTCAAGGGCGTGTTCATACGTCAACGGCCACAGTTTTAGTGATGCCTGAAGTGGAAGAAGTTGATTATGAGATTGATCCAAAAGATTTACGTGTCGATATCTACCATGCCTCAGGAGCCGGTGGACAGAACGTCAATAAAGTAGCAACAGCCGTTCGTATGGTTCACATTCCAACTAATATTAAAGTTGAAATGCAAGAAGAAAGAACGCAACAAAAAAATAGAGACAAGGCAATGAAAATTATTCGTGCGCGTGTTGCAGACCATTTTGCTCAAATTGCTCAAGATGAGCAAGATGCGGAACGGAAATCAACAGTTGGTACTGGAGATCGTTCAGAGCGTATTCGTACCTATAATTTCCCACAAAATCGTGTGACAGACCACCGAATTGGTCTGACGCTTCAAAAATTAGATACGATTTTATCTGGAAAAATGGATGAAGTTGTTGATGCTTTGGTTCTTTATGACCAAACACAAAAATTAGAAGAACTCAATAACTAATGAATTATGCACAAACCATTGCCCACTACCAAACGGAATTGACAGTGGTCGGTGAAGATCCAGGAAATATCAGTTATGTCTTTAGAGAACTAAAAAACTGGTCTTCTTTAGATTTCCTTCTTCATCAAAATAAGGAAGTTTCTATAGAGGATCAGTTACTTTTTCAAGATATTATGAGGCAATTAAAGGACCACCGGTCACCTCAATATATCACAGGTAAAGCCTATTTTCGGGATTTGATTCTGACAGTTGACGAACGGGTTCTCATTCCTAGGCCTGAGACGGAGGAACTGGTTTCACTCATTCTAAAGGAGCACGGGAATGAACCTCTTCGTGTCCTTGACATCGGTACGGGTAGCGGAGCGATTGCTCTGAGCCTAAAAAAAGAGCGGCCTAACTGGCAGGTTGATGCAGCTGATATCTCTCTTGATGCCTTAAGCCTTGCGCAGGAAAATGCTAAACAGCTCAGTTTAGAAATTAATTTCCTACATTCGGATCTCTTTCGTGAAATTTTTGGGAAATATGATATCATTGTATCTAACCCACCTTACATTGCCGTCGAGGATAAGGAGGAGGTTGGATTGAATGTCTGGTACTCTGAGCCACATCTTGCTTTGTTTGCTGAAGAAAATGGCTTTGCGATTTACAGAGCTATTTTGAAACAAGCAAAAGATTACATGGCTGAAAATGCTAGTCTCTATTTCGAAATTGGCTACAAACAGGGTCAAGACTTAATGAAATTAGCAAAAGTGATGTTACCTGACTATAGAGTCAGACTTTTACAAGATTATTTTGGTAAAGATAGGATGGTAGTGATCGATCATGAAAGACCTGACAGAGGTAATTGAAGCTGGGCAAGCAGTCGTTTTACCAACTGAAACAGTTTATGGCCTATTTGCCAAAGCTATGGATGAAGCAGCAGTGGACTATGTCTACCATTTAAAGCAGAGAACCAGAGATAAGGCAATGAATTTAAATGTTGCCTCTTATCAAGATATCCTAACCTTTTCAAAAGATCAGCCAGACTATTTAAAAAAGCTCGTTGAAACCTTTTTACCTGGGCCTTTAACCATTATATTAAAGGCTAACGATAAGGTTCCGACCTGGATTAATTCTGGCAAAAGGACTATAGGATTTCGAATGCCAAAGCATTCTGTCACTAGTCAAATTATTAGAGAAACAGGTCCATTGATTGGTCCTTCTGCCAATATTTCAGGTGATGAGAGTGGAAAAACCTTTGAAGCAATTATAAAAGCTTTTAATGACCAAGTTTCTGGCTATGCTGATGATGCTGCTTTGACAGGTCAAGACTCGACAATTATTGATCTTTCAGGTGATACCGTTAAAATCCTCCGCCAAGGGGCAATAACCAAAGAAGAATTACTAGCTAAGGTTCCAGAATTAGAATTTTGAGGTGACTTATGATTAGAAAGTTCAGTCTAACTGATGCTATACAGTTGCAAGAAATTAATAATAAATCTTTAGGGTATTCTTTTTCTTTAGAGGATTGCCAAAAACGACTGAAGTCTGTTTTAGAGAATGCTGATCATATCCTAATTGGATACACTGATGATCTATCGAACTTGCTAGTGGGCTATTGTCACATTCAGCTCTATCAAACCACCTATGCCCCTACGGTTTATAATATTCTTGGACTTGCTGTCTTACCAGACTACCAAGGTCAAGGCATAGGGCGCCAATTAATAAGTGCAGTTGAAGAAATTGCTAAAAATAACAAGGTTAATTATATTCGTTTGAACTCAGGAGAAAGCCGTACAGAAGCGCATGCTTTTTATGAGCATCTGGGTTATAAATCTGATAAATTACAAAAACGCTTTTTGAAAGAATTGAGGTAAAAACAAATGATTTTTGATAAAGAAAACTACCAAGAATATGATAAAGAACTTTGGGATGCTATTCATGCTGAAGAAGAAAGACAAGAACATAATATTGAATTAATTGCCTCTGAAAATGTTGTTTCAAAAGCTGTTATGAAGGCTCAGGGCTCTGTTCTGACAAACAAGTATGCGGAGGGCTACCCAGGCAATCGTTATTATGGTGGAACAGAACATGTCGATGTTGTTGAAAATTTAGCCATTGAACGTGCTAAAGAATTATTTGGAGCAAAATTTGCTAATGTCCAAACTCATTCAGGTAGTCAGGCAAATGCTGCTGCCTATACGGCTTTAATCGAGGCTGGGGACACCGTCCTTGGAATGGATTTAGCTGCTGGCGGTCATTTAACACATGGTTCCCCTGTAAATTTCTCTGGTAAAACATATAATTTTGTAGGATACAATGTTGATAAAGACACTGAAATGCTTGATTATGAAGCTATTTTACAGCAAGCAAAAGAAGTTAATCCTAAACTAATTGTCGCAGGTGCTTCAGCCTATTCACGTACAATTGATTTTGCGAAATTCCGTCAAATTGCCGACCAAGTCGGAGCCTATTTAATGGTTGATATGGCTCATATTGCGGGATTAGTTGCCGCAGGCCTTCACCCAAGTCCAGTACCATATGCAGACATTACAACCTCTACAACTCATAAAACTCTGAGAGGTCCCCGTGGTGGACTGATTCTTACCAACGATGAAGCGATTGCTAAAAGAATTAACTCTGCGGTCTTCCCTGGTATGCAAGGTGGTCCACTTGAGCACGTCATTGCTGCAAAAGCTGTCTCGTTCAAAGAAGCTCTTGATCCAGCCTTTAAAGACTATGCTCAAGCTATCATTGATAATACGGCAGCAATGGCATCAGTCTTTGAAGCAGATGAACGTTTTCGTGTGATTTCGGGTGGAACTGATAACCATGTCTTCTTAGTAGACGTGACAAAGGTCATTGCTAATGGTAAATTGGCTCAAAATCTTCTTGATGACGTTAATATCACCCTCAATAAGAATTCAATTCCATATGAAACTTTGTCACCATTTAAGACTTCAGGGATTAGAATTGGCTGCGCAGCTATTACCAGTCGTGGGATGGATGTGACAGCAAGTAAAGAAATTGCCCAATTAATCATTACTGCGCTTGTAAACCACGATAAGCAAGAAGTTTTAAATCAGGTTCGTCAAGATGTTCGTTCCATTACGGATGCCTTCCCTTTATATGAAAACTTATAAAACATGTTAGATATATATATTAAAAAAATTGTTATTCATCAATTCTCACCTAATGATACGGAACTGTTTTTATCAGATGGTCTCGTTAATATTACGCCACGGATTGATGAGTATTTCAGAAAGAAATTAGCTAAAGTCTTTTCAGATGATGCCAAACGTGGTCATTTTGAAGCCGATAATGTTTTTAGAGAGCTAATTACAGATGATTTTATTAGTTCAAGTCAGCAAGTGGCTACGCTTTGGAAAGAAGAGTTTGTTATTTCAGAAGACCAGAAAACGAATGATCTGGTCTTTCTTCAATTTGATAAAGAAGGTCAACCTTACTTTGCATTCTTACGAATTGCATTGAAAGAAAGTTTTGCTCATATGGCTGAGAGTCAGGAGAACCCATTTAGTATCACTCAAAATAATCTCCCATCTGCTACACAAGCACCAGATGAAGCATTAGTGATTAACTTACAGGCTAATTCTTACTATTTGATTGAAAAAAGAGTGAAACATAATGGCTCTTTTGAGAATTATTTTTCTGAAAATTTATTGAAAGTGAAACCTAAGCAATCTGTAAAAAAATCAATCAAAACCCTAGAACAGACTGCACAAAAGATTGCTGAAAACTTTAATCAGGATGATTTTGCTTTTCAATCGAAAGTCAAATCAGCTATTTATAAAAATCTAGAAGAAGAGGCCGAATTATCCCCTGAAAAACTGGCAGATCAGCTTTTCGATAATAATTTGACTGCACGCTTAACTTTTGTTGATCAGGTTAAAGAAAGTATTCCAGAACCAATTCAAGTAAGTGACATCGACCACTCTAGACAGATTAAGAAATTTGAAAGTCAAAAACTATCACTTTCAAATGGGATTGAGCTGATTGTACCAAATACAGTTTATCAAGATGCTGATTCAGTTGAATTCATTATGAATGATGACGGAACTTATTCAATCTTGATTAAAAATATAGAGGATATCAAGAATAAATAAATGTTGAAATTTTTCAAACGTGTTATTTTTCTGGTTGTTTTCATTTTTTGTATCTTTCAAGTGTCCATTACCTATAAGAACGTTCACAATGTTTTGCAATACAAAGATCTCGTTAAGAAAACACTAGCTGAGAATAATACCAACGCAAATGTTAATCTCGTCCTAGCTATGATTTACACTGAAACAAAGGGCGGTGAAGCAGATGTCATGCAAGCCAGTGAAAGTAGTACTGGTACAACCAATTCAATTACAGATAGTCAAACAAGTATTAGCCATGGTGTTAAGCTCTTATCACATAATCTAGACTTAGCCAAGAAAGCACAGGTTGATTCATGGACTGCAGTTCAAGCCTACAATTTTGGAACATCCTATATTGATTATGTTGCTCAACACGGTGGAGAAAATACGATTTCCTTAGCAAAAGGCTATTCAAGAACAGTAGTTGCTCCAAGTTTAGGTAATACAAGTGGTGAAACTTATTTCTATTATCACCCCCTAGCCCTTGTTTCTGGTGGCAGATTATATAAAAATGGTGGAAATATCTACTATTCTAGAGAAGTTAAATTTAATCTTTATCTCATTGAACTCATGTCATTAGTTTAAACCATTAATAAGAAAACTGACCAGTTCTAAAAAACGAGTCAGTTTTTTTGATAAAAAAATATAATTGAAAATTCTGAACAAAAGATAAATTAAATTCGTTTAGTGTTTGTGAATTCACAAACATTAGCGGTTTATTTTGTGTTCTTTTTCACTTAAACACGAAAAATCGCCTAGTTTAGGACATTTTGGGAACTTATGATTTTGTGAAATGGTGAGCATATTCTTTTGTAGTCCATTTTTCCTATGCTATAATGAAGGCCTAACTAAAAATTGTGAAAAGAGGAACAATATATATGGCAAAAATCGTCGTCGTAGGAACTAACCACGCAGGAACAGCTTCCATTAAAACAATGTTAAATAATTACGGATCTGACAATGAAATTGTCACATTCGATCAAAATTCTAATATTTCTTTTCTAGGTTGTGGAATGGCATTATGGATTGGTGAACAAATTGATGGACCAGAAGGACTATTTTATTCTGACAAAGAAGAATTAGAGTCTTTAGGTGCCAAGGTTTATATGGAATCACCAGTTTTAAACATTGATTTCGACCAAAAAGTTGTAACAGCTTTAGTTGATGGAAAAGAGCATCACGAAACATATGATAAACTTATCTTAGCAACAGGTTCACAACCAATTATTCCTCCAATCAAGGGAGTTGAATTAGATAAAGAGTCACTTGAATTCAAAGCGACTTTAGAAAATCTACAATTTGTTAAGTTGTATCAAAATTCAGCTGACGTTATTGAAAAATTAGCCAAACCTGGCCTTGATAAAATTGCAGTTGTTGGTGCTGGTTATATTGGTGTAGAATTAGCAGAAGCATTCCAACGCAAAGGCAAAGAAGTTGTCCTTGTTGACATTGCTGAAACATGTATGGGTGGTTATTACGATCGTGAATTCACAGACCTTATGAGTAAAAACCTAGAGGACCATGGTATTCAACTAGCCTTTGGCCATACCTTGCAAGCTGTAGAGGGTGATGGCAAAGTTGAACGTATCGTGACAGATAAAGCTAGCTTTGACGTTGATATGGTTATCATGGCAGTTGGTTTCAAACCGAATACTGGACTTGGTCAAGGGAAACTTGATACATTACCAAATGGTGCATGGATTGTAGATAAAAAACAAGAAACAAGTATGAAAGGTGTTTATGCTATCGGTGATTGTGCAACGATTTACGACAACGCCCGCCAAGATGTTAACTACATCGCATTAGCATCAAATGCTGTTCGTACAGGTATTGTTGCAGCACATAATGCTTGTGGACATGAACTTGAAGGAGTTGGAGTTCAAGGGTCAAACGGTATTTCAATCTATGGTCTAAATATGGTTTCAACAGGTTTAACCCTTGCAAAAGCAAAAGAAGCTGGATTTAATGCGTTAGAGACTGGCTTTAACGATCTCCAAAAACCTGAGTTTATCAAACACGGCAACCATGTCGTTGAAATTAAAATTGTCTATGATAAAGATAGCCGTGTTATCTTAGGTTGTCAAATGGTTTCAAAAGAAGATATTTCAATGGGAATTCATATGTTCTCACTAGCTATTCAAGAAAAAGTAACGATTGAAAAGCTTGCTTTGATGGATATTTTCTTCCTTCCACACTTTAACAAACCATATAACTACATTACAATGGCTGCTCTATCAGCTAAGTAAAAACTATTAGAAAAGAGGATTAGATGAGGCAGTTAGTCTTAAATATCGCCATGAGCTTAGATGGTTTTATTGCTAAAGAAGATGGTACTTATGACTGGATAGATGGGCATGGGACTGACCAATTTGATACCCCATTACAGTTTGATAACCCAGACTTCTTTGCCTCATGTGACACGATTATCATGGGGCGCAAAGCCTATGATGACTGTCCACTAGAAATGATTGATGGCCATGAACAGAAACAATTTTACGTGGCAACCCATCAGGACAGACTTTCGGACAGACCAAATCTTCACTTTACCTCAACGGTGTTAGATGATATCAAAGCCCTTAAAGCAGAAGAAGGTGGGCCGATTTGGTTGTTCGGTGGAGCAGATTTGGTCCAATTGATGATCGATAACGATATGATAGATCAGTACATTATTGGCATCATCCCAACAATCCTTGGACAAGGTCGACCTTTATTCAAAGGAAATGACCAAGAACACAAGTTACAACTGATAGAATCAACAATTACTGATGGCATTGCCATGCTACGGTATATCAAGAGATAAGAAAAGGTCCATAGGGACCTTTTCTTATTGTTATAAATTGACAGAAAAAGACGACACTGATAAGTCGTCTTTTATGGTTAAGATTAGTTTTTAGCTGCTGCCGCAAATTCTTCTTTTTTGAAAGCTTCATCAATAATTTCTTTTAATTGTTTAGCAGAAGCTTGCATTTTTTGTAATTCAGCATCGTTCAATGGGATGTTTACTGGACGTACAATTCCGTAAGCACCAATGATAGCTGGTTGACCAATGTAACAATCTGTTACGCCTTCATATTGACCTTCTTGGAAAACTGAAAGTGGAAGTACAGCATTTTCATCATCAAGAATAGCTTTTGTAATACGTGCAAGAGCTACAGCAATACCGTAGAAAGTTGCACCTTTTTTGTTGATGATTGAGTAAGCAGCGTCACGTACAGATACAAAAATATCAATAAGACCAGCTTCGTCAATATCACGATTATCTTGTAACCATTGCTCTAATTTAACACCAGCAACGTTAGCATGTGACCAAACCGCAAATTCTGAGTCACCGTGCTCACCCATGATATAAGCGTGAACGGAACGGGCATCAACACCGATTTTATCTGAAAGTGCTTGACGGAAACGAGCTGAGTCAAGAGATGTACCTGAACCAATAACACGTTCTTTAGGGAATCCTGAGAACTTCCATGTTGAATAAGTTAAGACATCAACTGGGTTAGCCGCAACTAAGAAAATACCATTAAAACCGGAATTGACAATTGCCGTAACAACTTCTTTGTTAATACGTAAGTTCTTTTCAACTAAGTCAAGACGAGTTTCCCCTGGTTTTTGTGGAGCACCAGCTGTCAATACAACTAGATCAGCATCATGACAGTCTGAATAATCGGCGGAGTAGATCTTTTTTGGTGAAGTAAAAGCAAGTGCGTGACTTAGGTCTTCAGCATCCCCTTGCGTTTTTTCTTTAAAAATATCTATGATACCAAGTTCTTGAGCGATATTTTGAGTAACTAATGCAAAGGCATAAGATGAACCAACGGCACCATCACCGACCAAGATAACTTTTTTGTGTTGTTTAGTTAAAGTCATTTCTAAACATCTCCTTAATTTTTTTAGAGGGAAGCCCCATACAATTCAATTTTAGCATTTTGAAAAAAGTTTGTCACTAAATTCACGAAAAAAATGAAAATAGTTTTCTGATAGCGCTCCCAAAGCACAAAAATCTTGTATTTATGGTATAATTAAATAGAGTATGGACTAGAAAAGGAGCATTCCTTAGATGCAAGATAAAAATTTAATTGACGTTAATCTGACAAAGGAAATGAAGACATCATTCATTGACTATGCAATGAGTGTTATCGTAGCCAGAGCCTTACCAGATGTACGTGATGGGTTAAAACCAGTTCATCGTCGTATTTTATATGGGATGAATGAATTGGGTGTAACACCTGATAAAGCTCATAAGAAGTCTGCCCGTATTACCGGGGATGTTATGGGGAAATACCACCCACACGGAGATTCGTCTATTTATGAAGCTATGGTTAGGATGGCACAGTGGTGGTCATACCGTCATATGCTTGTTGACGGGCACGGAAACTTTGGTTCAATGGATGGTGATGGTGCCGCTGCACAGCGTTATACCGAAGCAAGAATGAGTAAAATTGCTCTAGAAATGCTCCGTGATATCAAATAAAAACACAGTTGATTTCCAAGAAAACTACGATGGCAGTGAAAGAGAACCACTTGTTTTACCAGCGCGTTTTCCAAACTTATTGGTTAATGGAGCAACTGGTATTGCCGTTGGGATGGCAACTAATATTCCGCCACATAATTTAGGCGAATCGATTGATGCTGTTAAATTGGTAATGGAAAAACCAGAAGCGACAACACGAGACTTGATGGAAGTCATTCCTGGACCAGATTTCCCAACTGGCGCATTGGTTATGGGGCGTTCTGGTATTCATAGAGCTTATGATACTGGACGTGGTTCAATTGTGTTGCGATCACGAACAGAAATTGAAACGACTAAAACTGGTCGTGAACGTATTGTAGTAACAGAATTTCCATATACTGTAAATAAAACAAAAGTTCATGAGCATATTGTCCGTTTGGCACAAGAAAAACGAATTGAAGGAATCACAGCAGTACGCGATGAATCTAGTCGTGAGGGCGTTCGTTTTGTCATTGAAGTACGTCGAGATGCGTCAGCTAATGTCATTTTAAATAATCTTTTCAAATTAACAAGTTTACAAACTAATTTTAGTTTCAATATGCTTGCTATTGAAAACGGTGTTCCGAAGATTTTATCGCTTCGTCAAATCATCGACAATTATATCAGCCACCAAAAGGAAGTTATTACACGTCGTACACAATTTGATAAAGATAAAGCCGAAGCGCGTGCTCATATCTTAGAAGGTTTACTTATTGCATTAGATCACTTGGATGAAGTTATTGCCATTATCCGTAATAGTAAGACTGATGTTATTGCCCAAGCCGAGTTAATGCAACGTTTTGAGCTTTCTGAACGTCAAAGTCAGGCTATCTTAGATATGCGTCTTCGCCGTTTAACTGGTTTGGAACGTGATAAGATTCAATCTGAATACGATGCTTTAATTGCCTTAATTGCTGATTTGGCGGATATATTGGCTAAGCCAGAACGTGTCAAAGCTATCATTATTGAAGAAATGGATGAGATTAAGCGCAAGTATGCAGATGCTCGTCGTACGGAATTAATGGTAGGTGAGGTTCTTTCTTTAGAGGATGAAGATCTGATTGAAGAAGAAGATGTACTGATTACATTATCTAACAACGGTTATATCAAACGCTTAGCTCAAGATGAATTTAGAGCCCAAAAACGTGGTGGCCGAGGTGTACAAGGTACCGGTGTTAACGATGACGACTTCGTTCGTGAATTAGTGTCAACAAGTACTCATGATACTTTGCTCTTCTTTACCAATAAGGGACGTGTTTATCGATTGAAAGCATATGAAATCCCTGAATATGGAAGAACTGCTAAGGGACTACCAATTGTCAACCTCTTGAAGCTTGACGAAGGGGAAACCATTCAAACCATTATCAATGCTCGTAAAGTTGAAGCAGCAGATAAGTATTTCTTCTTCACAACTAAAGGCGGAGTGGTAAAACGGACAAGTGCTTCAGAATTTAATAACATTCGTCAAAATGGCTTGAGAGCTCTGAACTTGAAAGAAGACGATGAGTTAATCAATGTCCTATTAACAGATGGCACTGAAGACATTATCATTGGTACCCGTTCAGGCTACTCTGTACGCTTCAATGAATCATCTATCCGTAACATGGGACGTTCAGCAACTGGTGTCCGTGGGGTTAAACTCCGTGACGAAGACATGGTTGTCGGAGCATCACGTATCACTGATGACCAAGAAGTCCTAATCATTACTGAAAATGGTTATGGTAAACGTACAGCAGCCTCTGAGTATCCAACTAAGGGTCGTGGTGGTAAAGGTATCAAGACAGCTAATATCACCGCTAAGAATGGCCCACTAGCAGGTTTAACAACAGTATCTGGTGATGAGGACATGATGGTTATCACTAATAAAGGTGTTATTATCCGAACATCAATTGCAAATGTTTCTCAAACTAGTCGAGCAACACTTGGTGTTAGAGTCATGAGATTAGATCAGGATGCTAAAATTGTTACCTTTGCTTTAGTTGAACCAGAAGCAGAAGAGGAAATTGCTGAAGCTAGTGACGCAAATGTAAGCTCTCAACTAACCACTGATTCAAGTGAACAAGTAGCAAGTGAGGATTAAAAATGGCCCCAAAAAAGAAAGCAAGTCTTGGTAATAAAATTCGGATAATTTTATCTCTCATTTTATTAGTTGTAGGACTGGGATTGCTCTTTAATAAATCAATTCGCAATACTATGATTGCTTGGAATTCTAACAAATATCAAGTCAGTCGTGTTAGCAAAAAGACCATTGAGAAAAATAAAACAGCTAAAACAAGTTTTGACTTTGCAGGCGTTAAAGCTGTAGATACACAAACAGTTGTAGAAGCTCAGATGGCAGCACAAAAGCTTCCAGTAATTGGTGGTATTGCCATACCAGATGTTAGTATTAACCTACCGATATTTAAAGGTCTTGGCAATGTTGAATTGCTTTATGGCGCAGGGACAATGAAAGAGGGTCAAGTTATGGGTGGTGACAATAACTACTCATTAGCTAGTCATCACATCTTTGGTATGGTTGGTTCCTCAAAAATGTTATTTTCGCCTTTAGAAAATGCCAAAATTGGAATGCCAATCTATGTCACAGATAAGGAAAAGATTTACCGTTACGATATTAATTCAGTAAATCGAGTGACACCTGATCGTGTTGATGTTCTAAATGATACTCCAGGAGTAAAGGATATTACTTTAATTACATGTACAGATGCAGAAGCAACTGAAAGAATTGTTGTTAAGGGTCTTCTAAAAGAAGAAATGTCTTATAAGGGGGCACCTGAAAAAATCCTCAATTACTTTAGTAAATCTTACAATCAAGTTGCTATAGAATAAAAAACAGGAGCAATCCTGTTTTTTGCTAGAAAGGAAGACAAATGAAATTAACAGCTATTCATCATGTAGCCATTATTGTTTCTGATTATGACAAATCAAAAGACTTTTATGTTAATAAGCTGGGCTTTGAGATAATTAGAGAAAATCATCGCCCTGAGCGTCATGATTATAAATTAGACTTAAAATGTGGTGAGATTGAACTTGAAATTTTTGGGAACTCTACAACTGATCCTCAATTCACGGCGCCACCAAAACGGGTTGGGCGTCCAGAATTTGACCGTGAAGCCTGTGGCTTAAGACACCTTGCTTTTTATGTTGAGGATATTGAGTCCTATATTGATGAACTAAAGGCGTTAGCAATTCCAGTCGAGCCTTTACGGTTTGATGACTATACGGGCAAAAAAATGACTTTTTTCTTTGATCCTGATGGTCTACCTTTGGAATTACATGAATGAGAGTGTGACAAAAATTAGTAATTTCGTAGAAATTTAATTTTATCGTCCCGCCCACTCAACCACTGTCTTACATACATAAATCTATAAAAAAGAGAGTTTGAGAATAGTTGTCCCAGACTCGTAGGATTGTGGTGTCGGTGTCATTTGTCTTCTATTAGTTTCAAGTTTTTAATCGTCTTCTAAATGCGAAGATGTTATAATAGACACATGAGATTTTGAAAAATAGGGAAATACTCCAAAGGAGACAACTAATGACAATAAGAAAAAAATTTATGCTTGCAGGACTAGGTCTTGCTTTTGCCTCAGCAATCATTGCTACGCCAGCCTCTGCTGCTACTAGTGATGTTCAAAAGGTTATTAATGAAGGGTATGTTCAGCCTGATTATGTGCTTGGCTATTCATTAGATGACGCCCAAAGACAAACCACCTTAAATCTGTTAGGCTATAATGCTGCTAATGATACTCAAATCAAAACACTGACCACATCGGCTTATGCTAAGATAATGAATGTTGCTGATGATCCAGGTATCCAACTCTACTCTTCTGTAAAGATTAAGAAATTGGGTGCCAAAGAAGTGTTGACGGTTGAGATTGTGACACCTGATAAGATCACTAAAGTGACACAAGATATGTACCGAAATGCAGCAGTAACACTTGGTATTGAGCATGCTGATATTAGTATCGCTGCACCTATAGCTGTTACAGGTGAATCGGCTCTAGCGGGAATCTATTACTCGCTAGAAGAAAAGGGGGCACAGATACCTCAAAAAAATAAAGAGCTGGCGCAAGAAGAATTGAAAGCCTTATCTGATATTAATGCTAACAACCAAGGTAAAAACGGCTATGATGCTGACAAATTGAATGTAGCCTTAACAGATATCAAATCACAAGTGGCAAAAGGTGGATCGCAATTAACCAAAGAAGATGTTGAAAAAATTGTAACTGATACTATCGCAAAATATAAATTAGACCAAGTCATTTCGCAGGATCAAATCACAATGATTAATAATTTTGCATTTAATTTGTCTAATTCTGGTATCATCACAAGTGGTGATTTTACTAAGACCTTGAATTCTTTAAAAGAGTCAATCGTTGCTAAATCTGGCAATGCTTCAAAGGAATTAATCTTGATACCACAAAGGCAGTCGAAACTGGTAAAGGCATTTGGCAACAAATCGTTGATTTCTTTAAGAGTTTAATTGGATAATCCTAAAAAGGCAGCTTCTCTGCCTTTTTAATGTTGTCTCATATTATTAGAATAAACTTGACAAGTGTAAAAAACCGTATTATACTTAACTGGTTAACGAAATAGTTGATTTAACTTAAACCAAGGACAAGTGTCACCCATAAACTTAACCAGTTAAGTTTATGGGTGGGTTATCAAAAGATAGAAAGTAGGAGGAATTAATGAAACACAAAAAATTATTAGGTGCTGGTGCTAGCTTAGCCTTATTTTCGGTGGAGCAGGATATGCTTTAGGTCAATATCAAGCTAAACACTCAAATGAGAGTGCTGTTGCTTATGTTACTGGTAGCAAATCAGACAAAAATACAAAAGCACATGCTGTCTCAAATAAGACACAAGATGATATCAATAAGGAAGAAGGCATTTCAGCTGAACAAATTGTTGTCAAGATTACTGATAAAGGCTATGTCACCTCACATGGAGACCATTATCATTATTACAATGGTAAAGTTCCATATGATTCGCTCATCAGTGAAGAGTTGATTATGAAGGATCCGAATTATGTCTTCAATAAAAGTGATGTTATTAATGAAGTAAGTGATGGGTACATTATCAAAGTGGATGGTAAGTACTATCTATACTTGAAAGAAGGTAGCAAGAAAAAGAACATTAGAACAAAGGAACAAATTGCTAAACAAGCTGAGAAGGGTTCTGAAGAGGCCAAGTCCAATCGGAAGCATTCTAGTTATCAATCTGACCTAAAACAAGGATTCGCTTCAAAACAAGCAATTTCATTAGCCAAGCAAGATGGGCGCTACACGACTGATGATGGTTATATCTTTAACCCTGGTGATGTGATTGAGGATACTGGTGATGCCTTTTTAGTACCACATGGTAATCATTTCCATTACATTCCTAAATCAGATTTATCTGCTAGCGAACGCAATGCAGCACAAGCAATTTGGGACAGTAAACATGGAAAAGGCCAGACAGGATCTCAGATAGCTGTAGCGCAGCCAATTGTAAATCATTCAGGTAACATACCTAGCTATGGACCTGTTTACCAACCAATGATACCAGGTCAATTCCTACCAAGTCATCCGACAGTCGAAGTTACTCCTCCTAATCAGTCAGTAAAACCACAACCTGGTTCTAAACAAGTAATACCTAAAGGTAAAATTGCTTACAAAGACCTACTGAACCAACTGTATGCCTTACCTAAAAATCAACGCCATCAAGAAGACGACGGCTTACTCTTTGATCCCAATCAAGTGACCAAGAAAATTGATCGAGGTTATGTTATTCCCCATGGTGATCATTGGCATGTCGTTCCAACATCTCAATTAAGTGCTTTAGAAATTGAATTGGCTGATATGCATTTATCAGGTCAAGCCTATACTGATGCCCCCAAAGAAAGCCGTCCTACAGTACCGAAACCCGTTGATACTAAACCAGCAACAAAAACCATTGTGTTAACAGATGGGTCAATTGTTAAAACTAAACAAGGTAAGGACGGTAAGGTATACAATACAAGTGATGGTTACCATTTTAATATTGACTCCATTTTAAGTTATGATAAAGATGGGGTAACTGCATCGCACGAAGGTCATGAACATTACATCCCTTATAGTGAATTAGAGGATTCAGAACTTAAAGAATTAGAAGATGCTATTAACAAAGAAGGTAGCAAGATTTCCAAGGTGACTGACTCTTCGTATACAAAGGAAGAACTGGCTAAGAAATTACAATATATTGCTTTGCAAAATAACCTTTCTGTTGATCAATTAAAAGTTACAGGTGATAAAGTTATTATTCCTCATGGTAATCATAGCCACACAATGGAGCTAAATGATATTCCAACTAAGTTGACAAGCGACTTCTTTGGCTCACAGGAGGACTATCGTGATATTATTATTCAGTTAAAAATGAGTCAAGCCAAAATGGCATACCATACTAATGATATTATTCGAGATGGTAGAGAATTAGTTATCTATGCTGAGGATGGATCTACTAGACGAGTTGCATTAAATGCAATTAAACTGCCTTTAGATTATGATGAATTAGATTTTTCTAAAGAAAAGAGCTATCGCACAGCTGATGATGATAAATTAGATTATATTGCTCGTCACTACCAAGTCCCACGGACACGTCTCATGCGTATCGAACATATCGTTTATACAGATGGTAAACCAAGTGTTGACTTGAGATTAGTTAACGTCAATGACCCAGTTCTTTATACCTTGAAATCAGGAAATGCTGTCAATGTTGATAAGAAACCTGAGGCGCCAGCTATTCCAAAAGAGGAAGAAAAACCAGCAGATGTGGCTGACGAGAAGGCTGATGTGCCAGCTAAAGAAGAAGTTGCTGAGCAAGAAGATGAGGTGGAAGAAGTTGATCATTATGATGCAAAAATGGCACAAATTGCTAAGCAATATGGTTTAGATAAGACTACTGCTCAAAATCGTTTAATTGCTATTTCTCTTAAATATAACATAAGTATCGATCAGATGACCTTTGGTCCTAACGTCTCATTTCAAGCAAACGGGAAAAACATCTCCTTTAATTTAGTAACCAATCAACTGGTTAACCCATAAACAGCTAAAAGCACTCCACGCGGAGTGCTTTTTGATAGTTAAAAGTAAGCGACTATGGCAGCAAAGACAAGGGCCGGTAGTATATTTGCTACACGGATGCGCTTGTCAAAGATAATGTTTAAGCCGACACAGAAGATAAGAATGGAACCAACGAGTGACACATTAGCTAGAGCAGCAGTTGTCATAATAGGCTTTAAAATCTGAGCAAAAGCAGTGATAGTGCCTTGAATAATTAGGACTGGAAATGCAGAGAAGACCGCTCCCTTGCCGTGTGATGAGGATAAAATAATGATAATAATGAAATCAAGAACGCTCTTGGTTAAGAGGAGACTGATATCCCCTTTCAGCCCATCCTGGAGTGGGCCAATAACTGCCATGGCACCAATACAAACAGTGAGCGTGGCAATGACAAAGGCATTCACAAAGTCAGGATCTTTATTGTTGCCACTTTTTACTTTTAGCCATTGCCCGAATGCTTCAAAAGAGCCCTCAATATTAATCACTTCGCCAACAAGTGCACCTAAAGCTAAACAGGCAACAACTAACATGCTACCGCCACTTATTAAACTTTTGTGGGACATCTGCAACATACCAGACATAGCACCGGATATACCAATGAAAAGAACACTGACACCAGTTGCCATACTTAAACTTTCTTGATGACGTTCATTTAGTTGCTGTCCAAAATATTTACCAATAAGCCCTGCTAATAAAATAGCAGAAGCATCAATTAAAGTCCCTAAGGCAAACATACTTTCTCCTTCTATGGGCATCCCCAAGATTAATTATAGCCACACAGAAATCTCTGTCAATAGAAGAAAGCCCTTTTTAGCAAAGTGTTAGGATAGAGAAAATTCAGACTATTAAATATACTATAATAAGTATGCAATTATACAATTTGACATTAAAAAATGAGAAGTGACAGTGATGTAAATTAACAGACAAATCAAAGATAAAGCCATCAAAAGCACTGTTAATAGTGAATTGTCAAAAACTTTCAGTCAATTTATCAGACTATTTCAAATAGTCTCAAATGTATAAGCCCCTTATACAAAAAAATGAAAAAATATTTATGAAAAAATAAGAAAGAACACGAAAATCTGTTTAGATAAAATAAATTTTTTGCTATTGTGTGTCTCTTCATTTTTATTTGACTGGGCCTATTAAGACAAGTCTGATTGTTTAGCAATACAAGCTTAGAAAAACTATAATCTATTAGAATTTCTAACTGCTATCTATGATATAATGGAGAAGGATTTATGTAAAACTATAATATAGGAAGAAAAAACATGGATACAGTTTCTTTAATAAATAAATTTAGAGATGATCGGGAATGGCGTCAATTTCATAATGAAAAGGATTTAGCTATTTCAATATCATTAGAAGCGAACGAACTATTGGAATTATTTCAATAGAAAGATAGTAAAGAAGTCACGCAAAATTCAATTGATAGAATAAAAGAAGAATTAGCAGATGTCTTGATTTACTCATACATGATGGCTGATAACTTAAATTTAAATATTGATGAAATTATCGAAAATAAAATTAAAAGTAATGAACTAAAATACCCAATATCAAAAAGTAAGGGTTTGTCAAAAAAATATACAGAGTTAGAAGATGAAGAATAATAGTCAAGATCAATTAGTTTTTGAAAATCATCTATTTAAAAGTGATGATTTTAATGGTATCAATCAAAATTAAACAAGACGATTCATTTCTTTAGAAAATAATTTGAATTTCATGCTTGACTTCTCCTTAAAATTGACCTATCATAATATTATTAAGTATACTTAATAATATTATTAAACGCGTTTAATTTAGTAAAAGAGTAAAATATGTCAGTGAATAAAAAGAAGATAAATAAAGCACTTCTTATTTGTAGCCTTACCTGTGGAGTCTCTATTGTTTGTCCAAATGTTTTCACAGCAAACAATAATCATTCGGTTGTACAGGCAAATCAAGTATCAAGGCCTATTGAAGTAGGGAAGTCTTTTACTTCTGAAAAGATTACTTACAAAATCATTACCCTTGATAATGATAAAAAAATTGGAACTTTACAAGTTGGAGATGGCTCAAGTCCTATCACAAATGATAAAGCTGAGATTGTTATTCCAGAAGAAGTGAAGCATCAAGGCTTTACTTTCAAAGTCACAGAAATCGGCGAATCCGCTTTTGAAGTTTCAGAGGGAGAAGGTGGAGAAATCTCTGGTTCTGTCAATCCTGTTAAAGTAACTATTCCAAAATCAGTAACAAAAATACAAACAAAAGCGTTTAAAGGCACAACAAAACTAAAGGAGATCGTTTTTGATAAGGATAGTCAATTAATGATCATTGATGATAATGCCTTTAACTTTTCACATTTGGAAAAATTTAATCTTCCTAAAACCGTCGTTTCTTTAGGAAAAGGGGCTTTTGATTTTTCATATTTAAAAGAAATGTTAATTCCGACGGACAGTCAATTGCGAACAATCCGTGATAAAGCTTTTGCTTCAACAGATTATTTAGAAAAGATTACCATTCCAAAATCAGTCACTTACTTAGGGAAAAATGTTTTCCAAAAATCTAAAGTGTCAGATATTACGGTAGAAAAAGGAAATACTGAATATAGTTCTGAAGATGGCAGTTTATATGATATTAGGAAAGAAAAGCTCATTAAGTATCCTATTTCTAAGAAATCAGCAATTTATAAGGCACCTGAAAGCTTAAAACATATCGAAGCTGACGCATTTTCTTATGAAAAAGAAGGTTCAAATAATTTAAAAGAAATTGTACTGAATGAGGGATTAAAAACAATTGGAGATTTTGCTTTTAGAGGTTTAACAGATCTTGAAAAAATCAATTTACCAAAATCCTTATCGACTATTGGTAAATTAGCTTTTTATAATAATTACGAATTGAAAGAGTTAAATCTTCCAGAGAATGTAACTAAGCTTGGAAAATATACCTTTTTTAACCTTCCTAACCTAGAAAAATTAAGTCTTGGTTCTAAAATGGAGTCTTTATCAGAAGATTTTCTTGCTGGAGAAGCAAAACCTAAAAAATTAAATCTGGTTTTTAAAAATCCAAACCAACAATTTCATGGGAATCTGGAAAATGTTACAATTACCCATGAAGTGACACCATCCAATAATCCCAAAGTAGAAGAAGGGGGTGGGGTTAGTGTGGAATCAATTAACAATAAAGCTAGTTCAACAGAAGGAACAACTAAGGGAACTTCCAAAGAAAATTCAAATCATTCTGAAGAATCTAATGAGTCTATACGTCCAATTAGTCAGGAGGATTCTAAAAGTGATGCTTTAAATAGCTTAACAAAAGAAGTATCCCCAGAAAGGGACAAGTCTACGGATACGATAGGTGAAAATCCTACAGAGTCTAGTGGTGTTCCTGTTAATAATCTAAAAGAGAATGCAAGTAATGATTCAAATCTTGATAATCCTACAATTGATGAAAAAGCAGAAGAAATTGATAGTAATTCAGAAACCATTCAAACTGAAGCAAATCATACTATTACTAGCTCAACCATTGATACTGATCTGACTCAAATTGGAGAAGAGGTCCCTTTAGCAGATTCAAGTGTAGAGAAAACTAAAGAAACAAGTCAAGAAGCAAGTAAAGTAGTTGCTGATACAAAAGATTCAGAGCAACCATTTGAGTTAAAGAAAACAAAAGCTGAGGAAATACAAGAAAAAGAAGGTAAACATCATACGCAAACAGACATCAATGGCCCCCTTTCTGTGCCAATAGAATCAGCAAATGTTTCAAAAGCTAATGCGTTAGGAGATATGACTCAAAACCAATTGGTTGAAAAACCCAAAAATATGGATACGGACCTTAATCCAAATCTTGAACTGTCGGATCACAAAGAGTCAAAAGTGAAAGAAGCGAAGTTAAATCATCATAATAGTCAAGTTCTTCCTCAAACAGGAGATAGTTTTATTCCTATGATTCATTGGATTTTACTAAGTATTCTAGGTACACTAGGTTCATTTTTATACCTCTTTAGTTCCAAAGCAAAAAAGAAATAAAAGGTTAACTTAATGTATTCACTTTAAGATTTTATGATCGTCTATTTGAAAACACCTTATCTGTTAGAGAGCATTTCTGATAAAATGGTAAGAACAATTTGGGTTTTCATGCAATTACATTTATTCTATATGGATAAGACCTTATATTTTAACTTTGTGTCACTTAGTGATATTCTAATTCTAACAAACCATGATTGAAAGGAAATTAGTATGACATCACTCTATGATTTTACAGTTAAGGCCCAAAATGGAGAAAACGTGTCTTTGGCACAGTTTCAAGGCAAGGTAGTCCTTGTTGTGAACACAGCAACTGGTTGTGGCTTGACACCTCAATATGAGGCTCTTCAAGAAATCTATGATCACTATAAATCTAAGGGATTTGTCATTCTGGACTTTCCTTGTAATCAATTTGCTGGTCAAGCACCTGGATCTGTTGAGGAGATTAATAATTTTTGCACTCTTAATTATCAAACCACCTTTCCAAGGTTTGCTAAAGTGAAAGTTAATGGTAAAGAAGCAGCCCCTTTATTTATATGGTTGAAATCAGAGAAGAAGGGATTACTTGGTAAAACTATTGAATGGAATTTCGCCAAATTTCTGATTGATCAAAATGGGCGAGTTATTGAACGGTTCTCACCCAAAACAGATCCTAAGGAGATTATTCCAAAATTGGATGATTTGTTAGGAGAATGAAGCTATAAATTCTTGATTATGACCAATAGATAACAGAAAAACACCTAGTATTCTCATACTAAGTGTTTTTCTTACTTCCCGAAATAAAATTCTTCAAAACTTTGGTCTGCTAATTCTGCCATTTCTTTTAAGATTGTAATGTTAGGTTTTGAGCGTCCGACTTCCCAGTGGCTAACAGAGGACAGGGAAATGTTAAATCGGTCTGCAAATTCTTTGTCTGTTTCGCCTAAGGCCATTCTTAAATTAAAGATTCTGTTGTTTAATTTGGAAGGGTCTCGATTTTCTTTGATTTCAAAAATAGGGCCTGTGCTTAATTCAAAGCCGTTAATGACTTTTTCAAGGGCCTCTTCTCGTGAGATGGATAGGCGACTGGCAACGGTAGTGACTTTTTTAGGACGTATGCCAAACTCTCGACAGGCTACGGTGAAATTAGGATATGATTTTCCTAAAACGGTTATGTCACGAGATTTAGTTTGAGCTGACGTGCTATGTCTTGGCATCTTCATATCCTCCTAATTTTTCTGATAGTTCACATTAACTATATCGTAAATCACTAATCTTTTCAAGTGAAAGTGTCATCAATCCTATAAAAAGTGATGACACCATCATAAGCTAACAAAAAAACAAGCTATGTAATTTAGCTTGTTTTTCAGGTTTAGTCGTTAATGAGCTTATCAATTTTTGGAACATAAAAGAGTAGTAAGATACCAAATAGAATCGTTATCCCACCAACAATCCCAAAGTAGGCTACTTCTGTGTGAACAGTGTAGAATTTAACAAATTGCGCATTGAGTGCTTGCGCAGCAGCATTACTCAAGAACCAAATCGACATCATTTGTGCTTTAAAGGCTTTAGGGGCTAACTTATTAGTCACTGATAAGCCGATTGGAGAAATCAACATTTCACCCACAATAACAATAGCCCAACTCATAATTAACCACATGGGACTAACTTTTGCATTTGTTCCAAAGAAGATGACTGGTAACATCATCCATAAGAATGACAAACCTGAGGCCATTAAGCCATAAGAGAACTTTTTAGCTGAAGAAGGCTGTTTACTTCCAAGTTTAGCCCATAACCATGCAAAAATTGGCACATAAAGCATAATGAAAAGAGGGTTAATACTTTGGAAGTAAGATGATGGGAAATTAATATGATGGCCAAAGAAAGTGAAGTAAAGGCGTGTCTGTTCGTCAGCAAATAAGGCTAAGATAACCGACCCTTGTTCTTCAATTGACCAAAAAAGAATTGAAGCAATAAAGAGAGGGATATAAGCATACACATGCGAGCGCTCTTCGCTAGTAATCTTATCACTTCTGATAATGGTCATAAAGTAATAAATGGGAATAATAATAGCAACTAGTGTGAAGAAGTTAATGACCAAACCAATAGATAAGTGGCCAGTGACTTGCAAGAGGATCAGTGACAGGATAATTGCCACCAAAGTAAGGGTCGTTCTTTTTAGTAAGACTGATTTTTCAGTATCTGATAAGGGATCATTAGGAACGAGACTAGAAGCAGACAGGTATTTATTACCATCACGAACATACTGAATTAAACCAATAAACATCCCAAAAGCAGCCAGTGAAAACCCAAGATGAAAATTGATTTCTTGCCCAAGGTAACCAACAAGTGCCGGTGCAATGAATGCCCCTAAATTAATCCCAAAAACAAAAATGCTGAAACCGGCATCACGACGCAAATCTTTCTCATCGTAAAGACTACCAACCATATCAGAAACATTTGGTTTTAAAAGCCCAGTCCCCAAGATGATGAGGCCGATTGAAAGGAAAAGTGCTGTTTTGCCAAATGGCGTTGCTAGGGCTATGTGTCCAAGCATAATTAAGATACCACCGTACAAAACAGTTTTACGACTACCTAAAATACGGTCACTAATATAGCCGCCCAAAACGGAAGATAGGTAAACCAATGAGCCATAAATAGCCATAATGGAAGCTGCGGTAGCTTTATCAAATCCTAACCCACCAGCCGTAACACTATAGTACATATAATATAGTAAAATGGCGCGCATGCCATAGTATGAAAATCTTTCCCACATCTCAGTGAAAAAGAGAGTGGACAAGCCACGAGGGTGTCCAAAGAATGTTTTTGTATCCGATTTATTCATGACGTCTCCTTTTTATAACTAAATATTAGAATACATGAATATATCAGACATGTCAATAAAATGAGGAGACTAAATCGGATAATAATACCATAATTGATGTATAAATTTAATTAATACATGTATAAATGATATCAAAGTATCTAATAAGAAACTGGTATAGAGCGATTGAGGATGCTTACTGAGAAAATGCCGCTAAAAAAAGCCCAAGGGGCTTTCTTACTTTTTAAAGGATTGTTTCAGTATAAATGGTGCAATGATAGTTGATAGGATAACAACAATGACCAGTTCTGAATAGGTATGGCTGGAAATAAGTTTATCCGCTAAGCCAATCTGTACAATAATCAGGGCCATCTCACCACGCTAACCATGCCGCCACCAATTGTTAGAGAATCCATTTTCGAAAACTTAAAGGAACGACCAACAAGGTAGCCAGGGATCAATTTAGTTGCAACTGCTAAAACGGTGAAGAGGGTAATCATTGGTAAATTGTTGAAGATTCCATCTAGTTTTAATGGCAAAGCTATTGAGGCAAAGAAAATTGGGATAAAGAAGATGTAGGCAAAGATTGAAATTTCATGTTCTATGGCCGTTGCATATTTGGTTTGACCGATCGCAAGTCCAGCGAAGAATGAGCCAATAACAGCAGACATACCTACGCTATGAGCTAGAAGTGCTGTTCCGAAACAAAGTAATAATGCCAAAAACGTATTTTTTTCAAAATCATCAAATTTGTTAACGAGTGCAAATAGTGTTGGAACAATGTATTTGACGAGAGCGATCAAGAAGAGTAAAAAGAGTAGTTGCGCGAGTACTTCAAAGATAAGCTGACTTGATGACCCACCTGATGATTTACTTCTTGAAATGAAGAAACTTAAGAGTAAAACGGCGATGATGTCATCTGCAACAGCTGCGCCTAAGATGACAGCACCAGTATTAGTTTTAACTTTGTTATATTCTTGCAAAACTTCTACAGTAATAGATACACTTGTTGCTGCAAAAACGATGCCATAAAAAATAGCTGTATTTATTTGATAGCCCATGGCTAATGTGATGAGATAAAATGCTGCAACTGGTATGACTACCCCTGAGATAGCAACAATAAGACTAGGTTTGAGATATTTCTTAAGTAGTCCTAAATTGGCTTCCATGCCGGCAAGAAACATGAGAAGAATAACGCCAAGTTCAGATAAAAAGGAGATTAATTCTCCCTGATGAACAAAGTTGAGAACGGCAGGTCCGATTAAAATACCAACAAGCAATTGCCCAACAACAGCAGGTATACCAATGCGATTAGAAAATTGAACAGCTAAAAGACTGGCAACTAAGATAATTGTAATGTGTAAAAGTTCTAACATCATTCCTCCGAGAATAAAAATTTTGAGAATCTATAATAGTATAACATGATTTGCTTAACTTTTGTAGAAGAATGGACTGATATTTTAACACGTTTAATAGATTTGGGTGTGATTTTATCATATTATTTAATTACAAATAGGAATACACTAAGAAATCAAGTTGTAAATTATGTTACAATGAGACTGGGAGATAATTATGAAGAAAAGATTTTTTGTCAGTTTGTCAGTTAGTTTATTACTTTTTATGGTGCTTATTTACGTTAATCAATTGCCACCCAAAGTTGTCATGTCTAATGGAACAAATACTAATCCAGCAGCTTATTCGGAAAAACAATTTAAAAAATTACTTAAAAAACATTACCCTGAAGTTACAGAAACATTGGTTGCTGGAACAGATCAACCATTTTATGTTATACCTGGTTTGAAAAAGACTCTTTCATTTGTTCATGGTGGGGCTGACAAAGGTAAATTAAAAACGGCAACAGACATGGATCCACAAGGACTTTCGATTGTAGAAGATAAATATATGTTAATATCAGCATACAGTAAAAGTAAAACCTATAATTCAGTCATTTGGGTAATTGATATTGACACTGGTACGTATTTAAAGACTCTGTGTTTAGATGATATCGACCATGTTGGTGCACTAACATATGATGATGACCATGATAAACTTTGGGTTTCAACAATAAACAATAAAAATCAAGCACAAATCGAATCTCTTTCTCTTCATGATATTGAAAGTTATGATGTTAATCAAACGAAAAGACCTATTCAATTTAGAGAAAAAATAGATATTGTTGGTATAAAGTTAGCTTCCTATATGACGTATTATAAAAACACGCTGTATGTTGGATATTTTAATAAAGCACAATCAGGCAAGCTGGCTGAAATTCCAATTAGTTCTCTACAATTTCAGGCTAATACAATTGCTACTGTAAAGCCTAGGAAAATTTATGAGACAATACCTAGAGTTCAGGGAATTTCATTTTTTGAAGACAATATTTTGCTATCACAATCATTTGGGACAAAGAATTCAAAATTATATATTTTTAAAAATAAGTTATCAGATAATACAAGTGAACTAGGAAGTGACAATGCCATTTCAAGCATTACATTACCACCTTATTTAGAACAAATTGTTGGGAGAAATGATTTAGTTTATTTAATTTTTGAATCTGCGTCGCCAACATATATGAAAAAGAATGTCATTCACATGGACCGTGTGATTAAAATTAGCATTGAATCTAAAAATAAGAAATAACAAAAAGGAAACATTTCTGTTTCCTTTTAATATTCCCCTCGCTTTTCAGTTTCAGGGCTCAGGCTAAACAAGTATACTATACTTGTTTACTCCCACTCAACTGTTGCTGGTGGTTTGCTTGTGATGTCGTAGACGATGCGGTTGACGTGGTCAACTTCGTTTACGATGCGGACTGAGATCTTTTTAAGGACGTCCCATGGTAGTTGTGCAAAGTCTGCTGTCATACCGTCGATAGAAGTGATAGCACGGATGGCAATGGTGTAGTCGTATGTACGGCCGTCTCCCATAACCCCAACGGAGCGAACGCCAGTATTGACAGTGAAGTATTGCCATACGTCGCGATCTAAACCAGCTTTTGCAATTTCTTCGCGCAAGATGGCATCTGATTCACGGACCGTTTCCAATTTTTCTTCAGTGATGGCACCCATGACGCGGATGGCTAGGCCTGGGCCTGGGAATGGCTGACGCCAAACGATATTTTCTGGCATACCAAGTGCGATACCAAGCGCACGCACTTCATCTTTGAAAAGAGTGTTTAAAGGCTCAATCAATTCAAATTGCATGTCCTCTGGAAGACCACCAACGTTATGGTGTGATTTAATAGTTTGAGCTGTTTCTGTGCCTGATTCGATGATATCAGTATAGAGTGTTCCTTGTGCCAGGAAGTCTACACCTTTCAGTTTACTAGCTTCATCGTCAAAGACGTAAACAAATTCATTACCGATGATCTTACGTTTTTTCTCTGGATCATCGACACTAGCAAGTAGATCTAAGAATCTATCTTTTGCATCCACACGGATGATGTTAAGACCGAATTTACCACCAAGCATGCCCATAACTTGGTCACCTTCATCTTTACGAAGAAGACCGTGGTCAACGAAGATACAGGTTAATTGGTCGCCGATAGCTTTTTGTAAAAGGACACCAACAACTGAAGAGTCAACACCACCTGATAAACCAAGAAGGACTTTTTTGTCACCAACTTGTTTTTGGATGTTATCAATTTGCATATCAATGAAGTTATCCATTGACCAGTCACCACGCGCGCCACAGATAGAAACAGCGAAGTTTTTAAGAATATCATTACCATATACTGAATGTCTTACTTCTGGGTGGAATTGGATTCCGTAGAAGTTACGTTCCGTATTTTCCATTGCAGCGTAAGGGCAATCATTTGAATCACCAACAAGGTGGAAACCTTCAGGAATTTCAGTAACAGCATCACCATGACTCATTAATACTAATTGTTCTTCTGGCGTACCAGCAAACAATTTAGATTCTGAGCGTAGGTGCAGTGTTGATTGACCATATTCACGGTTACCTGCTTGACCAGCAGGAACAACTTTACCACCAAGTGTGTGTGTAATGAGTTGCATGCCATAACAGATTCCAAGGATTGGAATACCAAGTTCAAAAATTTCTGGGTCAATAGCAAAAGCATTGTCAGCGTAGACAGAGTTTGGTCCACCAGACAAGACAATCCCAATTGGATTGATCTCTTTAAGTTCTTTTGCAGTGATTTTATGGCTCTTTAATTCAGAAAATACACCGAATTCACGAATACGTCGTGCAATTAATTGGTTATACTGACTACCATAATCAAGAACGATAATTTTTTGAATGTCTTTCAACATTGAAATTTCAGTCATTGTAATCCTTTCATTTATCTCAACAACTGGTTGAGATTTTTCCCTCCCATTGTAGCATACTTTGAACAAATATTCATTATTAATTTCTTATTATTTTGTCTTAAATCCAAACATTACTTTTATTTTAGTTAGGTATGTACGTGTGTGTTTATGAGAGAAATTTCTTATTTTAAGGTAATTGTAAGCTAAAGAGAAGATACTTGTTTGAGAATTTTCTATATTCTCTAACTCTATTAGTTTAATGTTTTGATAATGAGGTATCTGTATGATTAAAGTTAAAAAAGTAAACATTTTTTTACTTTTACTAGTTGTAATTGTTTCTTTATATAGCATCATGCAGTCTCACCTTGCAGTTAAGTCAACTCAGGTATCTTCTAGCTTAAAGCAAAGCTATTCCCTTAATGATAAAGTTGAATTTGAGGGGACAAATGGCTCTCCTAGGTCTGGGATAATTTCCAACATAACAAGGAAACACGGTAACAGTTATTACGCAATCCTTCATTTCAATGGAAGTCAGATTGTTGAAGATACTGTTAAACACGCTCATATAAAGAAAGTGACAAAACAGGCAGCTTTCAAACAAAATGATATTGTGACTATTTTGGATAAGCTAGTAATCAATCATGGGAGAACCAGATACGTTAGCTCTCATAAACTGTATAAAATACAGAAGGTCCAAGTGTACCAGAGAGAAGGTAAGATTCAATCATCTTATCAACTACTAGCAACTGGAAGAGATAAAGGTAAAAGTCTCATAAAAGATGAGGGGCAACTTCGCAAGACCTACTTTGTGCATTTTAAATCAAAAAATAATAGCCAATCGAACAATAAAGAGTTGATGAAGGCATTTGCTTTTGCTAGTAAACAAAAACAAACAGATATATTTTTACCCAAAGGTAACTATATGATTGGCAGTAAGTATCCAAGGAAGGATTACTTCATTTTACCATCCCACACCTCTTTAGTAGGCAATGATACGCAACTCATCATTAATCACTCTTCCTACTGGTTTGGGTTAGCGACTGGCCCCTTACCCCAAGATGGTGTCAGTAATTTTGAGCTCTCACATATTCAATTTAGAGCCAAAGATTTGAAGCGTGGGGGACAGCTACTAATTATGGCTAATCATGGAAGTAATTGGTATATTCATCATAATACATTTACATTACTTCAAATGAAAGGCAACCATATTTTTGATTTAGGTTCCTTGCAAGAGTCAAACTTTGAAGAGAATCGCTTTGAAGGATTTGCTCCAGAGTTAACGCCTATCTCAGAAAGAAAGCAAGATAAAAATCTTCACAATTTTTATGCGGAAGCTATTCAGCTAGATGCTGCTGAAAAAAATGGCATTTGGGATGCAGGATTAATAAAGGCTATCGATCCCAATTATACCATTTATAATAATTTCAGATACCTTAGTGATCGTATTGTTATTAAAAACAATCAATTTGTACCATATGTTGATAAAACTGGTCAATTGGTTGCTTATGGGGCATCGATTGGGCAACACTCCTCAAAAGTTGGTCAAGTAACGATTGATGGCAACTATTTCCAAAATAGTTTAGTTAATAGTTTTCCGCATAAACCATCATGGGTACTGAAGACAATCCATTTTCCACCCTCTACCAATGTTTTGGTTACTAACAACGTTTTTGATTAGATTTAGCTTTGTCATTCCCTTATTTTCTTCGCCAAAAGGAGTAGAATTATGTTAAAATAGAGTCATTAAAAGTCTTGAGGAGAGTGGGAAATGCTACCAGCTTATATTAAAATCCATGATGCTATAAAGAAAGATATTGATGATGGGATTTGGCCGATTGGTAATCGTCTACCGAGTGAGCGGACATTAGCTGAACGCTTTGAAGTTAGTCGTATGACTTTGAGGCAGGCTATTACCTTATTAGTGGAAGAAGGGATACTAGAAAGACGAATTGGTAGTGGCACTTATGTAGCTAGTCAACGGATCCAGGAAAAAATGCGTGGCACGACAAGTTTTACAGAAATTGTTAATTCACAAGGCAAGTCACCATCATCTAAACTGATTTCTTACCAAAAGCAATTAGCCAGTGATACAGAGATTAAAGAACTACAGTTACAAGCCTCAGACTACGTGATTCGAATGGAACGGATTCGCTTTGCCGACAACATCCCGCTTGTTTTTGAAGTGGCTTCTATTCCAGAAAAGTACATCAAAAACTTTCTGCGTGAAGATATTACAGAACATTTCTTTAAGACTTTAGAATCCAATGGTTTTGAAATTGGCAAAAGCCGGCAAACGATTTATGCAAAGGCTGCAAGTGAACGGGTGGCATCGTATTTAGCTGTTAGCAGAGGCCACGCCATATTAGCTTTGACCCAAGTATCCTATTTTACCAACGGGAATCCATTTGAGTATGTGCGTAGCCAGTATGTTGGTGACCGTTTTGAATTCTATTTGGAAAATAACTGAAATGATAAAGAGGTTTGCTTTTAAGTGGCAACCTTTTTTCTTTTTTTGAGAAAGTTGACTTTAAGGCCACAATAATGATTAACTATTGTTATTATCCCTGATTGTATGGTAAAATTAAGCTTATGGAAATTGAAAAAACAAATCGAATGAATGCTCTTTTTGAGTTTTATGCTGCGCTCTTGACTGACAAGCAAATGAACTATATTGAATTGTATTACGCAGATGACTATAGCCTTGCTGAAATTGCTGAGGAATTTGGGGTTAGTCGTCAAGCTGTTTATGATAATATCAAACGGACTGAGAAAATTCTTGAAACCTATGAAATGAAGTTACATATGTACTCAGACTATATTGTTCGTAGTGAGATTTTTGAAGCGATAACAGATAAGTATCCCCAAGATACCTTCTTACAAGAGCAAGTTTCCATTTTAACAAGTATAGATAATAGAGATTAAGAGGAGTAATTATGGCATTTGAGAGCTTAACGGAACGCCTACAGGGTGTCTTTAAAAATATCAGAGGTAAGAAAAAGTTATCTGAGAAGGATGTTCAAGAGGTTACAAAAGAGATTCGGATGGCTTTACTTGAAGCCGACGTTGCTTTACCTGTTGTTAAGACTTTTATCAAACGTATTCGTGAACGTGCTGTCGGACATGAAATAATTGATACATTGGACCCAACCCAACAAATCCTCAAAATTGTAAATGAAGAATTGACTGAAATTCTAGGGTCTGAAACTTCAGAAATAATTAAATCACCAAAAATTCCAACGATTATTATGATGGTTGGTTTGCAAGGGGCAGGTAAAACGACCTTTGCTGGTAAATTAGCTAACAAATTAA
Organism: Streptococcus uberis; assembly: GCF_000785785.1. GTDB lineage: Bacteria > Bacillota > Bacilli > Lactobacillales > Streptococcaceae > Streptococcus > Streptococcus uberis_A. The sequence continues at coordinate 81,962 of NZ_JRQN01000001.1, forward strand.
TTAAAGAAGAAAATGCACGTCCATTAATGATTGCTGCTGATATTTATCGTCCAGCTGCAATTGACCAATTGAAAACTCTTGGACAGCAAATTAATGTTCCTGTCTTTGACATGGGAACAGATCATTCAGCTATCGAGATTGTTACAAAGGGATTGGAACAAGCGCGTGAAAACCGTAATGATTATGTCTTAATTGATACGGCTGGTCGTCTTCAAATTGATGAGAAGTTAATGGCTGAATTACGTGATGTTAAAGCATTGGCTAATCCAAACGAAATCCTTCTTGTCGTTGATAGTATGATCGGTCAAGAAGCGGCTAACGTTGCGGATGAATTCAATAAGCAATTAGAAATCACCGGTGTTGTACTTACTAAAATCGATGGTGATACCCGTGGTGGAGCAGCTTTATCTGTTCGTGAAATTACTGGTCGACCAATCAAATTTACGGGTACTGGTGAAAAAATCACAGATATTGAAACTTTCCACCCAGATCGTATGTCAAGTCGTATCTTGGGGATGGGTGATCTCTTAACCTTAATTGAAAAAGCTAGTCAAGAATATGACCAGCAAAAGTCATTAGAGTTGGCAGAGAAAATGCGTGAAAACACATTTGATTTCAATGACTTTATTGATCAATTAGACCAAGTTCAAAATATGGGACCTATGGAAGATCTCTTAAAGATGATTCCTGGTATGGCTGGAAATCCTGCTTTAGCTAATATTAAAGTAGATGAAAAGCAAATTGCTAGAAAACGTGCTATTGTCTCTTCAATGACACCTGCTGAGCGTGAAAATCCTGAACTATTGAACCCAAGTCGTCGTCGTCGGATTGCCGCTGGTTCAGGCAACAGCTTTGTCGAAGTTAATAAATTTATTAAAGACTTCAACCAAGCTAAGAGTATGATGCAAGGTGTTATGTCTGGCGATATGAATAAAGCTATGAAGCAAATGGGGATTGATCCTAACAAACTTCCTAACAATATGCCTAACATGGGTGGAGCAGATATGTCAGCTTTTGATAATATGATGGGGCAAGGTGGCATGCCCGATTTATCTGCTTTTGGAGCAGATATGGATATGAGTCAACTCATGGGCGGTGGTTTAAAAGGTAAAGTTGGACAGTTCGCCATGAAGCAAGCTTTGAAACGCCAAGCAACAAAATTAAAAAAGCTAAGAAAAAGCGTAAATAATAGAAAAATCTAGGCGTATGCTTAGATTTTTTTGGCTACTTTCCTTAAAATTTGCTAAATTTTGATTAGAATTATTCTATTTAAGACTTATTTAAGTCCTATTCTATATGCTTTAATCATTAAAAATTTAGAATAATTTGAAGAGAACTCTATGAAAAAGACTGTAACCTTTTATTAGTGATAGCCTAGTTAACCGTTTTAATGCTGGTCAAGAATCCATTTTACTAGATCATCTGGAGTTTCAATCCATTTACAGTCGTTTAGAACGGGTGACACTTGAAACGGATGGCCGTTTTGATCCATTCTATAAAGGTGATTATGATCCAACAGGCTATATCAAAGGCTGGGCAATTGAAAAGATTGTAACAACTTACCTTCAAACCTTGCTTGATGTACCAGAAATCATTGCCGTCTGTTTAAATGGAGGTGGTGATATGCAATTTTTTACGGATCCTAAATCAGAATTCAGATGGACACTCGCTATTGAAGACCCAGATCATTTAAACAAAGTTATTGCTATTTATCAACTTGCTAACGGGGCTTTAGCAACCTCCGGATTTTCAAAGCGCGGACACCATACCTTTCAAGAAGAAGGATCAAAGATTAAACAAGTCACCATTTTAGGAGATAATCTTGGAATGGTTGATATTTGGGCTACTGTCGGTTTAGCGTCTAATGAGTATCATTTTAATCAGATTATTTCAAAGCATCGTCTCTCAGGACTTTATCTTTCGGGTCAAGCTAAGACAATCTTTCAATTAGGAGAATTTCACCATGGCTAAAAAATTATTAAACAATACAGTCCTCATCTGGTTGGTCATTTTATTTATCTTACCTTTACCCACCTTATACACCTTAAAAGCTGGCCTACCTACAGGGGCAAATAGCTTTGGCATTCAAATTGGTGCTTTAGCCTACCTTTGGATGTTAGTTGCTATTTATATCAGTATAAAACCTAAATGGTTAGACCATTTGATTGGTCTTCCAAAAGCCTACATGATTCACGGGATGTTGAGTCTGATAGCTCTGATACTAGCTTTTTTTCATAAAGAGTTAGACAATTCTCAAGGTCTTATTAAATGGACTGGGGATACAGCCTTCATTATCTTTCTTGGTTTAGCTGCTTATTCCTTAATTTTTTTAGCAGGTTGGCTGACAACTCGAATTCCTGTGTTACAAGTCATTAAAGAGGGACTAGAAAAATTTTTCAAACATGAATTAACTCTTTGGCTACACCGTTTGAATCTAATTGCTACTTTATTAGTTTTTATTCATATTCAACTAATTGCTTACATTGTTTTGATTAAACCATTTATGATTCTGATATGGTTATCAACTGTTTTTGTTTTTTTCTCTTACCTATGGTTTCATTTTAAACCTAAAGCTCATGGGATTAAAGCACAGCTAGTAGCCAATGATGAAGTTTTGTCAAACGTCAGACAGTTAACTGTTAAATTGCCAAGACGACCTCATTTGCGCCTAAAAGCTGGTGATTATGCCTTTATTTCTTTTCCTGAGATAGCTGGCATGAGTGAACCACATCCATTTTCAGTACTCAATAACCCTGTTAACTCAGATACTTTAGAATTTGCTATTCGTGGCGATGGTGATTTTACCAAAAATCTTGTCAATGTTCCGGTAGATAGTTTGATTCGAGTTGATGGTGGTTTTGGCCTTTATCAGTCTTTGATTGATAAATATAAGGCTGATCAGCTCTTTATTATTGGTGGTGGGATTGGTGTTGTTCCTTTATTTTCAATTATCGAAGGAAACCCCAATCTTGCCACGCAATTCTTTTATACCGTCAAAACGATGGTAAACTGCTTTATCAAGACAGGTTAGCCGATTGGCAGAAACGTCCTAACTTTAAAGTGAATTACCAGGTTGGACGCTATTCAGATGATTATATTGTGTCACAATTACCAGACACCTCATCAAACTTTGTTATTTTAATTGGTGGACCAATTGCAATGGGTAGGCATTGGCAAAAGGTTTTGGCAGCTAATGATATTGACCCAGAGCGCGTTTACTTTGAAGAATTTTCATGGTAAATAAGCCTCTATAAACAATGAAACACACCTTCTTTAAAGAAAGTGTGTTTTTTTAACCAACTTTATCTCGATTTTCTAGCTCTTTGAGTTCTAGGCTAGTTTCAAGATAGTGGTACAAGATATTATTCGGGTTATCAGGACTAGGGATTTCTTGGAAATAGAAGTAGTGATCTTTTTTATCTGAAGCATTTTCTTTATTTAATTTAAAATAGCTTTGCTTAGAAGAGGACATACTAGATAGGATATCATCTGTTAAGAAAGTCAGAGGAATCCGTAAGGCTGAGCATTTATAGAAATCTTCCTCAAAACATCGGTAGTTTCGACTGAAATAATCAAATTGATAGCTGTGCCGTTTGAATGAGGGTGATAGGGTTGATGAACATTACTTTCATCAACGCCATTAGCATGAAACCAGAGTTGCAAGCCCATGACTCCTAATTCTTTTTTTAAATAATCTGGATTGCTATTAGCTAAGGCTTTGATGCTAGGAATCCCCATTGCTAAAAGTCTTTTTTCAGTGCGCGAGCCAATTCCCCAAAAATCAGTCATCTTTTTAATTTGCCACACTTTGCTAGGAACATCTTGATAAGACCAATTAGCCAACATATTTTGAGTATGTTTAGCCTCATTATCTAAAGCTAATTTAGCCAGTAAGGGATTAGCATTGCTAAGGCCAATAGTCGAAATTAACTGCAAGTCTTTCCAAATCCGATATTGAATCCACTTGGCTAGTGATTCGAGTTTTTCTTTACGGGACAACCGGTGATCAGTTATGAAATAATTAAGTGATGAGCTCAAATCAAGGAAGGCTTCATCGATGGAATAAGGCAAGATATCAGAAGGAGCAGCGAACTCTTGAAAGATATGCTGAATAGCAATATTCTTCTCAATATAAAGAGCCATCCTAGGCGAAACGATATAGGTATGTTTCGCCCAGGTTTCAATATAACGAACGAACTCTTCCGTTACTTGCCAACCATTGCGTTTAGCGACGTGATAATTAAAGCGTCTGGTATGGATATCGAAAGGAAGATCATAAGAGCGTCCAACATTTTCCTGCCCAAAGATACGCTTAAAAGTAGGAGAAGACGCTAAGATTAATCCATTACTATTAGCTGAACGGCTCATCACGCAAAGAGATGTTGTCAGTGGATTTAACCCTCTTTCTACACATTCAAGGCTGGCATAGAAAGATTTCATATCCACAAAAGCAATATCAGAATGTGGCTCTCGTGTGTAATCAATTAGGGGCATCACATCCTATACCTCTAAAGGCATAAAGTTAGCAATAATTTTACCAATGATACGAGGGTTTTCATCAAATGGTGCGAATTTATCAGAATATTTTTTATTGAGCGAAACTAAACGTAAGCCCTCTTCTTCACGGTAGACTTTTTTGACATAAGTTTGTCCATCCCACTCGACAGCATAAATAGCACCGTCATAATCAAAGCCTTCTTGTTTGATCAGTACGACCTCGCCGTTAAGGTAGGTTGGTTCCATAGAATCACCAAATACCCAAGAAGCAAAATCATAGTCCATTTGTTCATCATAGAAAACAACGTCGTAATTGCCATCTCCGAAGTATGAGTAACCAGTACCGGCTGATAAACTTTCATAAACACGGTAAGAGAAGAGTTCTTTTTCTTTACTTGGTAAGGTAATAATCTTGTTTTCTTGTGCTAATAATTTTTCTGAATAGGTAACAACCTTAGCTTGATTTTGTTGGCTTAACTGTTTATAGGGGATGATGATTTCTTGGTAATGCTGAAAGTAGTCTTGATCTACCTTAAATAGTGTCACTAACTCAGTTAAATGCTTTTGATTGGGACTATTCTTATCTTTTTCCCAATTAGAGATGGTCATTTTATTAACACCTAAATGGTGACCTAATTGTTCTTGGCTCATTTTATGTTCTTGCCGAATTTTCTTTAACAGTTTACCTGAAAACATATTGCAACTCCTTTGGTAAAGTTATAACTTTACCAAAGTATAACAAATTCATTTGGCAAATTCAAGACTTTTGTCGTAAAAAAGTATTAGATTTTTTGACATTTTTCATTAGATGGCGTATCATTAATTTAGCTTAATTTTGTGAAAAAATTCTTTTTTAAATAAGCTATCAAATCAATTATAAAAAAATAGGAGACTTCACCATGCTAACTATTGCTTATATAGGAAATGGAAAAAGTGCCAATCGTTACCATATTCCATTTGTTAACCAATTAGATGACATCACAATCAAAACCATCTACTCACCAGTAGCAAGTCCTTGGGAACCAATTGAAGGCGTTAAGTACACCGATAAAATTGAAGATGTTTTAGAAGATCCAGAAATTCAGTTAGTTATTTTATCAATCCCTCCTTCAGCACATTACACTGTCGCAAAACAATGTTTACTAGCTGGGAAAAATACCTTGGTTGAAAAACCCTTCACGGAAACAGCAGCGCAAGCCAAAGAATTATTCGCGATTGCCAAAGAAAAAGGCATTTTTGTTCAAGCCTACCAAAACCGTCGCTTTGATTCAGACTTCCTAACCGTTCAAAAAGTGATTAACAGTGGTGTTTTAGGGGATATTCTAGAAGTGGAAATGCATTTTGATTATTTCCGTCCGGAAATTCCTGAAAATACACAAGCATTTTCTATAAATACCAGTTATCTCTACGGCCATGCTTGTCACACTATTGACCAAGTGATTTCCTATTTTGGTATGCCAGAATCAGTTCACTATGACGTGCGCCAGCTATTAGGCAAAGGAAGAATGAATGACTATTTTGACCTTGACTTCTATTATGGTGCTAAGAAAGTTTCGATCAAATCCAGTTATTTCCGTATCAAAGAACGCCCAAGTTTTGTCGTTTATGGTAAGAAAGGGATGTTCGTAAAAGCAACGAAAGACCGTCAAGAAGATGACTTGAAACGTTTTTATATGCCGGATAATGCTGACTTTGGTCTAGACAGCCCAGAACATTATGGCACGCTTACTTATATGGATGATAATGGCCAATACCATGAAGAAAAAGTTATTTCTGAAACAGGTAGCTATGCCCGTATGTACCAAGCCGTTCATGACACTATTATCTTAGGTAAAGAAAAAGTTGTTAAAGACGAAGAGACAATTCGCCAAATCGAAATCATTGAAGAAGGCATCCGTCAGATGGAAGAATGGCAAAAATAAGAAAAATTAGCCAATACAAAAGGTCTATAATCTTATGGGCTTTTTTGTTAATTGAGCATCACAGATAATCTTTTTTCAGGACATTTTACCTGCTTACCGTTATAATATGTTTACCAGAGAAAAGGAGACAAGACCATGCAATACCAAGTAGACAGTATTGAAGAGTACCTAGAGGCCTTGCCTGATGATCGAAGAGAGGTTATCAATAAGTTGAGACAAGTAATCAAAGAGCATTTGCCAGATCGATATGATGAAAAGTTACAATATCAGATGATTTCTTATGTAGTCCCTCGTGATCTTTTTCCAGAAGGCTATCATTGTCATCCAGAGGATGATCTGGCTTTTATTACGATTGGTTCACAAAAGAATCATATCGCCATCTATCATAATGGCATTTATATGTTTGAGCATATTAGGGAATGGTTTGTGATGCAATATCCCTTATATATGAAGACAAAGCCAGATATTGGTAAATCATGTATTCGGTTTAAAAATATGAAAACCATCCCTTATGACTTAATTGGTAAACTTTGCCAACAAGTAAGTCAAGAGGCTTTTTTAAAAGCCAACCAAGCAACAGTGAAATAGGAGAACAGTTGGTTAAGAAAAAACGTAGTAAGTTCAAATTAGTGAGACGCTTTAAGCACTTGAAAAAGGATTTACCAGCTGTCTTTTTAGCGATGAAAAACCCAGGTACACCTCTTTTGGCAAAACTTTTAGCACTAGTCATTGTTGCCTATGCTTTGTCTCCAATTGATCTCATACCAGACTTTATTCCTTTTATAGGGTATTTAGATGATATTGTGATCTTGCCGCTACTCATGTATTTCTTAATTAAACTTATTCCTGAAGGTATTTGGTCTGACTCACAAAAGCAATCTGAAACGATGTGGCTAAATGGCAAGCCTAAAAAATGGTATTATGCCTTCCAATCATCATTTTTGGGATTTTGATTATTCTTTTTATTAGTCATTTTATTCGTGCACAACACTAAAGGAGAAGATATGTTTACAAAGACGTTTTATGACGTATTAAAATACGAAGGTCCAGTTTCAATTACAAGTTGGGGGAATGTTGAACCACATGTAACATGTACATGGAATTCTTACCTAGTTTTAAAAGATGACAATATTATTCTAATTCCAGTGGCTGGTATGCATTCAACGCAAGAAGATATCATTGTCAATAATCAGTTGATTTTGACGTTAGCTGCGCGTCAGGTTGAAGGTTTCAATGGTTATCAAGGGACAGGTTTTAGAATTCACGGTAGTGCTAGCTTCCTATCTGAAGGAGCTTGGTTCGATGAAATGAAAGAAAAATACCCATTTATAAGAGAAGTGCTTCAAGTTACAGTGACTGAAGCCAAACAATTATTGTAATCAATGATAGTTTAGAGATATTAATAGAGTTTGGGACATAAATGATATACTCTCCTTATAGTTTCTAGTGAATTTTTGTTTGTTCACTGTCTACTATAGAGAGTATATCATAAATTCTCAGACTCTATTTTTTAACGATCATGTTCTAAGGAAGAAGCTAGATTTAGTTTTCGAACATAATTTCTAAAGTAATCTTGTTTGAAGTAGACGGCATAGAGAGTGTTTAAAATAAACAGAATAGATTCTTCCGTAGAAAAATTTCCGATTTTCTTTTGTTTATCTTCTTTGGTACAAATAATGAAACAGGCATCCGTGCGTTCTTTCAGGTAACTCCCATTTTCACTGGTCAAACCAATAACAGGAACCTTTTGCTCTCGTAAATGGTCAAGGTGACGCAGTGATTCATTATGTTTAGAATTGCCTGAATAAGAGATGATAATAGCTAAATCATTAGCTGTTAAAGAATGTGCCATTAGTCCAAATTCACTACTATTTGCAATCTCAATATTTTTGCCAATAGTCAACATATTGCGTTTAAAAAGGTGGGCAATATAGTCATTGGGACTCAATCCAAAAACAAGAACACGATTGGATTTTTTTAGAAAAGTAGTCGCTTTATTTAGCTCTACTTCGGATAATTTATCTGCTGTATCTTGGATACTTTCTTTTTCAATAGTGGCTATCTTTTGAATAACATCACTGAGGCTATCTTTCTCATTAAATGGAAGACTATGATCTATAGCAGAATAATGCGTTTCAGAATAATAGCGTTCTGACAGAAGAACAGGTAAAAAGTCAGTCCAACCTTTATAGCCTAAAGCTTGCGCAAACCGAACGACACTAGACTTGGAAGTAAAACTTAAGCAGGCTAAATCCTCAAGAGACAGTTGTTCAATCGTTCCTAGATGCTCTAAAATAGCCTGAGCAATGCTCGCCTTAGAGGACTTTTCTCGCTGTGCAAATTCTTTAATCTTATTGAGCATATATTTCCTATCCTTTTAAAACTTTTTTTAGTTTCAATGATTAGAGCAAGCTAACGATGACACCTTATAGCAAGTGTATCTGAAAATTTAATATTTGTCTAGAATTCACCGCGTATAATAAGTGTAGAGTCATAAAAGACAAAGAAAAATAGTCATTTAAAACACTAATTTAAGGTATCTTATTGATGAAATGAAAAATAGTGAATTCTAATGAAGAGAATCTTAGATTTTCATTAAAAACAGTGTCTGAATGGCTTAAATCCCATTTTTAATAGTCAGATAGTTTGATTGTTATGTGAAAAATGATATAATTGTAAAAATTAGAATTAGCCTATATTAAAGAGACATATGGAGAATTGTTCACATAGAAAGAGAGAGGAAATGAAAGCAGCACAATTACTGTCCTATTCTAAACAAGGACCGGTTTTACAAATTACTCACATTGAAAAACCAATCATTAAAGATTGTGAAGTTCTAGTAAAAGTTGCTTATGCAGGTATCAATCCAGTTGATTATATGATTGCCCAAGGGAAAGTTAAAGCTATTCTCCCTTACAAATTACCAATTACTGCAGGACAAGAGCTTTCCGGTGTAGTAGAAGCTGTAGGCGAAAAAGTCAAGGCATTTGCAGTTGGTGATCACGTTTATACCAAAACTCCTTTAGATCAAGCAGGAGCATTTGCTGACTATATTGCCTTATCAGAAATTGATTTAGCCTTGATACCTGAGAATTTAACCTTAAAAGAAGCGGCAACTATTCCCTTAGCTGCTCTGACAGCTTTGCAAGCCTTTGAAAAATGTCAAGTGAAAAAAGGTAAAACAATTTTCATCTCTGGAGCAAGTGGTAGCTTTGGTGCGCTAGCGATTCCCCTGGCAAAATCAAAAGGTCTAACCGTTATTGCGAGTGGCAATGGGAAGAGTGAAGAAAGATTAAAAGCTCTTGGGGTGGATTATTTTATTGATTACAAAAAAGAAGATTATACTAAGTTAGTTTCAGAAGTTGATTATGTTATTGATACTCTTGGAGGGGAAGAAACACTAAGGCAATTTTCTATTTTGAAAAAAGGGGGAAAATTAGTCAGTTTAAAAGGATTGCCAAATAGAGCATTCGCTAAGAGTATGTTCTTATCACCTATCAAACTCTTCCTTTTTACCTTAATTGGTTACCGATTGGATCGTTTAGCAGCCAAAAATAATCAAACTTATGATTTTATCTTTGTCAGTGCCAACGGAAAACAGTTAAGAGAAGTAAATGAAATTTATCAGCAGCAGCCATTTCCAATTGCTATAGATCGTGTTTATGATTTTGAAGATATTAATGAAGCTCTAAAAAAAGTAAAAAATGGGAACTCAATTGGAAAAACCTTAGTTAAACTAAATTCTTAACCTCGCTTTTAAATGGAGATTTTTTAATAGTTACATTACAAGAGGACTGTGACAACTCAAAAAATCTTTTCTTTTGATTTGTAAGCGTTTTTGTGGTATTACTATAGTATAGATTAATTAGAATTAATCTAATTATAAAAAGGGAGGTCTTTCAGATGACATTTGATTATAAGGATCATGGAAAAGAAAAGTTTATTGTCAATATTGAAGATTACACTAAAGAAAACGATAATTATCGTACGACAATTTGGACAGGTGAAAAGCTTCAAGTTACTTTAATGGCAATCGAACCAGGTGATGATATCGGCTTAGAGGTTCATATGGGAATTGATCAATTTTTACGCATTGAAGAGGGTAAAGGATTATGTCAAATGGGAGATGCGAAAGATAATCTCACAGTTGAACAAGAGGTTTCAGCTGATGATGTTATTCTCGTTCCAGCTGATACTTGGCACAATGTTACTAATACTGGAGATACAACTCTTAAACTATATTCAATCTATGCAGGTCCTGATCACATTCCAGGAACCATTCATAAAACACATGAAGATGCCAAAAATGACCCTAACGAAGATTAATAGATGCCAAAATAAAAAGGTTGAAAAAATGATTTCAGCCTTTTTATTCTTAGCCAAGAGAGTAAGAATAGCAAGCTTTGAGCTGTTAGAATAAACGAGTCAAGACCCATTTCAGAAAAAATATAAATAAGTAGATTAGACAGCCAAGCAGAAAACTGTCTAGAGAATCCCGAAATAGAAGTTTACGACCTCTTTCCTTTGACTGATAATGATGATAAAATAGAAAAGTAGGTAAGCCACTCCTTTAAAATCTATTTAGGGGAAGAAGGCACTAATTCTTACAAGCCAATGACTGCCTCCGAGGATTATTCATATATCCCAAGAGAATTTGGTATTCCGTATTTTTACTGGGAATTCGGTGGCTTTACAGAGGATCAAATGGTTTATGTCAATCATAATCCCAAGTTTGCGCCAGCCATTCAGCCAAGCCTAACAACAGGTACCCAAGCAGCAGTAGTTGCAATACTAACATACTTAGGTAATGAAAATTAATGACAGAAAATTATAACAAATACATAGTAAAGGTTGCTATGCAGGCAGGTATTGAGATGTTAGAATCCAACGCCGAGTGCTACCGCGTGGAAAGTACCGTTCAGCGCATGCTGCAAGTGAGTCAACAACCAATAACTGAGTCTTCGCCAATACAACAGGTCTCTTTATCACCTTAGATGGCCCAGACTTGGATGAGCCAATTACACTGATCAAACGGATAACTAAGCGTGATACCAATTTACGAAAAATTCACATCGTTAATCAGATTTCACGTGATTTGACTTCCAATAAAATCACGTTTGAAGAAGCCTATGCCAAACTAATGCGCATGGATAAGAAAAATTACTCTAGTAGAGTTGTTGGTGTTTCAACAATTCTCTTGGTGATTTCATTTGCCGTCTTGCTTGGTGGAGATATGAACGAAATCTTCCTTTCAGTGATTGCGGCCTTTCTTTTACTCTTTTCCTATAAATTAAAGGAATTTTTAGCCTTAAATGATTTTATTTTTGGAACAGTAGCAACCCTTTTAGTAGCAACAGTTATTCCGATTATTATTTATTTGCTCAAAATGCCAAATCCATCATTTGATATTGTGGTTATTTCAGTTCTGATGCCTTTATTTCCTGGGACGGCCTTTACCAATGGATTTCGTGATTCATTTAAAGGTGATTACGGATCGGGTATCACTAAAATTGTTGAAGCTTTAATTATTGCGGTTAGTTTAGGTGTGGGTGTTGCCTTAGGTCTCTTTATTGCGAAAGGAATTATCACATGGGTATGATTTTACAGATAATTGGTGCCTATGTTGCCACAGTTACATCAGGTGTACTACTTGAGACTCCTCGTCACGTGGCATATCAGACTGGTTTTATAGGAGCTGCTGGCTATCTGGTTTATCTTCTAGCCTTATCCTATACACAAATTGGTTTAGCCACCCTGTGTGGTGGGATTGTAATAGCTTTTTTGTCACAAATTGCTGCGCGTGTCCTGAAGTCACCTGTCACAGTCTTCTATATACCAAGCTATTTTCCTTTAGTTCCTGGAGCAGGGGTTTATCGCATTGCATATTATTATATCCAAGGAAATCCTGGTCTGTCAGGAAAATATTTTATTGAATCAATTTTTGTAGCTGGGGCTATAGCCTTATCGGTGTTCTTGGTAGATTCCCTTTTAGAGATATACAATTATCTTACAAAATAAAAATATGACACAACTAGAACTTGCTAATTTGATAGGTGTTAGACGAGAAACAATAGGTCATCTAGAAAATAATAAGTCATCTAGAAAATAATAAGTATAACCCCTCCCTAGAAATGGCTCTAAAAATAGCAAAAATATTTAATTTAAAAGTAGAAGAACTGTTTCAATTAAGAAATGAGAAATAGCGTGGAAAATATAAATTGTAATTACTGTCAAGAGGAAGAGTTTGTAACGTTTAGACAAAATAAAGGTTATGCTGGTTTGCTACCAACTGATAAGATACTAACAACTAGCAGTATTCAGATATATCATGATATTTGTAAGAATTGTGGTACCATAGTTAGAAGTTATATTAAAGAGTTGAATAAACTACAATAATCACTTATTGCTCAACTCATAATGGAGGTGAAAAAATGTTTACTATAACTACAGATAGACTATTACTGGTACCTATGACTAGTGAATTTCTTATGTCTACTCATAACTATGCGTCAGATAGAGATGCAAATCAATATATGTTAAATTTACCTAATAATAGACTCGAAGAGACAAAGCGCTTTATCGAGAAATGTGAATCCAACTGGAAACACTATACTGAAGAGAATTTTGAACTCGACTTTGCAATACTAATTAATAAACAGCATATTGGTGGTTTAAGTTTATCAAAAGATGTTGATGAGCCATTTGTTGAAATTGGTTGGATACTAAGTAGAGAGTATTGGGGAAAAGGATTTGCGCTTGAAGCAGCAAAATATGCCATAAATTATTTTTTAAAACATTTTCATATAACAACTTTTATTGCTCATTGTGACAGCCAAAATCAGGCCTCATATCAGTTGATGGAACAATTAGGAATGATAAAACAATCTGTTTCTGACAATCGTTTGAACAAAAATGCAAAAGAAACAAGTTCAGAATATCTTTATAAGTTAGAATTGTAGTTTAAAAAGAAATTGTATTCTGTTTAGTAATAAACAATTAATGCTGAGATTGCCATCCTAAGACAATTTCAAATCATTTTACCTATCAGTAATCACAAATAATTACATCATGTTATAAAGGTAAACCAGATAAAATAGTGCTATATAATAAAGTCAACTAAAGAGTGGAGATTCAATTGAGCATTTTAGCAAGAAATTTATTTCATTAGTAAAGAGCATCTCAGCTCAAGACAATTGACGATGTAGAATTCATATTCAAGTTGGGTCAAAGAACCAAAGAACGATGCGCATGCCATTCCGAAAAAAGAAAGAGTAGAATTTTTTTAAGAAACTTATCTGTTTGCTGATTTGTTCAATAATAACAAGGGATTGGGAATGAAGATATTCCCATATATCCCTCATAACATCTTTCCGAAAAACTGTAATTTTCTTGAAAAAAATATAAGGGTGTGATATACTTCTATTATAAACAATACAGAAAAAGCCTTATGAAAAAGGCTATCTAAGGAAAATATATATGAGACGTGACTTACTTTTAGAAAAAATTGAAGAATATAAAACGATTATGCCTTGGTATGTTTTGGAATATTATCAGTCCAAATTATCAGTGCCTTACAGTTTTACAACTTTATATGAATATCTTAAGGAATATAAACGTTTCTTTGATTGGTTAATTGATGCTGATATCTCAAATGCTGCTAAAATTGCTGATATTGATTTATCTACTTTAGAACATCTGACTAAGAAAGATATGGAGGCTTTTGTTCTCTACTTACGGGAACGTCCTTCTCTTAATACTTACTCAACTAAGTCTGGTGTTTCGCAAACAACCATTAACAGAACTTGTCAGCCTTATCTATCTCTACAAGTATTTGACTGAGGAGGTTGAAAATGACCAAGGAGAACCTTATTTCTACCGAAATGTTATGAAAAAGGTCTCTACAAAGAAGAAAAAAGAAACCTTAGCCTCACGTGCGGAAAATATCAAGCAAAAACTCTTTTTAGGCGATGAAACCATGGAATTTCTGGAGTACGTCGATAATGAATACGAGAATTTGCTGTCAAACAGGGCTAAATCATCTTTCCGAAAAAATAAGGAACGTGATCTTGCTATTATTGCACTACTTCTTGCATCCGGCGTTCGACTTTCAGAAGCTGTAAACCTTGACATGAAGGACCTAAACTTGAAAATGATGGTCATCGAAGTAACCCGTAAGGGTGGCAAACGTGACTCAGTTAACGTTGCTGGCTTTGCTAAACCATACCTCGAGAACTACTTGGCTATCCGCAAGAACCGTTACAAGGCGGAAAAACAAGACCTTGCTTTCTTTCTAACGGAGTATCGTGGTGTTCCTAATCGAATTGATGCCTCTTCTATAGAAAAACTGGTTGCTAAGTACTCACAAGACTTCAAAATCCGAGTGACGCCCCATAAACTACGCCATACACTGGCAACCAGGCTGTATGATGCAACTAAGTCCCAAGTCTTAGTCAGCCACCAATTAGGCCATGCCTCTACACAGGTTACTGACCTCTATACCCATATCGTCAATGACGAACAAAAAAATGCTCTAGATAAATTATGACATAACTATATTTATGTAAATTATTATAACTTTAAAAAAGTGAACTGTCAATAGTCCACTTTTTTTGTTGTATTTATTTGATACTTTCCCCATTTGATAATGGTGGTAAACTTGTTCCTTCTGGTGCGGTGTAGACATTTTTTAATCCTGAAGTCCAATGAACATTTTTTACTTGTTCTGGAGTGATTTCATGGATAATGGTATCGCCTTTGCCTTCGGAAATTTTCTTACCAAATTCTGGATCTATTAGAGTTCCGCGGCCAACAGCAATTAAATCACAGTATGTTTCAACTGCGTTTTGTGCACTTTCATGATCAAAAACACCACCAACCAAAATTAATTTTGTCTGAGCATCTAGAATCTCTTGATAATACTCACCGAAGCTCTTCTCTCCACCAATTGGTGTTGAAGCGTAGCCATTCCATAAGGAAAGATGGATATAATCCAATTCGCGTTTGATGACTTCTTTGATTAGTTCTAGGCCTTCAAGATAGGTATAGCCAACTGTTTCATCATGAATTTCTTCTGGACTAAAACGATAACCGACGATGAAATTGTCAGGTGCGTATTCAGCGATGACACGTTTTACTTCGTCAACTACAGCTAATGGAAAAGTCATTCGTTTTTGGAGACTGCCGCCCCATTTATCTTCTCTATGGTTTGAAAATTCAGAGAAAAATTGTTGAATGCCATAATGGTTAGCTCCATGAATTTCAACACCATCAAATCCAGCATCGATTGCTCGCTTGGTTGAACGACCGAAATCTTTGATAATCTCTTCAATTTCCTCATTAGTCATTTCACGAACAGGATAATTTAGGAAATCATAATCAATTGCTGAAGGTGCTAAGACTTCTTTACCTTTAGCAGCACGGCCCATTGCTTCACGTCCGCCATGGTGAATTTGGAGAATTGCTTTATTGCCATCTTTTTTGAGAGCTTTGGCAATTTGTGTAATAGAGTTAAGGTGTTCATCATCATAAATACCTAATTGTTCAGGTAATTTTCTTATATTTTAACATATTGGACAAGGTCAGAGTAATAAAAAAGCAATCCGTATTGGGATTACTTATTAAAGTAATGATTGCAATAGTCAATCCATTTGGTTTGATATTCTGCATGGCTTAGAACTGACATATCAGAAATTGATTCTATCTGCCGTTTCTTAGCTTCTTGGACAAAATCGAAAATATAAGCATCAGCTTGGCTGTCATATATATAAACATCTTGAATGCCTTTATCCAAAGCAACTTTTAAACGACTGTGTCCATCTAATGAAATGAATCGTCCATGATTATCCTTAGTAACTGGAACAATGACATCTTCTGCTGTATTGATAAATGAGGCTACTGCCTGATATTTTTCTTGATTGATATAGAATTGTGATGGCTGAATCTCTAGGATGGGAATGCGATGGACAACTTTAGGTTTAAACTGAACAATAAGCTGATGTTCCTTATCATAGAATTCATTAATATGTTCTGCATTAAAACGGAATTCGTTAATAACTGCTAAGTAATGGTCCGGATTTGGTCCAGTTATAATGGCACTTTTGCTTGAGATAATTTTGACTTCATATGGGAATTCTTGATTAACTAAAAAGCAACCGTGTTGATTTAGAGCTTCTTTAGAAAATCGTGAATCAGCATAGGTGTTTATTCTGGAAACTTCTAAAATATTGGTCATAGTGCTGTCTTTTCTTTTTGTAAATAATTTAGTAAATTTTCTTTTCTTCCGTATTTTAATGATGCCATTTTGTCTTTTTCAAGAATGACAGCTTCTAAATCAATATTATTTATAGCTGCAATTGCAATACTATAGTGAATAATGTCTGATAATTCTTTGGCTAGTGCTTCAGCAGGATTTATATCTGAACTTTTACGTCCATTTTTTATATTTAATACTTGTGCAACTTCTCCTACTTCTTCAACTAATTTCATAAATAGACCTTGGTCACCTTTATGAAATTGGTAGACTTCTGTTAAATAGTTTTGATACTTCTTAATGGTTAACTTACTCAAATGGTAATTCTCCTAATTTAATTTCAATTTCTTTAAGACCAATGTCTTCTCCTACTTTTTCAAATAGTTTATAGGCATGGTTATATACTATTCTTGCATCTTCTATTTTTCCTTTACTTTGATAAATATCACCCACCCCCCTGTAAGCACATGCTTGTGCAATAAGGTCATCTGTTTTCAAAGCCTGCTCAAGTGATAATTGCATATAAAGCATAGCTTTGTAATGATTACCTAACTTTAATCTCAAAAAGCCTTGTTCATAATTATTAACAGCATTTTTTAACAAATCATCCTTAAAATATTTATCAATAATCTGTTTTTCTTCTTGAATTAGTTCGATAGCTTGCTCATAATTTTCAAATTGCAAATTGAGGTAACCCATTAGATTTAAAAAATTATAATTCTTGCAATTTTCTAGTTGAAAATCATTTTTACTAATTGGTAAGCTTCTTCATACTGGCCTTTAAAAAAATAATCCCAAGATTTGCTTATATTATCCGTCATACCAATCTCCTTTTTCAAGTTATTTTGGATGCTAAATCCAATCTTAAATTTATTATACCAAAAAACAAGCCTGAGCTTGTTTTTTTCTTTATATGTCAAATTGGGTTCCAATACCTATTTCTTGTGCTTTTTCGACAATTAATTGAGCTGTTACGATATCTAAGACTGCTGAACCGACACTCTTAAAGACTGTGATATCACTTGCTGATTGGCGTCCCTGAATTTGTCCTAATAAGAATTGGCCAATTTCTCCAGTATAGTCAGTTAGTTCAAGCAATCCTTCTTTGATAGGTGTTTGAATGTCTCCTGCTTCTGCTAAGACCCCATCACTAGTATCAAAGATAACTGCATCAGCTTTGACTAGTAATTCTTTAGGTAACTCTAACATTTCTGGTGTATAAGCACCAATACCATTGATATGGGCACCAGCTTTCACGTCCTCAGCATTAAAGGTATTAACTTTTGAGGTTGTAACTGTTGTGACAATATCAGAATCTGCTACTGCTTCTTTTGCTGTTTGGACAGCATAGATTTTTGTAGTAAAGGTATCTTTCATATCTGCTGATAATTGTTGTGCAAAAGCTTTTGCACGGTCAAAATCAATATCAAAGACTTTTAATCCTTCCAGTTGTCGTGCGGTCATCATGGCGATGGCTTGTTGGTAGCCTTGGCCACCGGTTCCAATTAAGCCAGCAATTTTTGCATCTGGATTTGAAAATTCTTCTGTCGCAGCGCCTTGGATGGCAGCTGTGCGTAATTGTGTTAAATAAGTACCATCTAAGATAGCTGAGACAATCCCTGTTTCTGGATCCAAAGCAACCATAGTTGCTGGAACAGAAGGTAACCCTTTGTCAATATTACCAGGATAGACGGAAACAATTTTCACACCTAGGGCATTTTGATCACCTTTAGTCACAGCTGGCATATAAAGACTTTGACCTTTAAAATCAGTTACATCTAAGTTAGTGCGTAGAGGTACAGTTGCATTTCCACTAGTGTATAATTTGCTGGCTTCTTTGGCTGCTTTAATAGCATCAGTCATTGAAAAGCATTTTTGAATATCATTTTTAGTTAAAATTAACATAATAATCCTCTTTCCTTATTTTTTCAACATGCCATAAGCACTATAGAGCAAGATAAAGGCAACAAACCATTGAAGAATTGAGACATTTAAGCTTGTTACAACAAATACTGCACAGAGAACGCCTAGTACACCAAAAGTCGAGGTGAAAAGGGTAATTTTACGGCTGTACTCACCTGATTTCACAAATTGAACACTTCCAACAGGTACTGAGAAAGTTGCTGCACCCATCATAATTGGGAAAGCGACTGCTGGATTTAAGCCAAGTAAGTAAACAGTAATCATGGTAAGGGCATATGATCCAATTCCGATGTTGTTTAAGGCTCCGAAAATGGCTAGCGCGATAGCCGCAATGACAAGTTTTAAGCCAGTTAGTTCAGTAGCATTACCACCACCAGGTAACCATCCAAACTTACCACCGAAGATAATCAAGGCAGCAATAATCATACCTATCCCAATAGAATATTTCAGTTTTTCAGCTGGAAGCTTAACAGCGAATTTTGCACCAAAGTATGACCCAACCATTTGGCTGATAATACAAACAACTAATGTCACAATTGAAACTTGGATGCTTGTGATATAGCAAGTGCCATAACAGCAACAGGAATGGTACATTGTGTATTAAGAGTTCCTGGTAATTTTTTAACACTTGTCCAATTAAGTTTTGGATACAAGCTGGTACTGATGGCGAAGTCTGAAATACCAACAGTTGAAAGGAAGAAAATAATAGCACTACTGATAGGTAGCACACCTGTTTTAGCAGGTTCAGCCATTACTTCTTTTTTATGGCTTATTAAGTCTTTGATAAAAATAAAAGCAAAATAAGCATTGACAACGATAACGAGAAATAATAATAGATTTTTGAAAGTCATGGTATTCTCCATTAGAATATTTTCCGGATACCTTCAAAATCGTTTCCATAGGCGCGTGCCAATTCTTGACCATGTTCTTGAATGATCTTTAATGTATATGCATCGTGTTTAACATATTCTTTTGCTAAGAGACGCATTGCTTTATTGTGAGACCAAATCACATCACATGTTTGATCTAAGGTCCCAAATAATACAATATCATCATCGCAGATCAAGTTAACCCAACGCCCACCCATATCTTCAAGTTTATCTGTCTCGAATCCATGAGGGTAAAAACGTTTAAAAGGTAGAGTATAATGACCACTGGGACTAAATAAAATACAAACGAATACTTCTAGTCTGGCTTCTGCTTCTTTTAAAGCATTAATAATAGTGGGAGTTAAACTCTCTTCCCATATTTGGATATAAAGACTTTCTTTGGCATGTTCAATCATATATAACATTTTATGTTGGACTGCATCTTTATTTTCTAATTGCCACAGTAAGGTATCGTCTTCTTTTTCTTTAATAACAGATAAGTGATCATCTAAATATTGAATATCGCCAAGTGTCGTTTGTTTGAGCATGCTAACAAATTCTTCTGGCGAAATGGCTGAGTATATCTTTGGTTCACTTTTATTAACTAAAACGACTCCCTTTTTCACTAAAGTTTCTAAATTATTATAAACTTTAGACCTAGGAACACCAGATTTTTTACTGACCTCATACCCTGTCATGGAACCATTTTCCACTAGACTAAGGTATATATTGGTTTCAGACTCGGTATAGCCGAATTGTTTCATTTTTTTAACCAACATATTTACTCCTCGTTTTATATAGTAGCTACTTATAGTAACTACTATATTCTTGTAAGCGATTTTTGTCAATAGATTTTGTGAACTTTTTAACGTTTTTTTGAAAAATATTTCACGAAGTCAAAAAAAGCCTATGAAATAGGCTCTTTACATTTTTATAATGTTTTTTTATCAAAATAATATGCCATTTGTTTAATAGCTATTATTAATGACGTTGCATCATTATTTTTAAGTAACTCAGGACTATGCATATCTACTAACAATTGGTTGAGTTGATCAAATTGCTTTAAAGTATATAAACACTTTGCTTTATCCATTAAAAACTTTATTTTATAAAAATTAGTTCTTGCTAGTCCATCACCTTCCTCTAACTTTGCTACAAGTGCTTTTGAGAATTCTTTAAATTGACTTGGGTCATCAGTCCAAATAATTTTATTTTGCTGCACCTGATAGCCAACTGTTCGTGCAGTATCAGTTAATAGTTTATTATAGGCTTTAAGAAAGTCTTTATCAGAGGCTTTGCGAAAATTGTTTACAATGACATATCGACTTGTAAAATAAATCAATAAATACAGTAAACAGAATCCTATTCCTAATAGAATTGAACTATATTTTTCCATAATATAAAAGAGAATGGTCATGCCGATTAATGCAACTACCCAGTCAACAAATCTATTGCCTTCTTTATAGTTTACTTTTCTAAAATCACTAGCGTTTGTTTTGCCTAGATTATTTAGCTGAGTTATGAGATTATTTTTAGCATACTGATGATCATACTGGGCTGATTCAAAAAAATCAAAATGTCCAATATGATAAGTTTGCAGGGGCATGTTATATGTTTGGAATTTTACTTTTCTAGGACTTGCTTTGACTGCTGCAATACTTTCAAAGGGATAGATGTAAATGAATGGATTAATAACTTGTTCAAGACTGGTAAAGCCTTGGGCAGCTTCCTCCTCCCATTTCATAAAAAATGATTTAGAACATGTAATACATGATCTAAATTCTGCTCATAGAGATGATCATTTTCTTTATTGTTTATATAACTCATCGACTCCCCTTCAATCTTTTCCAAGTTACTATTTTATTTAAATGCTCCATACCTACCTAACATATCAAAACATAATTGAACCTTACCTAAGTGGTATGGGATAAATGTTCCATCTGCCATCATTTGAAAAATTTCCTGACGACTAGCCCACTTAACAGCTTGTACTTCTTCTTCTTGTAAGGTCAGATTATTTAAATCGACATCAGCAATAACTAAAAAGGTATCATCGAAGCCTTGCTCGAAATTTATAGTAAACTGCGGTCTCGATTTAGATAAATCAATGGAGATTCCTAATTCTTCCTGAGCTTCTCTCATGATGGCTTGCTGTGGTGTTTCGCCTGCTAAGGCACTGCCACCTACGGAAACATCCCACATGTTTGGAAAACCTTCTTTATTTTTTTGGCGTTGCTGAATCAACATGTCACCTTTGGTATTAAAAATACAAAGATGAACTACTAAGTGAAGGTCACCTTCTTTAAATTGATTCCCGCGAATCATTGTACGACCGGTTTTGACCCGTTGGTTATCATATATATCCCAAATTTCTGGCATAAGTAATCTCCTCTTTACATTTGGTATGCTTCTTTGATTAAGTCTAATAATTCTTGATCAATATCATCAACATGATGTATTCGAATTGAATTGTGGTAACGATTCTTTGAAATTTGTTCTGTTTTTGTCAACTGCTCATGGGTCAGTGGATGATCACTTACGATATTTAAATCTATCCATTTCTTCTTAGGATGAACACCTAAAAATGCTCGTTTCTTAACAATATGTAAACTTGTTTTTTTCACTTCAATCATTGGCTCAGCATATGTCTGAATATCTTTAATAAGCATTTCGTATATTTTTAATACATGTTCCTCTTTATTTTGAAATAAAGAGTCGAGAGAATAGTCACTATTCTTTATCATTACCTAGATCTCCTTGTGATTAAAACGTTTGTTCCTTTTTCAACTTTACTTTTAATGGCAATATCCAATTCCAGATTATTTAAGACTCTTTTTGTCATATAAAGCCCTAAACCTGAGGCTTTTTGATGTTCATGCCCGTTATATCCAGTGAAGCCATCTTCAAATATACGATTTAAATCAGAATTAAGTATTCCAATACCTGTATCTGATATTTTAATACTATCATCTCGGATTTCAATTACAATACTTCCACCATGCCTCGAATACTTAATTGCATTATCAATTATTTGTTCTAAAGCAAAACTAAGCCATTTTTTATCTGTTTTAAGTTTACTTTGACCAGTGACGCTAATACTAATTTCCTTAGAGATACATAGATAAGCATAACTTTTGATGATTTGTTTAATTAGATCTGCTACTTCTACTTGTTCAAAAATGTAATCATCATTGTAATCCGAAAACTTCAAATAAGTTAATAATTGCTTCAGATAATTTTCCATTTTAAAGAGCTGAATCTTGGCTTCTACCATGTCATAACTCTTTGTCTGATCCATTAGTGAGAGAACAGACAGTGGAATTTTCATTTGGTGGACCCACATTTTAATCATTTGATTCAAGCTATCCTTTTGTTTGATTAAGTCCTGTTGTGACAATTCATGTTGACTGATTTGCTTCTGGATGACAGACAAGTAGGCTAGCTCGCTGGGTGACTTTAATTCATTTAATTCATTTACATAAATAAAATTTTGTAAAATTTCTATTTTACTTTTGAATTTTAAGTAACTAGGAACTGTATAAAGTACTAAGAATCCTAAGGAAACCCATCCAGCAGTTATAAAATAATCCAGTGGCAAGTGGAAGAGATAAAAAACTAAGAAATTAAGAAAAAACAAGATAAAGTATATAATATACCATGATTTATACTCTTTAATAAATAATCTAATCATTTCAGTACGTATCCTACTCCTCTCACCGTGTGAATGTGATTCATTCCAATCTCTGCAACTCTTTTCCTAAGTCTGGTCATATTGACATTCAGAGTGTTTTGATCAATGAACTGATCGTTTTCCCATAAATGTGTCAAAATTTCTTCCTTGGTTACTACCTGTCCTTGTTTTGAAAATAGCAAAGCTAAAATCTTGTGCTCAGTCGGAGACAAAGCAATTTGGTCTTGACTAGTTGCCAAATTGCCATCGAAGGTCAGTGTAAAGGATTGAAAAGTCAGGTCAGATTTGGCAAACTGGTTTGCACGCCTTAGAAAGGCGGCAATCTTAGCATCTAGTATTGTCAGTGAGAAAGGTTTACTGATGAAATCATCACCACCCATATTTAGGGCCATGACCGCATCCATCTCATCAGAGGAACTAGAAATAAAGATAATAGGTACAGTTAAATCTTTTCTGATTTCGGTGGTCCAATAAAATCCATTATAGTAGGGCAAGGTAATATCCATTAGAATTAAATCTGGGGCAAAGTCCATGACTTCACGTTTAATATCCCTAAAATTTAGAACACTTGCTATTAGGTATTCTTGTGCTAAATGCTGCGTTAGCATATTCTTTATTGTGGCATCATCTTCGATAATAAATAGTTTTTTTAGCGTTTTCATATGACTATTCTAACAAAAAAGGGCGAAAAATCGCCCTCTTTCTATCTTTCTATTATTTTGTAATAAGTGCGGCTGGTGATGCTATAAATAATAAAGTAAATCACAATGATGACTGCGATTGTACTTGCACAAACCATATAGATTAGATTTGTATCAATAACGCCAAAGAGTAAAAGCATTTGTTTAATCATTACTAAAGCAAGACAAAAGTGGATGATTGCCATGGTAATTGGCATAAAGAAGACAAGTAAAATTTGTGAATTAATTGTTTTCTTAACTTGTTTTTTACTCATGCCAACTTCTTGTAAAATTTGATAAGATTTTTTGTCCTGATGGCCTTCTGTATACTGTTTATAGTAGATGATTAAGGCAGCACCCATAATAAATGTTAGACCCAGTAGAAAACCTGTAAAGAGGAATCCACCAAAGAGTGCATAAGATTCATCTCTAAAGCTTTCTTTTGGAACAACTTGAGCAAGAAACTTGTCACCATCACTAAGATTACCAGTCTTATCAGTGATTTGATGTAATTGTGATTCTTTTAAATCAGCATAGACCTTATATTTAACTGTTAATTGATGGGTCAGTTTGCTGTTAGCGGCTTTAAGTAACTGATTTAGAACTTTCTGATCTTTGACTACAATTAATGATGGGTAGTAGGTATTTGTTAGGTCAGGGTAATAGACTTTTTTGTAGTTTTTTATTACCTGGTATTTTTTCCCGAGGAAATTAATGGACTTCAGCTGGCTGTCCCCTTTTTGTGTGAAATAGGCAACTTGGTCTGAGTTCAAATTTGGTATTTTATTTCCAAATTTTTCCAAATCTTCAATTGTTAAGATATAGGTATAGCTAGTTTTGGTTGGGGTGGGATGATTTAGAGATTCTGCTGTAACCTTTATTTCTCTACCTTTAGCACCAGGCATCCCTAACATAAGGGTACTACTATCTATATAATTTTCCTTGTTTAAATGGAGTGGCTTTTGAACATAGTTCTGAAAGTTCTTCTTTGCTACTTCTGCTTTCTCAGATACAAAGCCAAATGAGGTATTTTTAGGAAATAATTTATCAATTGAACTTTCAGTATTTGTATAAAGTGCTGTTGATGTTGCAATTGTTACGAAGGCCATACAAGCTAGTAAAGTGATGTTGCTAAGCCAAGAGCATTTTGTTTCATTCGAAAAATTAATTGTGATGTTGAGACAAAATGTTGAGGTTTATAAAAATAGTTTTTATTGGCTTTTTTACCTTTTAAATACCAGGTCATAAATGAGATATAAAAAAGATAAGTTCCAATAATGACACAGATTACTGCTATAAAGAATCTAAATAATACTGCTAATGCTGCAATTTTTGCTGAACTGATTGATAAGTAATAGCCAAATCCAATTGATAAGAGAGACAAAAAGGCAAATATGATATTTCCTTTGGGTTCCAATTCTCCTTGCTGTTGATCTTGGAAAAGTAATAGGGGCGACGTTTTTCTAATTTTTAGAAGTCCGACAATTTCTAATACTAGGAAAAATATAATAAATAGTAGTGTTGATACTAGATACCCCTTAATATCAAATGGTAATGTTAATTGCTTCAAATGAGATAAGTTTACAAAAATGAGATAAAAGAGTTTTGAAAAGATGTAAGAAAAAATACTTCCTAATACAACAGTAAAAACTAGAATAATTATTAATTCGATACTTGCTACTAAACCGACTTGTTTCTTATTCATTCCAAGTATATTATAAAGACCAAATTCCCGACTCCTTTGCTTTAAATAGAAGTTATAACTATAGATTTCTATTATTAAGGTAAAGATATTGAGAATAACTATAGACAAGGTCAATAAGGTTTTTCCATATGACATATCTGAAGAGATAGGGCTAAATAAGATAATTGATACGATAGCACATAAGACAAATAAAACGGTGCTTGCTAATAGGAATGGTGCAACTACTTCTTTCGATTTCTTTAAATTATTCCAGGCTAATTTAAGGTAGAACATCTTATTCACCTCCTAATAAGCCAGTCATTGCCAATGATATGGATTTACTAAATTCTGCGTTAGATTTATTACCACGATACATTTGATGGAAAATACGTCCATCTTTAATAAAGAGAACTCGTTTGGCATGACTTGCGGCATTTGAAGAGTGTGTCACCATCAGGATTGTTTGTCCATCCATATTAATCTCTTCAAATAAATCAAGTAAGTCCTCTGAATTGCGGTAATCTAATGCAGCAGTTGGTTCATCAGCAAGTAAAATTTTAGGCTGTGTAATCAAACTTCTAGCTATGGCAACCCGTTGTTTCTGTCCTCCTGAAATTTCAAAAGGACGTTTGTTAAGCAGATTATCAATTCGCAGTTTGGAAGCAATGGAGCTTAAGCGTTTTTCCATTTCCTGGTGCGGCTTACGATCAAGAACCAATGGTAAAACTATATTATCTTTTATAGATAAGGTATCTAGTAGATTAAAATCTTGAAAGACAAATCCTAAATTTTGAAGGCGAAATTGTGCAAGTTGATTTTCTCTGATTTTCGTAATATCTTCTTGATTCAAGAGAACGCTTCCATTTGTTGGTTTTTCTAAGGTTGCCAAAATATTTAGTAGTGTAGTTTTCCCTGATCCTGATTCCCCCATAATAGCAATAAATTCACCATTATCTACTTTAAAATCAATATCTTGTAAGGCATGGGTAACTTCCTTTGAAAAGCGTGTTCGATAATTTTTTTGTAAGTGATTGATTTCTAATAACATGTCATATCTCCTTGTTCTATTATAACCTTTTACACTAACTATTATAAGAGAAAGATAATCTCCCAATCTTACAATTTCTATCAAGAAACTTACAGTTTTGTAAGTTTTATTGTTAGGATTACTCGGGCATTTTGGTATAATAAACTTATCAATCCTTGGATGGGAGAAAAATATGGTTAAAAAAAGACGACTTACAAATTCTTTAGGTGCTCTTGGTAAATTAATTTCAGTTATTCCAGATACAACCGAGTTAATAGGCAAAGGAATGGATAATACACGACCAATTGTCGAAAAATATATGGATCAACGTCACCAACGTCAAGAAAATTTAAGACGTCTAGATGATGTTATCAATATCCCACTAGAGGATGCTAAAGCGCATCTTGAGAAACAAGGTTTTATTGTGGCTTCTATTCCAGCGCGTCCGGATAAGCATTTAGCTGACTTTCGACTTAATGAAGTTGTTGCAATGTCGCCTAAAAGTGGCAAATACCCACAAGGTAGTCTCATAAAGTTGTACTTTGCTGATATTAATGTCTTAGAAAAAAGCACAGAATTAAGAGATAAAGATACCCTTCGCACGGTTGAATTTAATCAAAAAGTTGCTGATACAATTGACAACGTTAAACATATTAGATTTCCATTTAACAGAAAATAAAAAGAACCTCAGGGTTCTTTTTTATAAACATAAAAATGGTTCTAAATCTGCTAATGCACGATTAGCAATAGCTTCATAACGTTCTTTTTTATCACGGATTCGTTTGCCTTCTAGTTCTTTGATAATACCGAAGTTCACATTCATTGGTTGGAAATGCTTGCTTTCTGCATGTGTAACATAATATGGCAGGCTACCAATTGCTGTTGTATTTGGGAAGACTGCTTTTTCTTCACCTTTAAAGAGACGAGCTGCATTAATACCCGCAATTAAACCAGAAGCTGCAGACTCTACATAACCTTCAACACCCGTCATTTGACCAGCAAAGAAGAGATTTTGGTTGGCGCGTGATTGGAATGTTTCCTCTAATAAATTTGGAGAATCCATATATGAGTTACGGTGCATCACACCATATCTTACAAATTCAGCATTTTCTAAACCAGGAATCATTTGGAAAACACGTTTTTGCTCGCCCCATTTCAAATGGGTTTGGAAACCAACCATGTTATAAAGACTTCCCGCAGCATTATCCTGACGTAATTGAACGACTGCATAAGGCGTCTTAAATTCGCCGTCACG
This sequence comes from Streptococcus uberis, assembly GCF_000785785.1. GTDB lineage: Bacteria > Bacillota > Bacilli > Lactobacillales > Streptococcaceae > Streptococcus > Streptococcus uberis_A. The sequence continues at coordinate 109,759 of NZ_JRQN01000001.1, forward strand.
TGGTCCGGTGTAATCTTCTGGATATTCTAACCCAACTGGTTTCATCGGCCCGTAGAGCATTGTTTTAATGCCACGTTTAGCCATAACTTCAATCGGCATACAAGCTTCGAAGTATTTTTCTTTTTCAAAAGAATTAAGCGGTGCTTCTTCAGCTGTTGTCAGCGCCTCATGAAATGCCATGAACTCCTCTTTAGTCATTGGACAGTTGAGATAAGCAGCTTCTCCTTTGTCATAGCGTGATTTGAGATAAACCTTGTTCATGTCAATTGTTGACTTATCAATGATCGGAGCTGCTGCATCATAAAAATAGAAGCCGTCTCCGCCATTTAAATCATGGATTTTCTCAGCTAAGGCATCTGACGTCAAAGGACCAGTTGCAATAACAGTAATTGCATCATCAGGAATCTCTGTGATTTCACCACGAATTACTTCAATTAGTGGATTATTTTCCAACTCTGCAGTAACTGCTTCTGCATAGCCCTCACGGTCAACAGCCATTGCTCCACCAGCAGGAACGCGGTGTTCTTCACCAGCCCGCATGATAATTGAGTCTAAACGACGCATTTCTTCCTTCAGTAATCCGACAGCATTTGTAAGGCTATCACCACGGAAAGAGTTAGAACAAACCAATTCAGCAAAATTTGAGGTTTTATGCTGAGGTGTTGGTTTAACACCACGCATTTCATATAATTTTACAGGAATACCACGCTTAGCAATTTGATAAGCCGCTTCTGAGCCGGCTAAACCAGCACCAATTACATTAATATAAGATTGAGACAATAGACTAATACCTCTTTGGAGCTTATGACCTCCACAAATCTTTCTAAAATTTTTACTTGTTACATTATAGCAAATTTACGTTAAAATCAAAAGTATCACATTTTCTACATAACTATAGTTATGTCATCTTTTTTAAAAGAAACAAATCCAAGCTGCTACAAAAACAGATAAAATACTAAATAAAGAACCAATTAAATAATACTCAGCAAAAACTGGGTCTTTAGAAATTTTATCATAACGAGCAATTGATTTAGCTGTAAAAACTAGCCCAACTGATGCAAACTGTCCCATTACCATACAGATTCCAATAACAATTCTTTCCAAATTACCAATCATGGCACCTGCACCACTAATAGTATCCAATTTACTTTGCGAACGCGGTTGAAAGCGGTCAAAAAAAATCTTAAAAGCAATATTACTTGGTTTAGTAATTAAAACCATAAATAATATTATTCTCAGATAAGGATTATTTAAAAAATTAGGAACATGCCCTTCCCACAATAGGAAAATAACCCCTAGGATACATAAGATATGGAGGATTTGGTCAATAGCAAAGCTCTTAATCTGACTAAGTTTCAACAGTTTTGCTAAGTAGGGTTTACTGAAATCAATAACTGCATGGCTTAGCCATAGAAGCAAGCTAATGCTGACAGTTGATGGTACAATGATAGAAATCACTACTAGTGGCAAAGCAACGCCTAATAGATGCTTGATAAGAAAGTTCTTATCACTGTTCTTTTTATCTGCTATTTCTTGGCTCTGCAATTGAAAATCAGACAAAAAATGAGCTATGAAATAAAGTGTTACTAGTGGGTTGTCTTTTAAAAATGTCGATAATCCAGTCATTTACTTTCCTCCTCAAGCTCTTGCTGATAGAGGTCACATGCTGTTAACCTAGTCCTAAAGTAAACTTTAACACTACTTGATTTGAGACGTTTGGAGAGAGCACTTGGATCCAGTCTCATTTCTTTTGCTAATAAGGCTTGATTAAAATCCTCAGTATAGATATTTTCTGATAGCATAGTTTCAAAAACCTCTTGTTGACTAGTCACCCAATTGTTTTTGATGGCTTCTCCTGCTGCTAACAGACTATTAATGACCTTACTTGTTGATTCATTATCAGATTGAAATGCTAAATGGTTTTGTCCATAATCATTTTTTTCATGAATATAGTTAATGGCTTTTCTGGCATTCCAATATGCAGGACCATCAGCACCAATACTGATGTCTGGATTAATATCCGTTAATATTTGACCTACTCCAATACCAAAACGAATTTGGTATGGTTTCATCATCATACTAATATCATCAATTACTTGAAAAATATTGACCTGGGTAGAAAGAAGTCCCTGGAATTCATCTCCTAATGTCAATGAGAATTTTGAAACTACTTTTTTTTGATACTTTTCATTAATGGATTGAAGACAAGCTTTGAAACTGTTTTGGACGTCATAACGATTTTCCAGTGACTTTGAATCAATCACATCACCTATTATTGCTAGATAGTTCATAATTTTCTCCTTCACTATGTCTATTATAGCAGACATTATAGAAAAAGTCCGTTATAATGGACATTTTAAAAAAAGTCCGTTATAACGGACTTTTTCTTGTAAATAAATTAGTTAACACGTGTGTCAGTTGTTCCAGTTTCAATGACTTGAACAGCTGCATTCAAACCTCCTTCAACTAAGTTTTTAACAGCTTCATCTGTGTAATAAGCAGCGTGAGGTGTGTAAATAACTTTATCATGAGTAATCAATTGTTTAAATAGTGCATCAGTGATTTCTTGGTTTTCAAAATTCTTAGGAATGTATGGCCCTTCAAATTCATAAGTATCAATTCCAGCACCAGCTAGAAGACCATTGTCTAAAGCATCAAGTAAATCTTGAGTTTCAATTAGAGCACCACGTGCCATATTTAATAAGATAGCATCTTTTTTAAACTTACTAAACATATCCTTATTAAAGATATGCATATTTTCAGCAGTTGGTGGCATATGAAGTGAGATCACATCAGCGTCTTTAATTGTTTCTTCGACAGATTCCTTATATTCCAAAATTTCTTCTGCAGCAGCGCTCTGGTAGATATCAAAACCAACAACTTTACATCCGAATCCATTGAAAATCTTAGCTGTCGCAAGGCCAATTCTTCCCGTACCAATAATAGCAACGGTCATATCACCTAAGACGCGCCCACGAACAGGAAGGCTCCATGTGAAGTTTTGTTTTTTAACATTTTCACGGATCAATTCCACTTTGCGGATTAAATTCAAAGCAATTGTTACTGTGAATTCAGCAATTGACTCAGGTGAATAACTTGGAACATTGCTGATAATAATATCATTAGCTTTGGCTAAATCTAAGTTATACATATCCACACCTGCACTACGTTGTGCAATTTGTTTAATTCCGAGTTCTTTTAAAATTGGGTATACAGCATCATCTAGTGGGCCAATTTGGGCATTAACAACACCGTCAAAACCAGCAGCATTTTTAGCTGTTTCTGGAGTTAATGGCCCTTCCTCTAATGATACTTCAATTTGATTATTTTTTGCCCATTGTTCAACAAGCACTGCTTCTTCACCGCGGACGTAAAACATTTTAATTTCATCTATTTCTCCTTACTAAATATCTAATTTATAGTCGTTAGGATCGATAACTTTTAATACTTTAATAAATAAATAGTTAAATGCAAAGCTCAATACAATTGGAGCTACTACAAAGACAATAACAACAATAAGAATGTTGGTAAATGACCAACCACCTTTAGCTAAGTTTAAAGCATTGATTGGACCAATCAGACCACTGATACCAAATCCAGCACTTGCAGGTGTACCTTGAATGTTAAATAATGCAGCTAAAACACCAAGTACAGCAGCTGAAGATAACATGGGTAACATAATAATTGGTTTAGCTAATACATTAGCCATTGAAATTTTGGGTGAACCAAGTACATGAGCTAATGCTGTACCTTTTGAGTTAACTGCCCAACCAGCCATACAAAGACCAAAGCTTGCTGCACAGATACCAAGATTGGCTGCTCCAGAGCCAATACCTGCTAAACTAATTGCTAAGGCAATACCAACAGTTGTAATTGGTGAAACAATAAGGAAACAGAAAATCATCGCAATCAAGATTGACATTAAAATTGGTTGTAAACCAAGTAATGAAGCCACAGCTTGACCAATCATCGCTGTAATCATTTTAACATATGGTAAAAGGGCACGTCCCATACCACCTATTAATAATAAAGTAACAGTTGGTACAACAATCAATGTAAATGATTTCGTTTTATCTGACAAGAATTGAATCAATAATACGCCAAGTGCTGCTGTAATACCCATATTAATGATGTCACCAGTACCTTGAAGCATAAATGCTCCTTTGACAAAATTGGCTGCACCACCAGCGAACATTACTGCTAAACCTAATGAAGCAGATTGAATAGGATTAAATTTAAAATTATTACCAACTAGCATCCCAATAACAAGCCCCATCATCGACGTGGCTAATCCTGCTGCAGCTATTAGGGTTCCAAAACCTGACCACATTGGTAAAAGAGCTTTCATTAATTCCCCTAATATAGCTCCAGGAATTAAAACGATGACGGTACCTAAAGCTAACCCGTTTAGTACATTCATTGTAAACGATCTAGCTGTCTGTTTTTTCATAACTTCTGACATAAGATGTCTCCTCTATAATTTATGTTTGTGATTTCACTAACAATATACATACTAACATAGTTTTTTTGATAATAGAACTAAGTAAAACTTATAGTGCTATAAGTTTTACTGTTATAAATCTTTACAATTCTAATATGAGCAATCATAATACTGATAAAATATGCTATACTAAAATTGAGAAAAGGAATTAACATGGATATCAGACAATTAACTTATTTTATTACAGTTGCTGAAACAAAAAACTATTCGCATGCTGCGAAGAGTTTATTTGTGACCCAACCAACATTATCCCAATCTATCAAAAAGCTCGAATCTGAATTAAACACAACTTTATTCTCTCAAAGTGGGCGCCAACTTCTCCTCACTGAAGCTGGAAAAATTCTCTATAAAAGAGGAAAATATCTCGTAACGGAATTCAATCAAATTGTAGATGAAATCCAATTACTTGGTCAGGAAAAGAAAGAGACCATCAGAATTGGTTTAACAGGACTCTTCGCTATTCAATTTATGAAGCAAATTTCAACGTTCATGGCAAAGCATTCAAATGTTGAAGTATCAATGATTCAGGATGGTTCTCGCAAGTTACAAGAACTGTTGTCTTTAGGAGAAATTGACATAGGGCTACTTTCATTTCCAAGTATCTATAACAATATTACAATCGAGCCCTTACAAACAACGACAAAAGGCTATCAAGTTAGTATAGTACTTCCAGAAAGTCATTCTTTAGCAAATAAGGAAAGTTTACGCTTAAGTGACTTAAAAAATTGTAAATTCGCCTCTTTATCAGAAAATTTTATGCTTGGTGAAATGCTACCGCGTCGTGCTAGAGCACTCGGATTTGAACCGGATATTGTCTTTAAACACGATGATTGGGAAGTTATCATTCATAGTTTAAAAAGTTTAAATGCTGTAGCAATCTTGGCCAGTGAATTTCAACCCCTAAGTCAAATCGAAGGATTGGTTTGGATACCTTTCCAAGATAAAAATGATTTTTACCCCATTGGGATTGCTTATAGAGATGACTACTCTTTTAGACCGATGGTTGAGGAGCTACTAGCAACGATTAAAACGAATTAAAAAAAGAATTTTAGGAAAAACTAAAATTCTTTTTATTTTACTTTTTCTTCTTTATAGTCACAGTTTTCATTGCTACAAATGACTTGCTTTCCACCACCACGGATTTTCTTCTCAACTAAATAATCTCCAGATTTTGGACAACTTCTGCCCACTGGAATGTCCCAAGAAGTAAACTCACATTCTGGATAACGATCACAGCCATAAAAGACACGATTACGCTTTGTCTTCCGTTCAATTACTTGGCCTTCTTTACAAATAGGACAAGTAACCCCGATTTCTTTTGTGATAGCTTTGGTATTACGACACTCAGGGAAATTACTACATGCATAGAATTTTCCAAATCGACCTAATTTAACAACCATTGGGTGACCACATAAGTCACAATCAAAGCCCGCTGGTTCATCTTTGATTTGGATTTTTTCAATCTCTTCTTCTGCCTTTACTAATTCCTTTGAAAATGGTTTGTAGAAATGGTCAATAACTGATTGCCACTCTACTTGACCTTCTTCAACCTGATCAAGTTCAAATTCCATACTTGCAGTAAACGCAACATCAACAATGTCAGGGAAGAATTCTACAATCAATTTGTTAACAATTTCTCCTAATTCAGTTGGCTCAAAGCGTTTGGCTGCTAACTTAACATAGTACCGTCTTTGAATAACTTCTAATGTTGGTGCATAGGTTGATGGTCGACCAACCCCGTTTTCCTCAAGCGTTTTAATTAGAGTTGCTTCAGAATAGCGTGCAGGAGGCTGAGTAAAATGTTGCTCTGGGGAAATAGAAGCTCGTTTTACAGTTTCTCCCTCAGACATTTCAGGCAACATCTTATTTTTATCAGAGTCATTGTAAACAGCCATATAACCATCAAACTTAATTTGACTACCGTTGGCAATAAAGGTGACCTTATTCTGCTCAAGAGTTACTTTAACAGTATCAAAGATAGCTGCTGTCATCTGACTAGCAACAAAACGATTCCAGATTAAAGTATATAACTTGAGCTGATCTTTATTTAAGAATTTAGCAATAGACTCTGGTGTGTGATTAACACTAGATGGTCTAATGGCTTCATGGGCATCTTGAGCACTACTTGCATTTTTGACACGACTGCTATGTTTAGAATAATGACTACCAAAACGACTACTGATAAATTGCGCAGCATCATTTTGTGCGGAAGGACTGATACGAGTTGAATCGGTACGCATATAGGTTATTAAACCTTGTGTCCCTTGGCTACCTAAATTAATTCCTTCATATAACTGTTGAGCAACCATCATTGTTTTACGAGTACGGAAGTTAATTTTATTAGCAGCATCTTGTTGCATTGATGATGTTGTATATGGCAATGGCGCATTCCGACGTCGTTCCTTTTTCTCAACTTTTTCTACTGAGAAATCATCATCTTTTAATCTAGAAAGAACCTCTTTGATATCATCATTTGTCTCTAACTTGACTTTCTTACCATCAACTCCATAAAATGAAGCTTGAAATTTTTTAGTTCCTTTTTTGAATAATCCATCAATAGTCCAATATTCTTCAGGTTTGAAAGCTTTGATTTCATTTTCGCGATCAATAATGAGCTTTAAGGCAACAGATTGAACACGTCCTGCAGATAACCCTTTTTTAACTTTTTTCCAAAGAATTGGGGAGATTGAGTAACCGACGATACGGTCTAAAACGCGTCTGGCTTGTTGTGAATCAACCAAATTCATGTCGACTTGACGAGGCTCAACAAAGGCGTTTTTCACGGCATCTTTTGTTATTTCGTTAAAGACAACACGGTTTTTATCTTCAGGATTCAGTCCTAAAATATGTGATAAGTGCCATGAAATAGCTTCTCCTTCACGGTCCGGGTCACTTGCCAAATAGACTTGTTTAGCATTTTTTGCTTCTTTTTTGAGAGAATTAATTAAAGGACCTTTACCACGAATATTGATATACTCTGGTTCATAGTTGTTTTCAAAATCAATGGACATTGAAGATTTTTTTAAATCACGAATATGTCCAACCGATGCAACTACCTTATAGTTACGCCCCAAATATTTTTCAATTGTTTTTGCTTTTGCAGGTGATTCTACGATGACTAAGTTCTTTTTGGGACTAGTCGTTTTTTTCTTACTGGTGGCTTTTTTACTAGCGGTTTTTGCCTTACTTGTAGTTTTCGTTACCAAATTGACACACTTCCTATAACTTATTGGTTAAAGCTTATAGAATAATATCCCATTTTTTTGGAACTGTCAATAAAAAAATTTATTATATAGAAGAAAGTTTAACTATTTTGATATTCTGATAAGATGTCTAGACCATTTGTTAGACATTTGGCACCGTCTTTGATCATCTGGTGACACCCTTCTGAATTATTATTGACAATCGTTCCTGGTATCGCAAAAATATCTCTTCCTTCATCCAGTGCAAACTTGCAAGTAATTAAACTTCCAGACCGTACTTTTGCTTCACAGACAATGATTCCTAATGATAGCCCTGCAATTATCCGATTCCGTTGTGGGAAATGATAAGCTAAGGGTGCTTCATTGGGGCCATACTCACTTAAGAGTAATTGGTTTTTAGCAATGTGCTTTTGTAAACGATGGTTTTCTTTGGGATAATAATTAGAGAGTCCTGAGCCAATTACTGCAATTGTCTTTCCACCATTTTTGATAGCTGCAAAATGAGCTGCCGTATCAATTCCTCTTGCTAAGCCACTGACAATGACAAATTTGCTGTTCAATTCTTCAATAATTTTATCAACGGCTTTAATACCATTATCACTTGCTTTACGTGACCCTACAACACCTAAAATCGGATGACTTAATAAATCCAAATCACCTTGATAAAATAAGAGAACAGGTGGATTATAGATTGATTTTAAGGAAGTAGGATAATTTTTGTCAAAAATTGAAACAGAAGGGAAAAGATTGAATTCTTTTTTTAATGAACAAATGTCCAAAGATTTATAATTTTCAATAAAAATAATTGGTTGTTTACATTCAGATACAAGGGCTATATTTCTTATAGACAGTTTTTTGCCATACTTCTCCTGATAAGCAATTATTTTTAAAATATGGTGATTTTCTAGACCAGCTTTTTTTAATTTATATAGTTCAAAATTATTCATAAAATACCTCTCACTATATTATTCGAAAAAAATAAAAAAATCCCTAAAAAATTTTTAGGAATTATAATGATTTTATGATACGAGCAGGGTTACCTGCAATAACAATGTTATCTCCGAAAGATTTAGTAACGACACTACCAGCTCCAACGACAACATTATCTCCTAACGTAACGCCTGGTAGAATAGTTACACCACCACCAAGCCAAACATTATCACCAATGGTTATTGGGGCACCATACTCAAGTCCAGCAATTCTTTCCTCAGCATCAAGTGGATGCAAGGGCGTTAATAATTGACAATTCGGACCGAACATGGCATTCTTACCAACTCTAATTTCACAGACATCCAACATGGTCGTATTAAAATTAGCATAAAAATTGTCACCAAGATAAATATTTGACCCATAATCACAGGAAAAATTAGCTTCCATATAGATGTTTTCACCAGTTGAACCAAGCCACCCTTTCAAAAGTTGACTCCGTTTATCCCCATCAAGTTCATTATTAAAAAGTGTCATCAATTCCCGTTTTTTCTGACGCATGTCTTTCAAGTCAGCATCACCAGCATTGTCAATCTGACCGGCAATCATTTTTTCAAATTCTGTCATTAGATTTCTCCTCAGAGTAAGTTTACCAAAGCACTGTCTAGACAACTTCAGCTATCCTCTTAAAAACTAGTACTAAAGCATGGACTTAACAGGTTCAAAGGTTTGACGGTGAATCTCAGTCACACCCAAATTACGTAACCCTTCTAGATGCGTTTTTGTTCCATAACCTGCATTTTTGGCAAAATCGTAACCAGGATAAGCCTTATCGTAATCAGCCATCAAGCGATCGCGAGTAACCTTAGCAACAATTGAAGCTGCCGCTATAGACAAGGAATTAGCATCCCCTTTAATAATTGATTTTTGAGGAATAGAATTATCAAGTTGCATTGCATCAATCAAGAGAAGTCAGGTTTCAAAACCTCGCCTTGTCCTTGTAAGTTATTAATAGCTGCTTGCATCGCTAATTTAGTAGCTTGATAGATATTGACCTCATCAATGACTTCATTGGTCATTAAACCAATCCCGATTGCCAAAGCCTGCTCGACAACCTGATTATAAATCGTTTCATGCTTAGATTTTGGTATCTTTTTTGAGTCATTTAATCCTGTAATTTTACAATTCTTAGGTAAAATGACACAGGCTGCGACAACTGGTCCAGCAAGTGGTCCACGACCAACTTCGTCGATACCAGCAATGGTTGATAGCCTGAGCATATAGAGCTTTTTCATAGCGTAACATATTCTCTAGGCGCTGGTCTTCATCAAGTATAGCCTGAATAGCCTTTTTTCTTGCCTCAGAGGCCTTCTTGACCCCTGCTCGGCTATCTGTATCAAAAGTAGCAAAGAGAGGGTTAGAGAGGTCATTTATGTCCTCTAATTGCTGTTTGATTTCTTTAATCGTCAAAGCCATCACTATCACCTACTTGATCAAGAGTAAAGACACCCAATTTTCCATCACGCACTTCTTTAACAAAAAGATTGTAAAATCGGTCATAATCATCTCTATAGCCAAGCTTTTTAGTCATTGTCATAATGATTTCTGGAGCCTCGTCTTCGAGGTTAATCCCTTTAAAACGGTCAAGCAAACGATTTGGATAGTGCTCTTTAAAGTAATTTAAACCAAAAATAGTCACTTCATCCATAGGTAGCAATTGATCTTTGATTGCACCTGTTAAAGCTAACTTAAGCCCAACTGTTTGGTCTTCAAATTTTGGCCAAAGTATCCCTGGCGTATCCAAAATTTCTAAATCTTTATTTGATTTTAACCACTGTTGACCCTTAGTAACCCCTGGTTTATTACCAACAACGGCAATCTTCTTACCCGCTAAACGGTTCATTAAGGTTGATTTCCCAGCATTTGGAATCCCGATAATCATTGTTCTTAGAGTTTCTTTTTGAATACCGCGGTCGCGTAATTTTTGAATTTTGTCTGCCATCAAGTCTTTTGCCGCATCAGTCACTTTTTTGACTGTTGATTGCTCTTTGGAATTGATGGCTAGTGTTTTAATGCCTTGCTTCTCGTAGAATTGACGCCACTCTTTTGTCATACTTTTATCAGCTAAATCTGCTTTATTCAAAATCATTAGTTTAGGTTTATCACCAACAATTTTGGTTAACATCGGATTTTGACTGGATAAAGGTAAGCGTGCATCAACTAAGATGGTCACAAAATCAACATGTTTAATATTTTCTTGTACTTGTCGTCTGGCTTTGGACATGTGTCCCGGGAACCATTGAATGATAGCCATGATAATTTCCTTTCAACTTAAATAGCATTTAAGTTCTGATCTATTTTGGAGTAAAATAGTGAGATACTGCTACCTCAATTACTACATACATAGTTTATTCTACCATTTTTTTAGTGATATTGCTTCAAAGTTGACAGATTTAAGAGATCAAGTCCCAAAAAACAGCTCGCTTTACATTTTTCTCTTGATTTATTTTTTCTATAATGTTAATATCTAGTTATCAAAATCAGATAAAGGAGTTTTTAAAATGGAATTTCCAATACTACCAAAATGGGAGCAATTACCAGAACTTGATCTCTACTTAGATCAATTATTACTTTATACCAATAAGATGACGCATTTTAATCATTCTAGTATCCAAAAAGAAATTACTGCATCGATGATTAATAATTATGTCAAACATGGCTATTTGGCCAAACCCATTAAAAAGAAATATCAAAGGCAACAAGTTGCAAGGCTGATAGCAGTCACCATTCTAAAAAATGCCTTTCCGATTCAAACAATTGCTCACGTTCTAAGTAGCTTACAATCAGAGACAAATTCACAAAGTCTGTATGATACTTTTGTAGATTATTGGAATGATGACATCACAGATGAGACTCCAGAAATAATCATTGCAGCCTGTCAAACTGTTAAATGTTATTTTCAAACCTTGCAACTTATTGATAGCGATCAGGAGGTAACGGCTAATGAATCAAACCTTTAAACAAAGTCTCCAATTAACTTTCGGTGAGGAAGTTGCCAACGCCACTACTCATGCTGTTGGTTCAGTTATTATGCTTGTCCTTCTTCCTATCACTGCTATTTATTCCTATCAAACTTATCATTTGAAGGCAGCTGTCGGCGCATCAATTTTTGTCATAAGTCTTTTTTTGATGTTTTTGTCATCGGCAATCTACCATTCCATGTCCTATGGCTCACCTCAAAAATATGTCCTCCGTATTATTGACCACAGTATGATTTATATCGCTATTGCTGGTTCTTATACCCCAGTTGCACTATCATTAGTTGGTGGTTGGCTAGGCTATACGATAATCAGTTTACAATGGGGCATTACCATTTTTGGGATTCTCTACAAGATTTTCGCAAAAAATATCAACGAAAAATTTAGTTTATCCTTATACCTTATTATGGGTTGGCTGATCGTCTTTATCTTACCAATCCTCATTCAAAAAACAGGCTTAGTATTTGGTATTCTCATGCTTTTAGGAGGTCTATCTTATACAATTGGCGCAGCTTTCTATGCCAAAAAGAAACCCTACAATCATATGATTTGGCATTTGTTTATCCTCCTAGCTTCCGCTTTACAGTATATAGCAATTGTTTATTATATGCTCTAGGGAAGAATTAATCCATCACTTCTTAAAAAGGTTGGTCAGTTGGCTAACCTCTTTAATGTCTTTCAAAACAATTAGTGGTATAATAAGGACAATTAGAAAAGAGGAACAAATGACAAGTGTTGCAATATTCTTTAATCCTAAGTCAGGTAAAAAAAACGATTTATTAGCTAGTCAGGTCAAGAAATCATTAATTGAAAAAGGTATTTCATCTTCTGACATTAGCATTGTTATTCCTAGAACAATTGACGAATCTTTTTTATTAGCTCAAGCCGCCTCCCAAAATGGTGTTGATTGGATTATTCCCCTTGGTGGGGATGGCACGATTAATAAAGTTATCTCCGGAGTCTATGAGGGTGGTTCGCATTCAGCAATAGGACTTATTCCATCTGGTACTGTTAATAATTTTGCTAAAGCTCTTGGGATTCCATTAGACTACCAAGCAGCTATTGATAATCTATTTGAAGGGCAAGAAAAGGCTGTTGATATTTGTCGTGTAAACAACAATTATATGATTAGCAGTTTAACCTTAGGTCTTTTAGCTGATATTGCTGCTAATGTTACATCCGAGAGTAAACGACGCTTAGGGCCATTGGCATTTTTGAAAGATGGTTGGCGTATTCTTAGACGAAATAGAACGTATTCAATCATTATTGATGATCAGAAAACCGCCTATAAGAGCCAGCTTAAATTTCTCTTGATAACAATGACAAATACCATCGCTGGGATGCCATCTTTTTCCCCTGATGCAGCAATTGATGATGGTTGTTTTCAAGTCTATACGATGAAAAAAGTCTCTTTTTTCAAATTTTTACGGCATCGAAAAGAGTTTTATCGAGGTGATTTTTCAAAAGCAAAGGAAATTAGACATTTTAGTGCCAAGACACTTAGACTAGAACCCGTCAATTCACATCGACCATTTAATCCTCGGACACGAGTAGATGGTGATAAAAGTAGCCGCCTACCAATCCAATTAACTGTGTTAAATAAGGCAATTCGTGTTATTATTCCAAAATAAAAGAGGCTAACTGGCCTCTTTTTGTGTCTTATCATATATCTTGTTCGGTTTATCAAGTCGAACAAGGAGTCATTTGTTAACTATCACCCTTTCTAATTCGCAGACGTCAATACTCTTTTTATCAAAGAGATAAATTTATCCGTAAACAGCGATACCGACTAATATAATGAATTGTCTTATCAAAATAGTTTTTTTATACGAGCAATATTAGCCTGTAACTCTTTCACTCGATCATTAACAGCCTCAGTAAGGTGTCTTTTATCAGATTGTGGTAGCGTCAAATAGGATACAACTGCCGCAATCGTTCCAGTTAATAGACCGATCAGTAGCCCTGACTTTTTGTTTTTCATAATATCCCTACTTCATTTTACGATCATTTAATATTTTTTTAGATAACTTAACCACTGGAACTAATAGGATAAGTAATTGAAAGACATCTTTAAAATCAACTTTATTTTTTTTATTTGCATTGACTGGTTCTGGTGTTCTCATTTTCTTAAACATAACTTTTCTCCTTGCTTCATCTTCTTTGCGAATCTCATCTTTTTTATGCTCAACTTTTTCTTTAATCTTTTCAGGTAATGGTTTGTTTTCAGCTACTTGGATAGTTGCAAAAGTCCCTAGAGATTTTTTTGCATAGTCAGCTACATGGCATCTACAACTTCATCAATTTTTTCTTGAGATAACATGACTTTTCCCTCCTAGAAATAGTTTACATTCACTCCATCGGGCCCAGTGAATACTAGACTAAATAAGACATATTATTACTCTGTGACCAGAGTTTAATTGGTTCATAAAAGTGACAACACGTTATTTAATTTATATTGTCATTATAGTATTTTCTTTTTTAATGGTCAAGTTAAACGCACAAAAACCTAGAAATATTTTCTAGGTTTTTAGTTATTCTTAAGTTAATTGATTAAAGTCCCAAACATCTGAAACCCAACCTTCATAGAATTCTGGTTCGTGACAGACCATTAATATTGACCCTTTGTAAGCTTGTAAAGCACGACGTAGTTCATCTTTTGCATCGACATCCAAATGATTGGTTGGTTCATCTAGAACTAAAACATTGTTTTCTCTGTTCATTAATAGACAAAATCTAACCTTTGCTTGTTCCCCACCTGATAAGACTTGAATCTGACTCTCAATATGTTTAGAGGTTAAGCCACATCTTGCTAAGGCAGCCCGTACTTCAGCTTGATTTAACGCAGGGAATGCGTCCCAAACTGCTTCAAGTGGGGTTTGGCGATTTCCGCCAGCAACTTCTTGTTCAAAGTAACCTAATTCAATAAAGTCACCACGTTCAACATCACCTGAAAGGGGCTGGATTAATCCTAGAAGACTTTTAAGCAAGGTAGACTTACCAATACCATTTGCTCCAGTAATGGCAATTTTTTGATTACGTTCAAAGTTCAATGTCAAAGGATTTTTAGTTAATGGGCGATCATAACCAATAACTAAATCACGCGCTTGAAAAATAAATCGACTTGGTGTTCTAGATTCTTTAAATTCAAAACTTGGCTTAGGTTTTTCAGCCTGTAATTCAATGATATCCATTTTATCAAGTTTCTTTTGCCTTGACATAGCCATGTTTCTAGTGGCGACTCGGGCTTTGTTTCTATTAACGAAATCTTGTAAATCAGCAATTTCTTTTTGTTGACGCTCATAGGCAGCTTCTAATTGTGATTTTTTCATTTCATAAACATCTTTAAATTGATAATAATCACCTGAGTAACGAACAAGGTCTTGACTTTCCACATGATAAACAATGTTAATCACATCGTTTAAGAATGGTATATCATGAGAAATTAAAACAAAAGCATTCTCATAGTTTTGGAGATAGCGTTTCAACCAATCAATGTGTTCAGCATCCAAATAGTTGGTTGGTTCATCTAATAGTAAAATATCTGGTTTTTCTAAAAGTAACTTAGCCAATAAAATTTTTGTTCGTTGACCACCGGATAGTTCTGTCACATCAGAATCCATGCCAAAATCCATGACACCAAGAGCGCGAGCCACTTCGTCAATTTTTGCATCAAGAATATAAAAATCGCGAGATTCAAGGCGGTCTTGAAGTTCACCAACTTCTTCCATCAAAGCATCAACATCAGCTCCCTCATCAGCCATCGTCATATAAATATCATTGATTCTAGCTTCAGTTTTAAAGAGTTCATCAAATGCTGTCCGTAAGACATCACGAACAGTTTGTCCTGGTTCAAGGACGGTATGTTGATCAAGGTAACCAGCTGTGACATATTTAGACCACTCAACTTTTCCCTCATCAGGAATTAAATGACCGGTTACAATACTCATAAAGGTCGATTTACCTTCACCATTAGCCCCAACTAGTCCAATATGTTCACCTTTTAATAGTCTGAAAGAGACATTTTCAAATATCGCACGGTCACCAAAACCGTGACTTAAATTTTTTACTTCTAAGATACTCATACATTCGTCAACCCTGATTAGATCAAAGTTCTTTCCTTTCACAAATCGCAGAGCTATAAACTTTCGCCCTAACTCATCAAAAAAGCCGTTTCTACGGCAATTACATATAGTCATTATGGCAAATTAGCAGAGCTTTGTCAATCTATGAACTTAAGTCAAATGATGATCAGTTAAGTGTTGCTTAGCGTCATTTTTTAGGATAAAATATAATCAAATCTGTATGGGGACAAATAATGACAAGTATCTACCAAAAAATTGTAACTGACATAACACAAGCTATTACTAACAATTGTTATGTGGAAGGCAATAAATTACCTTCTATTAGACAAATTAGTAAGGACTACAACTGTAGTAAAGACACTGTTCAAAGAGCACTCTTAGAATTAAAATATGCTAACCTGATCTACCCTGTTTCTAAGAGTGGCTATTATGTTTTAGGTAAGATTAAGGATAAGACATCTCAAACAAATAAAAGTATTGAGGACGTTAACCACGAAGCCTTTGAAGATTTTAAACAGTGTCTTACGCAAGCTATAGAGCGTCAGGAAAACCAATTGTTTAGTTACTATCATAAAGAAGAGGGGTTAGATGAACTCATCCAAGCACTTTCGCTATATTTGTCAAATAATCAAGTTTATTCGTCGCTCAAAAATATTATGGTCACTTCTGGAAGTCAGCAAGCCTTATACATTTTAAGCCAAATGCCTTTTCCAAATGGTAACCATTCTATCTTAATTGAGAAACCGACTTACGCACGAATGGAGCACTTGTTACAAATCTTAGCTATTCCTTATCACAGTATTGAAAGAAACTTCTCAGGCTTTGATTTAAAAGCATTAGAGACCATCTTTAAGACTGGTGAAATTAAATTTTTTTATACCATTTCTCGTTTCTCAAATCCCATGGGCTTGTCCTATTCTAAAGAAGAAAAAGAAAAGATTGTTGACTTAGCTAATCGTTATAATGTCTATATTATTGAAGATGATTACCTTGGAGATTTTGCTAAAGGCAATGATGCGCCTATTCATTATTATGACACTAATAATCGAGTTATCTACCTCAAATCTTTCTCGATGACTGTTTTTCCATCATTACGAATTGCTGCGCTTGCACTACCTTTGGAACTCCAGACTGATTTTATTCGCCATAAGGCTTTGATTGATTTGGACACCAATTTGATTATGCAAAAAGCTTTAGCGCTCTATTTATCTAACGGAATGTTTACTAAAAATGTCAAAAATCAAATTCATTATTTCTCTTCGAATAGAAGTTACCTCGAAGCTATTTTAGAAGGTAACCCCATTAGTAATGATTATCGAATTAGCCCGACAGACTTAATTATTCAATTACCTAAAAAGACAATAATTCCCAATTCAGTAAAAAAAGCCTCTAATCACTTAATCAATGAAAAGAAAGCTTATTATATTACGTTTAAATTAAGTAAGACCTTACCTTTAGTCTTAAAAAATTGGCTAAAATAAAAGAAAGCTTCTGCTTTCTTTTATTTTGTTTGCTCAAACCTTAAATGAACAATAACGCTATCACCATAGCCGTTACGTTCAAGATCTCTTTGAAGACGATATGAAATATAATGTTCGGCCACATTAATAAACCCAGCATCCATTAATCTATTTTCGACCAAGGACTGAATCATATTAATTGTTGGCCTTTCAACTTGTGCTTCTTCTAAATCTAGGACAACTTTTTTAGTAACTTTGGCTAAATTTTGACGCAAGTTTCATCAATGACATAAACTGTTTGAGCAGCTTTAATGATTGCTTGATAAATTTTTTCGGGGTTAAATTCTGCAACTTGTCCATCACGTTTAATTATTTGCATTGATTCGCCTCTTTTCATCTTGTTTTCAACTTACTTACATTATGCAAATCTTTTGCTTATTTGTCAAGTTCTTGTTTTCACGTAAGACTGTTGTGGTCGCTTTTACGCGTTTGAAAAGATTAATAATCTGGTCTCAAAACACCTTTCGTCACATATTCTTTAGGGGCATTATTTAGAACAAGTCCAATAATTTTATCGGCTTCTTCTCTGATACAGGCAACTAATGGCAATCTTAGCGGCCCAACATCGAATCCTTGGTAATTTAAAACAGCTTTTACTGGGGCAGGACTGGCTACAGAAAACAAGGCGTTTACTTTTGGAAGAAAAACTGTCTTTGAATTTTAGTAGCTTCTTTAATATTGCCTGCTTCAATCGCCTGAAACATATCAAAGAGGTCATCACCATTGGTATGTGTAGCAACACTGATTAAACCATTTGCACCTAAGTTCATAGCGTGGAAAGCTTGTCCGTCCTCGCCAGTATAAACTAAGAATTCTTCTGATTTATTCTCAATAATATAAGCTAAATGATCCAGATTGGTACAGTCTTTAACACCAATAATATTTGGATGCTTAGCCAATTTCAACAAAGTATCGAGATGGAGCTCAACTACTACGCGGCCAGGAATATTGTAAATGACAATTGGCAGATTACTAGCATCAGCAATCGCTTTAAAATGCTGATATAGGCCTTCTTGGGACGGTTTATTATAATAAGGAACAATTACCAATCTAGCAGCAAAACCACCAAAAGCATCAACTTCTTTAGCAAAATCGACTGAGTCTCTCGTATCATTTGTACCGATACCAGCAATAAGTGGGACTCTACCTTTTACAATCTTTTGCACAGCAGAGAATAATTCAAGCTCCTCTTGATGGGTAAGAGTCGGACTTTCAGCTGTTGTCCCAGCTAAAAGAATTGCATCAGTATGATGATCCAATAGATAGTCGATTAGTTTTGGTAAAGCTTCAAAATTAATCGACTATCTACATGAAAAGGTGTGACTAGCGCTGTAATTATTTTACAGTTTTTTAAGTGAGAATAAGACATTAGGCACCTTCTATCTATTTTCTACCTCAGTGGGATTTTATAGGAGATCAAACATTAATTCTTTACTTGCCTTAACGAGGCCACGCTCATGTAAGGTTTCAGCGATTTGCACGGAATTCCAAGCAGCACCTTTTAAAAGATTATCAGATACTACCCACATATGAATACCATTTTCAATATCTAAATCTTTTCTGATACGACCAACAAAAGTATCTTTTGACCCTACAGCATTAATAGCTTGTGGGTAGACTTGATTAGCCAAATCATCTTCAAGGACAGCACCAGGGAAATTAGCAATCGCTGACTTAACCTCTTCAATTGGAGCAATCTCTTTTGTTTCAATGTATACAGATTCGGAATGAGCTGATAGAACTGGAATGCGAACACATGTCGCTGACACTTTAATAGTATCATCAGACATAATCTTTTTAGTCTCATTAGTCATTTTCATTTCTTCATAAGTATAATCATTATCAGTGAAAACATCAATTTGAGGTATAGCGTTGAAAGCAATCGGAAAATGTTTCTTATCTCCTGAACAAGGTAAGATTGATGCAGTCGTATCCTTCGGATTAACCCCATCATTAATCACTTGACTAAATTGATTAAGGGTTTCATTGATAGCAGTTTGTCCAGCACCAGAAACAGCCTGGTAAGTGGAAACAATGATTCGTTCCAAGCCCCATTTTTGACGAATCGGTTCTAATGCAACCATCATTTGAATCGTTGAACAATTAGGACATGCAATAATACCATTATGTTGGTCCATTGATTGCGGATTAACTTCCGGAACTACAAGGGGAACATATGGGTGTTGTCTAAAGTGTGACGTATTGTCAACAACCACAGCCCCAGCTTTTACAGCATAGGGTGCAAATTTGGCAGAAGTTGATCCTCCCGCTGAAAACAAAGCAATATCAACGCCTTCAAATGCATCTTCAGTGGTTTCTTCTATAGTAATTTGTTCATTTTTAAATTGTAATGTCTTTCCAGCAGAACGTGCTGATGCAAGTAACCTAACTTTTTCGATTGGTAAGCTAGACTCTTCCAACATATTAATCATTTGCGTTCCAACGGCTCCTGTTGCCCCTACTATTGCTACTGTATAACCCATCTAAATACCTCACTAAAACTATTGTTTATTATATTTCTAATTTTCAAAAAATTTATTTTTTATTATTATAGCGTAAAAATCGTCACTTGAAAAGGCAAAAAAACCTCTGTCAAGAGACAGAGGTTAGGGGCATTCAAAGAATGTGCTAAAAAGGTTCACACAATTTAACAAAGTCGGCTCCTGCCTTAATGACCTCCCCTGCGCAATAGTGGTTAAAAACCACAATCGACTCATCGCATATTCCTATGATATCAAAAAGAAGTCATTATTACAAGAGCGGTGCAATTGTTTTTACTAATAAGCCAACAAGTTTTTGATGAAATGGACGGTTATTGACCATTTCAGGTGTAACAAACTTAGATTGTGACTGAGCATCTAGGAAATCGTTAACGATTTCAGAAATGATTGATACACGATACAAATAAGTTGCACATTCAAAATGATGGTATAAACTACGGTAATCAAGATTGATCGAACCTACTACCGCTTTTATGCCGTCGCTTACAAAAATTTTAGAATGAATAAAGCCTGGTTCATACTCATAAATCGTAACACCTGATGACATCAATGCTTTATAATAAGTTTTAGCTAGCGCATAAGGAACTTTTTTATCTGGTATTCCTGGCATAATAATCCTGACATCAACACCACGCTCAGCGGCAAATCTCAGAGCATGCTCCATCTCACTGTCCAAAATAAGATAAGGTGTCATAATATAAACATATTCTCGAGCGTGATTTAAAATATCAATATATACATTTTCACCAATTTTATCAGTATCCAATGGCGAATCAGCATAAGGTATGACAAATCCATCTGAAGGAATTGGTGTTAGGTGTTTCGACAAATAAGGCTCCACAATAATATCTTCTTCTGTGATGGACCACATTTGAAGAAATAGGACCAGAAAACTGTCTACTGCTTTTCCTTCAATCATTAAACCAGCATCTTTCCAATGTCCAAATCGGTCAATTTCATTAATGTATTCATCGGCAAGATTAATTCCTCCGGTAAAGGCAATATCACCATCAATGACAACAATTTTGCGGTGATCACGATAATTATAATGAGTTGAAATAATTGGTGAAATAGGAAGAAAAGCTTTTGCTTTAATCCCCAATCGGGTCAATCTTTTTGAGTAGTCTAACGAAAGCGTCGAAAGTTCAGTCATGCCATCATACATGACTCTGACCTCAACTCCTTCTTTTACTTTTTTTTCAATAATTGTAAGAATTTCACCCCACATAAGTCCTTCAGCAATAATGAAAAATTCCATAAAGATGTACTTTTTAGCTTTAAGAAGTTCTTCTTTTAGGGTTTCAAAAAAATCTTCACCACTAGGAAAATAAGATGTTTTTGTTCCATCATAAACAGGAAAACTTCCGCTGGTTCTCTGTAAATATTGAACCAAATGATAAGTAGTCGAGGTGTTATCTTTTAATATCTCTATTATTTCATGATCATTCTTCATGAAATGACTACTTTCTTCAACCAACACACTAATGCGATTTTTTAAACCTCGGTATCCCCAATCAAGCTTTGTATAAACTAGTAACAAAGAACCAAATAAAGGGGTAACCATAATCAATATCAACCAAGTAACACGGGAAATAACATCCATCTCACTGTTTACAAGATATAAAACAATCATCATTGAAAAAATAGTCTCAATAATTGTCAACCAATAACGGTATTGTTCCATCCAGGCAAAGGATAGGAATAAAAAGAGTAATTGGATAATGATTAAGAGTGCAATGACTGTAACTCGGCTGAATATTCCCCTGAGAAATCCTAATTTACTCTTATGGAGTAAGTGTTTCACTTTAATTTTATTACTTATTGCTTTATCCTCCATAAAGTGTAATATCACAGTTATTATACCATATTTAATGAAAAGTCTGAGTAAGATTTATTCACGTTCTTGGACTATAATTTGAACAACCTCTCCAACTGTTTTATTGATAGTTTTTTGTATGTCTTTACGAATTCCAATAATATAAACGATGTCATTGGTATTATCTCTTATCCCCATATTAACAATCGATCCATCATAATCCATACCATCGAATGCAACATGAACTTTCACCCGTCCTTTGTTAAATTCCTTTCTAATATCAAAAGTAAAAATTGTATAAGCGCCCCCTTTTTCAGTAACGGCATAAATTGTTGATTGGTAAGTATATAGTATTTTTGGCTTTAATTGCTTCCTCTTTCACTAATTATTTTAACTACCTAATAGCATATGACATGAACAAAAGAGTCTGGAACAAGTGTTCTCAGACTCTCTTGTTATATAGATTTTTGTCCTCCACTCTTTTACATTAAAATAGACCGATTGCTGTACCGTCCTCAAGGACGTCCATATTGAGTGCGGCAGGTAGCTTTGGTAAGCCAGGCATGGTCATGACATCACCTGTTAGAGCAACAATAAATCCAGCTCCCGTTTTTGGCACAAATTCTCGAATTGTAATATCAAAATCACTTGGTGCCCCAAGAAGATTTGGATTATCTGAGAAACTGTATTGTGTTTTGGCCATACAAACTGGTAGCCTATCCCAACCAAATTCTCTAAATTGCTTCAATTGTGTTAAAGCTTTACCAGAATATTGGACTGAACGACCACCATAAATTGCAGTAACAATTTTCTCAATTTTTGCTTCAATAGCATCTTCAGCATCATAAAGTCGATTGTAATTTGCTTGTCCTTTATCAATAACATTGACTAATGTTTGCGCTAATTCGACACCACCATCAGCTCCATCTGCCCAAACACTTGCTAATTCAACAGGCACATCTATTTGAGCACATAATTCCTTAAGCGTCGCGATTTCAGCCTCAGTATCGGCTACAAATTCATTGATAGCTACAACTGCTGGAACATTATATTTTCTGATATTTTCCACATGTTTTTTAAGATTGGCAAAGCCGTCACGGACAGCTTGAATATTTTCATGGTTTAAATCAGCTTTATTGACACCACCATGCATTTTTAAAGCACGTAAAGTAGCAACTATCACAACTGCATCGGGAGTAGTTGGTAAATTAGGCACTTTAATATCAAGAAATTTTTCAGCTCCTAAATCAGCCCCAAATCCAGCCTCTGTAACTGTATAATCAGCTAAGCGTAACGCTGTACTTGTTGCAAGTACTGAATTACAGCCATGAGCAATATTAGCAAAGGGACCGCCATGGACCAATGCGGGAGTACCATAAATCGTTTGAACTAAATTCGGTTTAATGGCATCTTTAAGAATTAAGGTTAAGGCACCTTCAACTTTTAAATCTCTCACATAAATAGGTTGACGCTCTTTATTATAAGCAATGACAATACTTGCTAGTCTTTCTTTCAAATCTGATAAATCAGTTGAAAGACATAGAATTGCCATGATTTCAGAAGCAACGGTTATATCAAAACCATCTTCTCTTGGAACGCCATTTAAAGGACTGCCTAATCCAACAATAACTTGACGGAGCGCACGATCGTTTAAATCTAAAACACGCTTCCAGATAATCCGACGATGGTCAATCCCAAGTTCATTTCCTTGTTGTAAATGATTATCAATCAAGGCAGATAACGCATTGTTTGCTGTTGTAATGGCATGCATGTCCCCTGTAAAATGGAGATTAATATCTTCCATTGGTAATACCTGAGCAAATCCTCCACCAGCGGCACCACCTTTGATTCCCATCACTGGACCTAGTGAAGGTTCTCGAAGAGCTAGCATTGTCTTCATTCCAATTTTATTCAGGGCATCTGCTAATCCAATACTCATTGTTGATTTCCCTTCACCAGCGGGTGTGGGATTTATAGCAGTTACAAGTATCAATTTGCCGACTTTATTTTTTGCTAAGGATTGAATTTTTTCAAATGATAATTTTGCTTTGTACTTGCCATACAATTCGATATCATCATAAGAAATTCCAACTTTTTCAACAATCTCAGTAATAGGTTTAAGTGTTATGCTTTGAGCAATTTCAATATCTGACTTCACATTTAACTCCTTAGTAATTTAGATATGACAATTATACCACAGTTGTGATTTGAACAAACAAATTTAGGTTTTTAAAAGACTAATATTCGTGTTTTAAAGATTTACAAGATACCAACTCTCTATATATTACAAATTTAAGGTAACAATCGAACGTTTGTTTTATTCATTCCTTATTTCATAGTTATTATGCCTACTATTAGTATTGCTTTACTTATTAAAAATAAAAACGTTTACTAACTTGTGATTTTTGTGTAAAATAAATTTATGAAAATTTTAATAACATCCGGGGGAACCATTGAAAAAATTGATTCGGTCAGAGGAATCACAAATCATTCCAGTGGTCAAACTGGCAAAGAAATTGCTCAATTATTTTTAGATCATGGTCATGAGGTTACCCTTGTAACAACAAGTTCGGCAGTAAAACCCGAGCTTCATCCTCATTTAAGTATGACAATAATAAGTAATGTTGCTGAACTTGCTGCTTGCCTAGAACCTCTCGTCAAGGAACATGATTGCTTCATCCATGCAATGGCTGTATCTGACTATACACCTGTTTATATGACTGATATGGAAGAATTGTTAGCGACATCCAACCCCTTAGACTTACTTGAGAAAAGAAATGGTGAAAGCAAAATCTCTTCTCAATCAGATTATCAAGTTCTCTTTCTTAAAAAAACGCCTAAAATTATCTCATTGGTCAAACAATGGAATCCTGCCATTCAATTAATTGGATTTAAACTGTTAGTTAACGTTTCAGAGGATGAATTAATTAGCGTAGCAAGAGACAGTTTAGAATATAATAAAGCCTCCGCTATTATCACAAACGACTTAAACAATATCAGTAAAGATCGTCACCAGGCATTTTTAGTCACCTCTGATAAGGCAGAAAAGTTAGAATCTAATCAGCAAATTGCGCAAGCTATTTTTGAAAGGGTGACTTCCTATGATAAGTAATATTACACTTGCTGTTACTGGCAGCATTTCAGCTTATAAGGCTGCAGATTTAACCAGTAGACTAATGAAAGAAGGCTATCAGGTTACTGTTTTAATGAGTAAAGCTGCCCAAGCTTTTATCACACCATTAACCTTACAAGTTCTTTCAAAAAATACTGTCCATATTGATATAATGGCTGAGGATGATGTAATGAAAGTTAATCACATTGATTTGGCTAAAAACACAGACTTATTCTTAGTAGCTCCGGCTAGTGCCAATACTATTGCCCATCTTTCATATGGCTTTGCGGATAACATTATCACAGGTGTTGCTTTAGCTTTGCCACCTGAAGTTCGCAAAATGATAGCACCAGCGATGAATACAAAAATGTATCAAAACCCCATTACACAAGAAAATTTATCTCGTTTAGCTACATTTGGATACCGTGAGATTAAGCCTAAAGCTAGTTTACTGGCTTGTGGTGATGTTGGAACTGGAGCTTTAGCAGATATTGATACCATCATGGCTGAAATTACTAGCTTAAGAGATTAAAATAATAGCATTTAACTATAAGGAGTTAATTAATACATGAACCGTTCGAAGTCATCAACCATTGCAACCATTTCAATCTTTTTTGCCATAATGTTACTGATTCATTTTATCAGTTCATTAGTTTTCAATCTCTGGCCAGTCCCTATAAAACCGACACTTGTTCATATTCCTGTTATTGTAGCATCGATTGTTTATGGACCAAAAATCGGCTCCATTTTAGGTGGTTTGATGGGTGTCATTAGTGTCATTACAAATACAATCGTTCTTTTACCAACAAGTTACCTCTTCTCTCCATTTGTAACACATGGCAATTTCTTCTCATTACTAATTGCCTTAGTTCCAAGAATTCTAATCGGTGTATTTCCCTATTTCATTTACAAAATGGTTAACACTAAATTCGGGCTTGTTATATCAGGAATTATTGGGTCATTAACAAATACTGTTTTTGTTTTAAGCGGAATTTTTATTTTCTTTGCGAAAGTTTTCAATGGAAATATCAAAGCTTTACTAACAACAATTGTTTCTACAAATGCTATCGCAGAAATGATTATATCAGCCTTAGTGGTCTTTGCAATCATTCCGACACTTACTAAATTGAAAAAATAAATCATCAACTTGTTCGCTTGAACAAGTTTTTTTGAAAACTTAAAGATGTAAGCTGTGAAATCAATAGAAAAAAGGATGATTTTTTCTTTTCAAAATGGTATAATGAAAGCGTTTAAAAATATAAAGGAGTAAACGATGACTTATAAAGAAAATTATCAAAAATGGTTAGCTGTTACAACTCTTCCTGATTACCTAAAAGAAGAGCTTGTAGCAATGGATGACAAAACTATGGAAGATGCCTTCTATACTAATTTAGAATTTGGTACAGCCGGAATGCGTGGCTACATTGGTGCTGGAACAAACCGGATTAATATCTACGTTGTAAGACAAGCTACCGAAGGTTTAGCCAAGCTTGTTGAGTCAAAAGGACAAGTCGCAAAAGATGCAGGAATTGCTATCGCATATGATTCACGTCATTTCTCACCAGAATTTGCCTTTGAATCAGCCCAAGTCTTAGCTGCGCATGGCATTAAGTCATATGTTTTTGAAAGCTTACGTCCAACACCTGAATTATCATTTGCAGTGCGTCACCTAGGTGCATTTGCTGGTATTATGATTACAGCAAGCCATAATCCTGCTCCATTTAACGGCTATAAAGTTTATGGAGCAGATGGTGGACAAATGCCTCCAGCTGATGCAGATGCACTGACAGACTACATCAGAACTATTGAGGATCCTTCTCTATTCAGCTAGCTGATCTAGAAGCATCAAAAGAATCAGGTCTTATTGAAGTAATTGGCGAAGCGATTGATAAAGAATACCTTAAAGAAGTTAAGGATGTGAATATCAATCAAGATTTGATCGATAATTATGGACGAGACATGAAAATTGTCTACACACCGCTTCACGGTACAGGCGAAATGCTTGCTCGCCGTGCTTTAGCACAAGCTGGCTTTGAATCAGTAGAGGTTGTTGAAGCACAAGCTAAACCAGATCCAGATTTTTCAACTGTTAAATCACCAAACCCAGAAAGTCAAACTGCATTTGCTCTTGCTGAAGAACTCGGTCGTCAAGTTGATGCTGATGTTTTGGTTGCAACAGACCCTGATGCTGACCGACTTGGTGTTGAAATCCGTCAAGAAGATGGCTCTTACTGGAATCTATCTGGTAACCAAATTGGAGCTTTAATTGCCAAATATATTCTAGAAGCGCACAAACAAGCCGGTACACTACCTGAGAATGCAGCTCTAGCTAAATCAATTGTATCTACAGAATTAGTTACAAAAATTGCTGAAAGCTACGGCGCTACAATGTTTAATGTGTTAACAGGCTTCAAGTTTATTGCAGAAAAAATTCAAGAGTTTGAAGAAAAACACAATCATACTTACATGTTTGGTTTCGAAGAAAGCTTTGGTTACCTGATTAAACCATTTGTACGTGATAAAGACGCTATTCAAGCCGTATTATTAGTTGCTGAAATTGCTGCCTACTACCGCTCACGTGGTTTAACATTAGCAGACGGTATTGATGAAATTTATAAAGAATATGGTTACTTTGCAGAAAAAACAATTTCAGTTACCTTATCTGGTGTTGATGGAGCAGCTCAAATTAAAGCAATTATGGATAACTTCCGTAACGATGCTCCAAGTCAATTTAACAACACTGAAATTGTACTTTCAGAAGACTTCCAAAATTTAACAGCTAAAGACCACCAAAAAGGCAATGTAACTAGTCTAACAACGCCACCAAGTAATGTATTGAAATATACCCTTGCAGATGATTCATGGTTTGCTGTTCGTCCTTCAGGAACAGAACCAAAAATCAAATTCTATATCGCAACAGTTGGAGAAACACTTGAGCAAGCTGAACAAAAAATTGTAACGATTGAAAAAGAAATCAATACATTTGTTAATTAATATTTAAAAGAAGTACAAAAATTGTACTTCCTTTTTGTAGACTGTAAAATGAATTCTAAAAAAGTGAAGCCAAATAAGTTTGACTTCACTTTTTAAATCAACAGAGTTGATGTTATTTTGATTTAATATAGTTAACACCATCTGCTTTTGGAGCAACAGATTGACCAAAGAAAGCTGCTAAAATAATAATTGTGAAGACGTAAGGTGCAATTTCTAAGTAAACTGAAGGAATTGAGCTTAACAAAGGTAATTGACTTCCAATAACGGCTAAACTTTGAGAGAGTCCAAAGAATAAACTTGATAACATTGCCCCAATTGGATTCCATTTACCAAAGATCATAGCGGCTAATGAAATGAAACCAGGACCTAAAATCGTTGTAACTGCAAAGTTAACTGAAATTGATTGCGCATAAACTGCTCCACCAATACCACCTAGGAAACCAGAAATCATAACACCGTAATATTTCATCAAATAAACATTGATTCCAAGTGTATCTGCTGCCTGTGGGTGCTCACCTACAGATCTTAATCTCAAACCAAATCTTGTTTTATATAAAATATACCAAGCTAAGAATGAGAAAGCAACAGCTAAATAACCAATCAAAGTTGTATTTTTAAAGAAAATGTCTCCGATGATTGGAATTTTTGATAAAATCGGGAAATCAAATTTCCCAAAAGAAGTTTGAATATTATCAGTTTGCCCCTTACCATAAAGCACTTTAACAAGGAAAATTGCGAACGAAGGCGCTAATAAGTTCAACACGGTACCACTGACAATGTGGTCAGCCCTAAAATTAATTGTTGCTAATGCATGGATAAGTGAGAAAATCAATCCCGCAAAACCTGCAACAAGAATGGCAATCCATGGAGTTGCTTTACCAAGAGTATGAGCGAATTCTAAGTTAAAAACAATACCTGTAAAAGCACCAATAACCATTATACCCTCTAAACCGACGTTAACAACACCACTACGTTCAGAGAATGTCCCACCGATACTTGTAAAAATTAAAGGTGTTGCATAAATAAGCATTGAAGACATAAGTAGAGATAATAAAGTCACTATTGACATCTTATTTACCACCTTTCACTGTTACTTTTTTGTTACGGATCATATATTTTTCAATCAAATAATGTGCTCCTACAAAGAAGATAATTGATGCAGTTACAATCTTAACCAATTCTGGTGGGATACCTGCAATGTTCATACCTGGCGCACCAATATTTAGGACACCAAATAAGAATGAAGAGAAGAAAATACCAATTGGGTTATTTGCAGCTAATAAGCTAACAGCCATTCCATCAAATCCAATGGCCAAAGAACTTGACTGAACAAAGACATTACCAAATGTACCAACCCTTCAAAACGACACCGCCAAGACCCGCTAGAGCACCAGAAATAATCATTGATAAAATGATTGTTCGTTTTGAAGACATCCCAGCATATTCACTTGCGTGAGGATTCAAACCTACTGAACGTATTTCAAATCCTAAAGTTGTCTTATTCAATAAGAACCAGATAACTACAATAGCAATAATAGCAAAGAAAATACCAATATTAATACGAGAATTACTTGTCAAATTAGAAAGCCATTCTGTTTGATAAGTAGCATTTTTACTAACTTGAATGGTTGAGTCAATACTCTGTTTAACACTTTTAGCAAATCCCTTTTGGATAACTGCATTACCAATATACAATATGATGTAGTTCATCATAATGGTAACGATTACCTCACTAGTTCCCAAGAAAGCTCTTAAGATACCAGGAATTGCACCTGCTATACCACCTGCAAGCATACCAATTAATACAGTAAATAGAATTAATAAAGGACGTGACATATCAGGATGTGACAGTGCAAACCAAGTTGATGAAATCCAACCTGCTAAGGCTTGACCAGAAAGACCAATATTGAAAAAACCTGCACGACTTGCTACTGAGAATCCAAGAGCAATCAGAATAAGTGGTCCCATGGCTCTCATGATTTCACCAATATTCTTTACGCTACCAAAGGCAATTTGAAATAAGCCTTCATAACCCCATATTGGATCATAGCCAAAAATAAACATAATAATTGCACCCAAGACAAACCCTAATAAAACGGAAATGACTGGTACGGCAATTTGTTGTGCCTTTTTAGACATCTTCTTCCTCCTTATCAATTGAACCACCTGCCATTAAAATACCTAATTCTTGTTTATTAGTATTTTCTGGACTTACAATACCTTGGATTTTTCCATCATGTATTACTGCGATTCTATCTGACACATTTAATATTTCATCTAATTCGAAACTGACAACAAGCACTGCTTTGCCTTTATCTCTTTCTTCAATCAAACGTCTATGAATATATTCAATTGCTCCAACATCCAATCCTCTTGTTGGTTGACTAACAATCAATAAGTCAGGGTTACGGTCAACTTCACGAGCGATGATTGCTTTTTGTTGATTCCCTCCTGAAAATCCTTTGGCAGGAACTAATTCACTTGCACCGCGGACATCAAACTCAGCCATTAATTTGCGAGCATATTCATTAATTTTATTGTAATTTAGAATACCATTTTTACTTAACGGTTCTTTGTAATAAGTTTGTAGAGCTGTATTTTCAGCTAATGAGAGCTCTAAAACTAAACCATCTCTATGGCGGTCTTCTGGAACATGACCAACTGACAATTCTGTGATTTGTCGCGATGTCCAGTGTGTAACTTCTTTATTTTTAATTAAAATACTTCCAGATTTAGACTTTCTAAGTCCAGTAATCGCTTGAATTAATTCACTTTGACCATTGCCATCGATACCAGCAATACCCACAATTTCTCCAGCACGAATATCTAAAGATAAACCTTTCACTGCAGGAACGCCACGATTTTCATCGACATACAAATCCTTGATAGATAACACAACGTCTTTAGGTTGTGAAGGCATTTTTTCAGTAGTGAATGAAACTGAGCGACCTACCATCATTTCAGCCAATTCTTTTGAACTCACCCCGGCTACAGGAACTGTCTCAATACTTTTACCACGTCTGATTACAGTAACTTTATCAGCAACAGCACGAATTTCATCTAGTTTATGGGTAATCAAAATAATTGATTTACCTTCTTTAACTAGATTTTTCATAATTGACATTAATTCTTTAATTTCTGATGGTGTTAGCACTGCTGTCGGCTCATCAAAGATTAAGATATCAGCTCCACGATATAAAGTTTTTAAAATTTCAACACGTTGCTGTGCGCCAACAGAAATATCCGCTACCCTTGCATCTGGATCAACAGATAGACCATACTTCATTGATAATTCTTTAATATCTTTACTTGCTTGTTTTAAATCAAGTACACCATTTTTTACTGTTTCATTCCCAAGAATGATATTTTCAGCAACAGTGAATGCTTCTACTAACATAAAGTGTTGGTGAACCATACCAATTCCCAATTTAGAAGATTTAGATGGGGAATCAATTGCAACCAACTGTCCGTTGATTACAATTTCACCTTCAGTTGGCTCTAATAAACCGGCAAGCATATTCATTAAAGTTGATTTCCCAGCGCCATTTTCACCTAATAGGGCATGAATTTCGCCTTTTTCAACTTGCAAATTGATATGATCATTTGCAACGAATTCACCAAATTTTTTAGTAATGTCTTTCATTTCAATGACATATTGAGTCATAGGATTGTGCTTCCTTTCAATTCACTCTTTTATTTCAGTAAAGCTTGTCATCGGTCACAAGCTTTACTGAGATAAAAGTATCTCAGTCTAAAAAGAACGACCGACAAAGGTCGTTCTTAAATCTTATTATTTTTCAGGAACTTTAACGTCACCAGAAATAATTTTTTCTTTTGCAGCTTTGACTGCTTTTATACCGTCTTCACTAAGATTTGTAGTAGCGATATCAACACCACCATCTTTTAATCCATAAACTGTAGTTTTTCCACCAGGGAATTTTTTATCTGCTACAAGTTTGTTAATTAATTGAACTGATTTGCCGACTTTCTTAATTGAAGATGCTAAAACAAAGTTAGACTCTTTTTTATCTTGACTAGTGTACTTACCTTCACCAACTTGGTCACGGTCTACACCGATAACCCAAACTTTATCAGCTTCACTTTTCTTTTCATTAACACTTTTGGCTTCATTGAAGACACCAGCACCAGTTCCACCAGCAGCTTGATAAATAACGTCAGCACCACCAGCATATTGTGCAGCTGCGATTGTTTTACCTTTAGCAGCATCACCAAAAGATCCAGCATAGTCAACTTTAACTTGGATACTATCATCAACCGATTTAACACCAGCTAAAAATCCTTTTTCAAATCGAGTAATGACAGTGCCTTTCATACCACCAACAAAACCAACTACTTTTGTTTTAGTGGTTTTGGCAGCAGCAATCCCTGCAAGATAAGCGGCTTCATTATCAGCAAATGTTACACTAGCAACATTGTCTTTTCCTTCGATGATATCATCAACGATTACATAGTTAACATCTTTGTTATCACCTGCAGCTTTGGCAATTGCATCTTTAAGTGAGAAACCAATACCATAAAGTAATTTGTAACCACTTGAAACAGCTGTATCTAAGTTAGTTGCATAATCTGATTCACTTGCAGATTGGAAGTAGTCAAAACCAGAACCTTTTTTAAGTCCGTTTTCTTTCCCCCAAGCCTTCATGCCTTCCCATGCTGATTGGTTAAATGATTTATCATCAACACCACCAGTATCTGTGATCATTGCAACTTTTAAATCTGTTTTAGCATCTTTGCTATCAGATTTTGAAGCACCACGGTTACCACAAGCAGCTAAGCTTAGTAAAGCTACAGAAGCTAAGCCAAGACCAATAAATTTCTTGTTCATCTAAATGAACCCTCCTAAAAAAGTTTCTAGCAATTACTTGCTGAAAGTAATATAAAGCCTTATGGCTGAATAACATATTAAGACAGATTAGTTTAAATCTGTAAACGTATAGGGCAACAAGTCACCAACAGTCGTTTCTTCAGTACGCCCGTCCTTTGCAATTAGAGTGACTTTAGCAGTTAATGGAAAGAACTCAGCCATAACTTGACGACATGCACCACAAGGTGAAACTGGATCTTTTGTCTGACCATAAATGGCAATTTCTGACAATTCTTTATAACCTTCCGAAACTGCTTTGAAAATTGCTGTTCTTTCACCACAGTTTGTTAGACCAAAACTAGCATTTTCAATATTACAGCCAGAAAAAATATGTCCATCTTTAGTTTTTAATGCTGCACCGATTGGAAAATGTGAGTATGGAACATAGGCATGTTCGCTTGCGTCAATAGCCAATTCCACTAGATTAGTAGTCACCATTAGCAATCTCCCCTTGAACGATTTTCACACCTGAAGAAGTTCCAATTCTAGTTGCACCTGCATCAATAAAAGCAAGCGCATCTTCCAAAGATCTAGCACCGCCTGCAGCTTTAACTCCAATATCTGGGCCAACTGTCTGTCTCATTAATTTAACATCTGAAATATTAGCACCAGACATTGAAAATCCTGTAGAGGTTTTAACAAAATCTGCTCCAGCAGCAACAGAAAGTTGGCAAGCTTTTACTTTTTCTTCATCCGTTAATAAACAAGTTTCAATAATAACTTTTACCAGTTTATCACCGCTAGCTTCAACAACTGCACGAATGTCATCTTCAACAGATTGGTAGTCACCTTGTTTAAGTAACCCGATATTGATGACCATATCAATTTCGTCTGCACCTTTTTCAATAGCATTTCTTGTTTCGAATGCCTTAGTTTCAGAAGTTGTTGCCCCTAACGGAAACCCAATTACAGTACATACTTTAACGTCACTATCTTTTAGTGCTTGAGCACAGTAAGAGACCCAAGAAGGATTTACACATACACTGGCAAAACCAAATTCTTTTGCCTCCTTGAGAAGTTGATCAAATTGGCTTTTAACTGAATCAGCTTTAAGTAATGTATGATCGATATACTTATTAATTTTCACAGATAATTCTCCTTAGGATATGATTTTTATAATCTCTTTTGTATCAACAGGTTCCATACTTATTTTAACATTTTTTTCAAAATCTGTAAGCACCTTTTCATCTAATTTATTACAAGAATAAACCCTTGCAACAACTTCTCCGAAAGCAATGTAATCGCCTACTTTTTTATTGAAAACAATTCCACTTTCATAATCAAGTTGATCTGATTTTACAGCTCGTCCAGCACCAAGTCTCATCGCAATTAATCCAAACTCTAGAGCAGGGAGTTCAGTAATATAACCTTCTTCTTTAACTCGAATTTCAGTTACAACTGATGATGTCGATTGACGATATAAATCCTCTAGATCTCCACCTTGATATACAACCATTTCTTCGAATTTTTTGAGAGCTTTTCCATTAACTAATTGATCTTTGATATCATCAAGACTCTTTTCGACACCTGCTAATTCTAACATCAACTGTGCTAATTCACAGATGAAATGAGTAATATCGTCGCGACCATGACCTTTCATGATATCGATAGCTTCTAATACTTCTAACCTATTTCCAATTGCTTGTCCTAGGGGCTGAGACATATTTGTTATGACGGCTACGGTTTTACGGCCGACTTCTTTTCCTAAATCAACCATTAAACGCGATAGCTTTTCTGCATCCTCAATAGTCTTCATAAAGGCACCATCGCCAACTGTGACATCTAATAGTATACTATCTGCTCCTGCAGCAATTTTTTTACTCATTACAGAGCTTGCAATCAGCGGAATGATGTCAACAGTTGCTGTCACATCTCTTAACGCATAAAGTAATTTATCAGCTTTAACAAGTTGGTCTGATTGACCAATTACAGCCACACCAATGTCTTGGACTTGTTTAATGAACTCATCTTGACCTCGGTTAATTTGGTAGCCTTTGATAGCTTCGAGCTTATCAAGTGTGCCACCAGTATGCCCTAAGCCTCGTCCACTCATTTTTGCAACTGGAACGCCAAAGCTTGCTACTAATGGTGCTAATATAAGAGTTACTTTATCTCCTACACCTCCAGTTGAGTGCTTATCAGTTTTAATGCCATCAATTGCTGACAAATCAATTTGATCACCCGTCTTAACCATACTCATCGTTAAGTCTCGGGTTTCACGCGTTGACATGCCTTTAAAGTAAACTGCCATTGCAAAGGCAGACATTTGGTAATCAGGAACACTACCATCAGCATAACCTGAGATTAACCAGTCTATTTCTTCAGTTGTCAGCTCTTTTCCGTCTCGTTTTTTTTGAATTAAATCAACTGTTCTCATCCTTGATACTCCTAAGAATGTAATACCCTTTATCTTTTTTGATGGTTTCAACATTACCGAAAATCAATGCCATTTTATCTTTTGCACTTGGTGCGCCTTGTTTTTTTTGAATAACAATTGTAAGGTCACCACCAATATTTAAATGATCAATGCTTTTTTCGATGATTTCATGGACAACTTGTTTTCCAGCCCGAATTGGTGGATTACTAATGATGTGATCGAATGCCCCATGCACATTTTCGTAGATGTTCGACTGCTGGATTGTTGCCTTAACACCATTTTTTTCAGCATTTTTTTTGCTTAAATCGATAGCTCTGTTGTTGATATCTACCATTGTGGCATCAACATTTTGGACTTTAGCCAAGCTAATTCCGAGTGGGCCATACCCACATCCTACATCTAATACTTTTTCACCAACTTGAAAGAATAGGCAAGTCAAGAGCACTTGACTACCGTAATCAATCATTTTCTTTGAGAAAACTCCAGCATCCGTATAAAAAGTAAAAGGTTTTCCTAATAAAGAAACTTTTAATTCATGGATGTCATGAAGACTATCTGGATTCTCTTCATAATACATATTTGCCATAGTAATTCCTATCTTTTTAAGATGCTTTATCATTCTACCATACTTTGAAACGGTTTACAAGACGCTTGTTATGAATACTTTTCCTAAAAATGTTCGTATTTACTAAAACTAATAACTATTTATTTTTTATGATAGTTTGTGTATATTATTATTTAATGGTCAAATACTTTTTATTTCAAAAGTCCTTTCCTTACATTTTCATTTTTCTCATGCTATAATAAAGTTATTGCCGAAAATTAGGAGAAGCAAATGACAAAAGATTATACAAAGTTCGATAGTATTTCTAGAGCATCTTGGAAAGAATTGCATCAAAAAGTTAAACCTTTACTGACTGAAGAAGAATTAAAAACAATTACAAGTTTAAATGATAATATTAATATTAGAGATGTCATGGAAGTTTACTTACCTCTCTTAAATTTAATTCAAATCTACAAAATTAATCAGGAAAACTTGTCCTTTTCAAAATCTATTTTCCTAAAAAAAGATGTGAGTATTCGTCCATTTATTATTGGTATTTCTGGCTCAGTTGCCGTAGGTAAGTCAACTACTAGTCGACTCTTACAACTCCTACTATCTCGTACCTTTAAATCTAGTAAAGTTGAAATGGTTACACTGACGGGTTTTTATATCCCAACTCCTATTTAATTGAGCATAATATTCTCAATCGCAAGGGTTTTCCTGAGTCATATGATATGGAATTACTCCTACAATTTTTAGATAAAATGAAAACTGGTAAAGATGCTGAAATACCAATGTATTCACATGAAATTTATGATATCATTCCAGATCAATGCCAAGTCATTGAAAATCCTGATTTTCTAATTATTGAGGGTATAAATGTTTTTCAAAATCCTCAAAATAACAGAATTTACATGAGTGATTATTTTGATTTTTCGATTTATATTGATGCCGATAGTAATGATATCGAAGAATGGTATATCCAGAGATTTGAACGCATTTTAGATCTGGCAAAAAATGATGCTTCTAGTTTTTACTCAAAATATGCTAAAATGCCTCGTGATGAAGCCATTATTTTTGCAAAGGATGTCTGGAAAACGATTAACTTAGAAAATTTGGAAAAGTTTATAGAGCCTACTAGGACAAGAGCAGATCTTATCTTACATAAAGCAAAAGATCATAAAATTGATGAAATTTTCGTCAAACGGTGAGAAAGACTTGCCAAACAAGCATAAATTCTATATAATAGTGTAGTTAGATTAATTTGGAGGTGAAAACATTGGCAAATATTAAATCAGCTATTAAACGCGCTGAACTTAACGTTAAATCAAACGAAAAGAATTCAGCACAAAAATCAGCTATGCGTACTGCAATCAAAGCATATGAAGCTAACCCAACTGAAGAACTTTACCGCGCTGCTTCTTCAAGCATCGATAGAGCTGAATCAAAAGGTTTAATTCATAGAAATAAAGCAAGCCGCGATAAAGCACGTCTTGCTGCTAAACTTGGCTAATCAATATCCAATGAAAACTCCTTCCGGAGTTTTTTCTTTTAGCCAACAATTGAATAACTAAAAAGACTAGTCACTTATGAACTTTCTCTTGTCCTTAGATTTTTATCTAACTTTTGAGAGTAAGAGCATTTGACTATGTCTTTTTTAGTTATTGACTAAATTTTAACTTGGAAAATTGTTCCTTTTGGTTGATTATCCTTAACTGTAATATCACCCTTTAATGTCGTAACAATTTGTTTTGCTAGTGACAATCCTAATCCAAAACCACCACTTTGACGTGTTCTTGCTTTATCAACACGGTAAAAACGATCAAATATTTTTTCTTTATTAGACTCAGAAATACCTATGCCATTATCGCTTACTCGAATTAATAAATGTTTATCGGTTGATTTGACTTCAATAGAAATGTTTCCATCCTCAGCTGTATATTTAACAGCATTGTCAAAAAGTATCGTAATTAATTGTTTTAGCAAGGCTTTATCGGTCACAATTGGACGTGGAACGTCATTGACAATGTGTAATGTTTTCCCATTTTCTTCAGCAATTAGTTCATAATTTTCAAAAAGGGAATGGAAAAATGTGGCATCAATAGTTTCTTTTTTGAGTTTAATGCCATCATCTCGTCTTGCTAAATTTAAAAGATTTGTCGTTAAAATCCGCATGTTTCGAACTTCTTCAAGACTCGAGGCAATAGCTTCGCTATTATCTAGTATCGTTTCGTTTGGTTTTCTAAATAATGTCTCAAGTCGATTTTGTAAAACAGCTAGTGGTGTTCTTAATTCATGACTAGCATTTTCAACAAATGTCTTCTGTTTTTTAAAGTTTTCGACGATTGGTTTACGGCTCCAATAAGCTAAGTAAATACTTGCAAATATGGATATTAACCAAAAAAATGACATGACCATAATGATATCTTTTTCATAGCGTTCATTAGCACGATCAAGCTGTTCCACATTGGCAACTGCCGTCAAATAAGAGACAGCAGGATAATTATGAGAATGAACCTTAATTGTCATTGTATGAAATTTTTCTTCGTGCCCATAAAAATTTGTTGTTTTTTGAGTTACGATCGTGTTCAATTTTTGTTTATTTAATTTGAAATAATTTAAATTAGAAAATGCATCGTATGGATTTAAAATAGTACCATCCGCACTGTATAGTATAATATCAGTATTTCCTACAGGGTCTGCAATTAATGTGGTTTTATAGCGGCTACTGCCCTCATTGAAAATTTGATTATCAAAATTAAATAAAGAAATTCTCTCCATTGCTTTATCAGCATAAAGCCCAGAATGCTTAGCAATCAAATTTAAACTATTATCAACTGTTGAATAGACACCGAAACGCATTATTTGGAGAATAATTACAGTC
Source organism: Streptococcus uberis (assembly GCF_000785785.1). GTDB lineage: Bacteria > Bacillota > Bacilli > Lactobacillales > Streptococcaceae > Streptococcus > Streptococcus uberis_A. The sequence continues at coordinate 148,143 of NZ_JRQN01000001.1, forward strand.
ATGATAACAAAAATACTTGTAAAAACCGTAAAAAAATGAAAGAAATGATCAAACGTCCCAGATTGTAAAATATTCTTTAGTTTAGCCATTCGTTTTTAATATATAACCGACACTTCGTAAAGTTTGTAAATCGGTTACAAAGTCAGACCCTTTCAATTTTTTTCGTATTTTGGAAACGTAAACTTCAACGACTGAAATAGTTGTATCACTGTCAAATCCCCAAATGCGGTCAAAGATTTGAGATTTAGGAAGGATAACATTTTGGTTTTGTAAAAAATAAACTAAAAGCTCAAATTCTTTTCCTAATAGTTCCACCTTTTTATTATTTACAGTCACTAAATTCCGCTCAGTATCAATACTAATATCTCCATAATTTAAACTATTATCTACCAATTTCCCAGAACGTTTTAATAGGGCTTGAATGCGCATTTTTAATTCCTCTAGGTAAAATGGTTTCGTTAGGTAATCATCAGCTCCTAGTTCGAAACCGTGCCCCTTATCATCAATACTCTCTTTAGCTGTCATAATTAAGACAGGAGTTCTTATATCTTTTTCTCGTAGATCTTTCAATACTTGGAACCCATCTTTTTCAGGTAGCATTAAGTCAAGTAAAATTAAATCATAGACACCACTCTCAGCTTCAAAGAGGCCTTCATCCCCGTCAAAAACCTGTAGCACGTCCGCAAAATCATCTAAAAAATCAAAGATTGAGTTCGATAAGCTCAAATCATCTTCTACTAATAATATTTTTATCATTTATATTCCACCTAGCAATAAATAATTTCTCTTCTTACTATTTTATCCCATTTTTAAAATAAAATAGCATGAAAAGCTTAATTTAAGCTAAAAACAAGGGAAGCCTAAAGACTCCCCTTGTTTTATAATGTTAACAGAGCCTTAGACACCGCTTCTTTTTCAGTTTCAATTAACCGTACGCGTGCGGAAATTTCATTAATCCCCATTTTAATATTACGGCTAATTGCCATATCATCTAGTTTAGGTTCAAAGAATGCTTTATATTCTTCTAAACGGTGACTAGTTTTAAATTGATTTGCTGGGTAAATAACAAAACGATCAAAACTCATGTCTCCACCTAAAACTGATTTAATCCAATCCCAATCTTGTCGTGCCCACTCCCACAAACTTTCTTGCGTAAATTCTTGGCTCAACAAAACATTATACCACATCGCCAAATCTTGAGGTTTAACAATTGCTTTGTCTTTTAGACTAAGTTGGATACGTTTCAACGTCAAATCCTTATGTGTTTTTGACAAAGCTGCCGCAATATCTAAGCGAATATTATTATTAGTAGTGTTAATATAGGTATCAAAAAGATGGTCTACAGCTTCTTCATCTTCAAAGAATTTAATTTTACTAATTAAAACTAAACGACGAATTGCTGCAGGTAACTGAGATACGTCAGTTTGATGCTCTTCATAGATTTGCTTTGCCTTTTCTAAAACATCTTCTTGTCCTGTTAGAATCAATAGATTTAAAACAATCTGACGAACCATTTCATCCTCATCAGATTCCCCAGCATGTTGTTCAAACCCAAGACGGTCGAAGTCTGATTGGAAAATAGATTGAATTAACCTATGCAAAGCTTTTTCTTCACTCGTATCCTCATCTACAAAGTTTAATAAACCTGTGATAACTTGAGAAAGCGCTGAAGCAACCATATAAGATTTTTTATCCTTGAATACAGAAATGAATGCTACCAATTCTGCATATGAAATCATACCACTTTCAGCTAATAAGCGACGCTCTTGGATGACTTGTAATAAACTGATATTGTCTAAGTTATCTAAGTTAGCAACCAAGTCTTCAAATAATTGCCCTTGATAGTTAGTAATATAATGTGCCGTATTTTCTGTATTAAAACGAAGAGGTCCGTCATTTTGCGCTGCAATTTGACTAAAGTTAGGAATCACAAGTGTTTCTTCTGTTAATGTATCAGGCAATCCAATCCACGAACTGTTCAATGGAATTGGCCACAACCTGTTTTGGTCTTGGTGTTGACCGATAAAGAATTGCTCTTGTGTTAAAATCAAAGAATCATTTGCTATTTTAGCCATCAATACTGGATAACCAGGTTGCTCTAACCAAGCATCCATAAATGCTGCAACATCTTTTCCTGAAGCTTCTGTCAATGCATTCCATAGATCTCTTCCAACAGTATTACCATATTGGTGCTTTTCAAAATAGATTTTTAAGCCCTTTGCAAAATCTTTATCTCCAATCCAACGACGAAGCATATGCATTAAACGACTTCCTTTAGCATATACAATAGCTGGATCAAAGAGTGTATTGATCTCATCCGGATGATTAACACCCACGTGCACAGATTGAACGCCATCAGTTGCATCACGTTTCAATGCAAGTGGTGCACCACCAGTTTGGAAGTCTTCAAAAATCTTCCAAGAAGGCTCAATTGCATCAACTGATACATATTCCATCATATTTGCAAAACTTTCATTCAACCATAAATCGTCCCACCATTTCATAGTTACTAAATTACCAAACCATTGATGAGCTAATTCGTGGGCAACTACCAATGCCACTTGTTGACGACTTGCTACAGTTGAATTTTGATCAACTAATAAATAAATCTCGCGATACGTAATTAAGCCCCAGTTCTCCATAGCACCTGACGAAAAATCAGGCAAGGCTAAATTATATGATTGAGGGATTGGATAAGGTACCCCAAAATAATCTTCGTAGAAATCAATAATGCGAACAGCAATATCGAGTGAGAATTCTAAGGATGATGTTGGATGCGCTTTTGTAGCAAATACTCCTACTTCGGTTCCTCCCTTTGATTTTGCTGTTATACCATGTAAATCGCCTAACCCAAAGGCTAATAGGTAAGAAGACATTCGTGGCGTTGTATCAAAAATCCAAATACCAGTCTCTTCACGTAACGCGACATTTGTTTCAGGCATATTTGAAATGACTATCCCATCATTTTTTTGATCAAATTTTATGCTTAAATCAAATGTAGCTTTTGCTTGTGGTTCATCGATACAAGGAAATGCCTCTCTTGCAAAATGACTTTCGAACTGAGTTGAGATGACTTCTTTTCTTTCACCATCAACAGTATAATATGATGGGTAAATTCCGGTCATATTATCAGTAATCCGACCAGAAAATTCAATGACAAGTGTCATGATACCAGTTGTTGGTAATTCTATATGAATTAATTCATTTTCGTGATCTACAGTGAAAACAAGGTCTTCATTATCTAAAAGAATGGAATGGATATCCAAGCCTTTTTGATGAAATGAAATATGATTGTCAAAGGCTTCGCCATTAATTGCTACATTTCCTGTAAAGGTTTTATTGTCACGACAAATGTCCAAAAAAAGATTATAATTTTCGGGACTAAATTTTTCGATCAAATGCTCTACTTTGTTCATAAAACTCCTCAGTCTAAAAAAAGTGATTAGAAAATATTTTCTAACCACTATTATATCATATTAACTTATAATTCAATAATTTTACCAGTTTTCAGATAAACAACCCATTCACATATATTACGGGCATAGTCACCAATTCTTTCCAAATACATAAGAACTTGGAAATATTCTTTACCTGCATAAACTGCATCTGGAGTTTTTCTGATTTCTTCAACTGCTAAAGCTTGGATATCACGGAAATAGTTATCAATAACTTCATCATGTGCTGCAATTTCATAAGCTTTTTTATCATCACCATTTATATAGGCGTTTAAAGCATCCTCTACCATATGTTTAACAGCTTTACCCATCAAGTTGATTTGTTCTTCAACTAAAGGCAATCTTTCTTCGCCTTTCATACGGATTGTTGCTTTTGCAATTGACGAAGCATGGTCACCCATACGTTCGATATCGCTAGAGGCCTTCAATACGGTGATAACTGTACGTAAATCATTTGAAACTGGCTGTTGTAAGGCGATAATTTCTAATGATTTCTTCTCAAGTTTTGTTTCAAACTCATTAATAGTATCATCTTCTTCAATAACCTCTTTTGCTAAATCACGGTCATGACTAACAAAAGCTCGAACAGTTTTATTAATTTGAGCTAATACTTCTGTTCCCATTGAATAGAATTGATTATGTAATTTATCTAATTCTTCATCAAATTTACTTCTAAGCATTATTTTTCCTTCTTTTCTATATCTATTTTCAAAAACATAAAAATAAGATAAGTTTCTAATTGGTTATCCGAATTTCCCAGAAATGTAATCTTCAGTTTCTTTTCTTTTAGGATTCATAAACATTGTTTTAGTATTTCCAACTTCAAGTAAATCTCCTGCCAAGAAAAAGCCAGTTCGGTCAGATAAACGAGATGCTTGTTGCATTGAACGTGTTACAACAATTAACGTGTAGTCTTTTTTCAATTCAAACAAAGTTTCTTCAATTTTTCCAGCTGAAATTGGATCTAAAGCAGATGTTGGTTCATCTAATAGAATAATCTTTGGACTTGTTGCTAAAACCCTAGCAATACAAACACGTTGTTGTTGTCCACCTGATAGACCAAGTGCAGAATCGTGTAATCTATCTTTCACCTCATCCCAAATGGAAGCGCCTCTTAAAGATGATTCAACGGCTTGATCTAAGATATGTTTATCCTTAACACCTTTTAGACGAAGTCCATAGACAACATTTTCGTAAATTGACATTGGAAATGGATTTGGTTGTTGAAAAACCATTCCTATTTCTTTGCGTAAATCAACTGTGTCAGTTCGTGGACTATAAATATTATGTCCGTTATAAACAATCGTACCTGTAACCGTAACTTCAGGGTTTAAATCACTCATTCGATTGATAGCACGTAACAATGTTGATTTTCCAGATCCTGACGGACCAATCAATGCTGTAATTTCATTTGGGTAAAAATTCAATGAAACATTATTCAGTGTTTTCTTTTTATTGTAGTAAACAGAAAGATCTTTTACTTCTAATATTGGTTCTGACATTTGAGCCCTTTCTAACCAAAGTGTCCAGATACATAGTCATTTGTTGATTGACATTTGGCATTTTGGAAAATATTACGTGTTTTATCATATTCAATAAGGTCACCCAAATAGAAAAACGCTGTGTAATCACTGGCACGAGCAGCTTGTTGCATATTATGAGTAACAATAATAATAGTGTAATTTTTCTTCAATTCAAACATTGTTTCTTCCAATTGCATAGTAGCAATTGGATCTAAAGCTGAGGCAGGTTCATCCATTAACAAAATATCTGGTTTAACAGATATAGCTCTAGCAATACAAAGCCTTTGTTGTTGACCACCTGATAAGGTGAAAGCTGATTTATGTAAATCATCTTTAACTTGGTCCCAAAGTGCAGCTTGCTTCAGAGAAGTTTCAACAATTTCATCTAACACTTGTTTATCTTTTATACCAGCTCGTTCATGAGCAAAAGTAATGTTTCTATAGATGGACTTTGCAAATGGATTTGGTCTTTGGAAAACCATCCCAATATGCTTTCTAACTTCAAAAACATTCATTTCTGGACTATTGACATTGATACCTTGGTAATTAATTTCACCTGTAACTTTAGCAATATCGATAGTATCATTCATTCGATTTAAACTTCTAAGATAAGTCGATTTTCCACATCCAGAAGGACCAATCAATGCTGTAATTCTATTTTTTTCAAATTGCATATCGATCCCTTTGATTGCTTCTTTACCTGCATAATAAACATGTAAATCTTTAGTAGACAAAGCAATTTTTTCTTCGGGGAAGGTCATGATATGGCGTTCATTCCAATTATATTCTGTCATTATTTCTCCTTGAACCTATTTAGCTGCTGTCATTCGTGAATGAAGTCTCTTACCGAGGAAGCGAGCTGATAAGTTAAAAATTAAGATAAAGATTAATAATACCGCTGCACTACCAGCTGATACCAAAGTTCCATCTGGGATAGTTCCTTCACTATTTACTTTCCAAATGTGAACAGCTAATGTTTCTGACTGGCGGAAAATTGAGATTGGGCTTGTAACACTTAATGGATTCCAATTTGACCAATCTAAAGCTGGAGCAGATTGTCCTGCTGTATAAATAAGTGCAGCAGCTTCACCAAAGATACGACCTGATGCTAAAACAATCCCTGTAACAATCCCAGGAAGTGCTTCCGGAATAACAACGTGGAAAACAGTTTCCCAACGTGATAAACCAAGTGCCAGACCAGCTTCACGTTGTGTATGATGAACGTGTAATAGACTATCTTCAACATTACGAGTCATTTGTGGAAGGTTAAATACAGTCAGTGCTAAGGCACCAGAAATAATCGAAAATCCGTATTGAAACTGAACAACAAAAATCAAATAACCAAACAAACCAACAACAACTGAAGGAAGTGATGAAAGAATTTCAATACAAGTACGAATAAAATTAGTTAGTGGCCCTTTTGTAGCATACTCAGCTAAATAAATACCAGCACCTGTAGATAATGGGATTGAAATAATCAAAGTCACTACTAATAGGAAAAAGGAATTATATAATTGAATTCCAATACCACCACCTGCTTCATATGAAGAAGAACGACCAGTTAAAAATGACCAAGAAACATGTGGCAAACCACGGAGAAGAATATAAAGAATTAAAGAAGCTAGAATAGCTACAATGATTCCAGCAATGGTATATAAGGTACCAGTTGCTAATTTATCAATCTTTTTAGCGTTCATAATTTCTCTTTCTCTCTTTCGTAATTAATTTAACAATTGAGTTAAATGCTAAACTCATTAATAATAGAACTAATGCAAGTGACCAAAGGACATTGTTTTGGACAGTACCCATAACCGTATTTCCAATTCCCATTGTTAGGACAGAAGTTAATGTTGCAGCAGGTGTTACAAGCGATGTCGGCATGACAGCTGAATTACCAACAACCATTTGAATCGCTAGTGCTTCACCAAATGCTCTTGCCATACCGAAAATGACTGCTGTAAAAATACCTGGTCTTGCAGCATTCAGTACGACTCTCCAAATTGTTTGCCAACGTGTTGCACCCATAGCCATACTAGCTTCACGGTAATGCCTTGGAACTGCCTTTAAACTATCTACAGTCATAAAAGTTACTGTTGGTAGTATCATAACAAAAAGCACACAGACCCCAGATAAAATTCCAAAACCTGTTCCGCCAAAAAGATTACGAACGAAAGGAACGATAATTTGCAAACCAATAAAACCATAAACAACAGATGGAATACCTACAAGTAACTCAACTGCTGGTTGCAATAATTTTGCACCGTATTTAGGTGAAATTTCAGTCATAAATACCGCTGCACCGATTGCAAATGGCGTTGCAATAATTGCAGATAAAATGGTAACCACAAATGATCCTGTAATCATTGGAAGAGCCCCTAGATAAGGCATACCACTTTTATCTTTCAAACTTGGTTGCCATTCTCTTCCAAATAAGAAATCAAAAATATTTACTTTATCAACAAAAAATGTAGATAATCCTTTTTGAGCAACAAAAATTAAAATCATTGCAACAATAAAAACAATTAAAGCTAAACACAAAAATGTTAACGTTTTACCAAATTTCTCTAATCGTGAATTTTTAGATGGTGAAACTAATTTTTTAGCTAATTCCTGATCTTTCATAATTCTCCTACTATTTTTTTGAAACTTTTCCGTCATGAGATTTAACAACTTTCATCTCAGTCATCGGGATATAACCCATATGAGCAACAACTTTCTTTTGAACTTCATCAGAAGTCATAAATTTAAGAAATTCTTCAGTTAACCCATCAGGTTTTCCATAAGTGTACATATGCTCGTAAGACCAAATTGGCCAATCATTTGTTTTGACATGTTCTGCATTAGGTGAAAACCCATTTAAGTTAGGAGCTTTAACACTTTTATCAACATAAGAGAATGCTAAATATGAAATGGCACCAGGGTTTGTGAAACAATTGATTTAACCATACCATTTGAATCCTGTTCCTGACTTTGTTTTGCAGGAACATCGCCCATAATAACTTTATCAAAAGTTGCTCGAGACCCTGAACTTGCAGCTCTGTTAATCACAGAAATCTCTAAATCTTGTCCTCCAACTTGTTTCCAATTAGTATACTCTCCAGAGAAAATTCGACGTAATTGATCAGTTGTAAGGTTTGATACTTTAACTTTTTTATTAGTAATAATGGCCAATCCAGCTACTGCTACTTGGTGATCAGTCAGTTTTGATGCATCAATACCATCTTTTTCTTCTGCAAATAAATCACTGTTCCCTATCTGTATTGATTGTGATTGAATTTGAGAAAGTCCAGTACCAGATCCACCACCTTGGACATTAATTGTTTTTCCAAGATGAGTACTTGCAAATTCATCTGCAGCAGCTTCTACTAAGGGTTGTAAGGCCGTCGAACCGACGGCTGTAATGGATTCACCTTTTTGAATCCAACTAGAACAAGCTGTTAAAAATACCGTTGATAACGTTAACAGAGTAAACAAAAAGAATTTCTTTTTAATATTCATTGATTTATTTCCTATTCATAAAATATTAGGGAGGTTGATTTTTTCAACTCAATCATTATAGTAACATATCTAGAATGTCAAAGGAAGAACTTTTGCCTGAAAATTAAGAAAAAAATAAGCAAAATCTGACGTTCTGACACCTAAAATATAAATGAGCTGATGTTACTTATTTGATATACTTTTCTAAAACAGAAAGTTCTGATTTTGGCACAAACATAACTTTTTGACGTGTTGAAAAATCAGGTTTTAAACCATCAATTGTTAGAAGTGTGTAGCCAAGCTTTTCACCTAGAACTATCGCTGCTGCATAGTCCCACGGTTGGATATCTGAAAAATAACCAAAAACCTGTTGGCGAATGACCTTAATTATGGAAACACCCGCACCTCCATAAATCCTAACACCTAGTGAGTGACGAATTAAATCCTTCAAACCACAATAATTTTCTAAGTACATTCCTGAGTTGCAAATGATAAGTGACTCTGATAAGGCTTCGTCTCATAAGGCGTGACGATTTTATCATTCAAAAAAACATCAAATTGCCCACCACCTGATAAAAGCTGATCTTTCATCAGGTCATAAATTAGGGCGAATTGGCCTTTGCCTTCTTCAAAATAGGCAATCATAATTGCAAAATTTTCACCCTGTACAATGAAATTTACTGTACCATCAAGAGGATCAATAACCCATACTGAACCATCACCGATTGGGTGACGAACATCATTTTCTTCAGCTAAAATGTTATCTTTTGGGTAGTGTTGCTTGATTTGTGAAATGATAAAATCTTGAGTTTCTCGATCAACATTTGTTACTAAATCATCATGGTTACTTTTTACTTGGATATCTAATTGACTAGACATTTTTTCCTTAATAAATTCAGCAGCGTCTTTAATTAAGGATTTTGCAAATTCATATTTATTTATCAAGTGAAAAATATCCTTTCTCAATTTCTTTAGCTTTTTTTACAACTTTATATGAAGAGTAACCACTACTCTTTTCAAATTCTCTATCAATTTTCTTTTCTTGTGCTTGACTAGGAACAACTACTTTAAAGTTAGCATATGCTTGTAATAACTCTTTTGCATTGACTTTAGCTTCGTAGGCTAGTTCAACTTGATTTAAAAAATGAAGCACTGATGTGATTTCGTCAGTGCTCCAGTTTATATCAAGTGGATAATTATAATTTGTTGACATGTCATCCCTCGATTTCTGCTTTAATTGTGGCTTGACGTAATTCTTGTTTACGGTAATCTCTAGGTAAAAATGCTCGGATTTCATCCTCGTTGAAACCAATTTGCATTCTTTTACTATCCATTATAATCGGACGTCTTAAGAGGCTAGGATTTACTGCAATTAAATCAATTAAGTCAGAAATTGATAATTCTTCTACATCTATATTTAATTTTTGAAATACTTTAGAACGTGTCGAAATAATATCTTCTGTTCCATTTTCCGAAAATGATAATATTGATAGTAGTTCATCTCTCGTTAATGGACTTGTAATAATATTATGTTCTTGAAAATGAACTTCATGTTTTAATAGCCATGCCCTTGCTTTGCGACACGAGGTACAACTTGGTGATAAAAATAAGGTAACCATACTTTTCCTCTAATTTTTCTACTTACCTCATTATACAAAACTTTAGACAATTTTGCTATCTTTTTTCCAATTTAATGCAATCTCTTTATCATTATTTAATTGATCAATTAAATCTTCAATCCCTTCAAATTTTGTCATGTCTCTAATTTTATCTAACCAGATGATCTCTATGGATTCCCCATAGATGTCCCCATCAAAATCAAAAATATTAACTTCTAAACGCAACTCATCGCCACCAAAAGTAATATTTTTTCCAATACTTGTCATGGAACGATATTTTTGCTCCTTGACTAGTACATCTGTGACGTATACGCCATCAGCAGGAAGATAGGTTCGATCAATTGGTGCTAGATTAGCTGTCGGGAATCCTAAGGTTCTGCCACGCGCATCCCCATGTACAACCATACCACGTGTTGAAACTTCAAAACCAAGTAGTTGATTTGCTAGAGCTACTTGACCAGATTTGATGGCTTCCCTAATCCAGGTAGAAGATACCTTTCTTCCTTCATATGAAAGTTCATCTATAGTAAATACTTTTCCATCGAAGTTACGTTGTAAATAATCACTATTTGTCCTATTGTGACCAAACTTGTAATCAAAACCAACTATAATATATTTAGCATTGAGTTGACCGATATAATTTTTGATAAAGTCATCAGAAGACACTTTTGAAAAAGCTGTTGTGAAGTCAATTAAGTAGAGGTGATCAACCCCATACTCTGAAAATTTTTGATATCTTTTTTCAGGATAGGTAATATGCAACAATAATTCTGGGCTATATTTAGCAAAAGCTAATTTGGGTGATTCATTAAAGGTTAAGGTCGCAATTTTCAAGTCCTCTTTTTCAGCTAAGTCTTTTGCTTTATCAAATAATGATTTATGTCCACGATGTAAGCCATCAAAATAGCCTAAAACTAGAACCGTCTTTTCATTTTCTAAAATATCTTCGTGTGATTTGATTTGTTGGATTTTCATAATTCCCTTTTTCTATTGATTTTATAGCAATACTTTTCTTGGCTTGTATCCATCTTCTCTTTTTTCAAGAACAGCAACAAGTTGGTCATTAAAAAAAGCAGCAACCAAATTTTCTTGGCTTGGAAGACTAATGCGTCTCCCGAAAGATAATTCCTCTTTTTCGCTCTCGCTAATCATTAATTTAGGTAAATCTGATACGCCATAACTGATTGGAAGGATGAACGACCAATCATCTTGCTTGACTAGATTTTCAATTTCAGACAAATTTAATGCTTCATCTAGGGTTAATCCAGCTGAAGCAGTGCGTATTAACTGTGACATGTGGCTTGGATAACCAAGTTTTTCACCTAAATTAACAGCTAAGGTTCTAACGTATGTTCCTTTACTACAGGCTACTTTGAAGGTAAATCGGCATAAACCTTCTTCAAAAAGTAATGGACTTGTTCGCTCAAATTGATAAATAGTAACCTGACGTTGCGGTCGTTCCACACTTTGTCCAGCCCTAGCATACTCATATAGCTTACGGCCATTTACCTTTACTGCTGAATACATTGGTGGAATTTGGGTGATGTCACCTAGAAAAGTTGCCATACATGCATCAATTTTTTCTTCGGTTAAGTCAGCGCTAACCGGTAATTGGTCAATGACATCACCGCTTGCATCTTCCGTTGTTGTTGAAAACCCTAAAGTAACTTGCCCTTCATAGATTTTGCCTGAATCCGTCATATATTCAATGACACGTGTAGCTTTTCCAACTGCAATTGGTAGAACACCAACAACATCTGGATCAAGCGTTCCACCATGTCCAATTTTCTTTTCTTGTAAGATACGTCTTAGTTTGAAAACAACATCATGAGAGGTCATTCCAGCCTCTTTTTTTACATTAATTAATCCACTTTTCATATTTTTCTTTCATTATCTGAATTTATTATCAATCGTTATTATACTTGTTTTATGCCGTAATGCACACTAAATGAACTTGACCCAATCCTAAATTGTCACTCTTTTAAAGCCTTAAATTTGTCACGCATCGTTGGATTTTGATGTGTTAATTTTTTTACTGAGACATCGTCTAATTTATTATTTGCCAAGCGTAGTTGATTCTCACTAGTTGTTAAAAAGCGTTTTACTTCTTCCATTCGTTTAATCGACTTGTCAATTTCATCTATTGCTTTTTTAAAGTTATTGCTTGCGGATTGGTAATTTTTTGCAAAAGCATTTTTAAAAAGATCCAAATCTTCTTCAAAATGAGTGATATCTATATTTTGCTCCCGAACTAAAGCAAGCTCCTGTTTGTAAGTTAGTGCATTCATTGCAGCGTTACGCAATAGTCCAATCAACTGAATAAAGAATTGAGGTCGAACAATATACATCTTTGGGTATTCATACTAACGTCAACGATACCTGTATTATAGTAATCATTATCAGCTTCTAGCATGGTTACAAGTACAGCATACTCACACCCTTTTTCATTGCGATCTTTATCGAGCTCTTTCAAAAAGTCACTATTTTTATGTTTTGTTTTTGTCGCATCAGCTTCATTTTTCATTTCAAACATGATGGATAAAATTTCTATGCCACCAACCTCTTCCTTGAAGATATAATCTCCCTTAGAGCCACGACTTGATAACTCATTATCCTTAGCAAAGTAGGCATTTGGAAATGCGTAAGATCTAACTTTATTAAACTCTGTTTCAGCATAAAGCTCTAAACTTTCACCAATGGCTTTGGTTGATTGCTGTGCTTTAAAGTTCTTATAGAAATCAACTTGTTCATTGGCAGCTTTTAGTTGCGCATCATAGTCCCTTTTTAAAGAAGCAAGTGATAACTGGCTTTCTTTCTCCTGAAGAAGAATTTGATTTTGAAGGGCGTCACGCTCTTTTTCAATAGCCGTCATGGCAGTTTGTAACTTACTTTGATTTTCCAGTTCCGTTTTCTCGAGTTGGTTTTGTAACTGAGACAATGCTTTTTCTTTTTCTGTTAAGGACTTGGCTAGTTCCAAAGCATTTTGTGATTTGAGTTTTTCCAATTGACTTTCTAACTCATAAATCTTTTTGTCTTTTTGTGCTAGTGCTTCTTGTTTTAAAATCACTTGTTCATTTTCAATTTGTTGTAATTGATTTTGTAAGTCCGTTATTTCTCTCTCTTTTGCTACGAGTGCTTCTTGTTTACTTCTAACCTGATCTTTCTCCAATTGACTTAACTGATTGGTTAAGTCTTGAATTGAGCGGTCTTTTTCTGACAGTTTTTTTTGCAAATGACTTTTTGCTTTCTCTTCATGGAGAGCTAATTCATTTTGTAAACGTTGTTGAATTTCACGGTCAAATTCTTCACCCCTTACTTGGGATAATAAAAGACTATATTCAGATTCATCAATCGTGAAGATGGTATGACATTTTGGGCACTTAATTTCTTTCATGATTTCTCCAATCACTGGTATTCATGGATACTATTATAGCAAAAAAGGCTAGAAAAAGTCTTTCTAACCTTTTGTAGTTATGCCTTGTCAATATCAATCACTTTGTAGGACTGATAAAAATTTGTTTTTGATAGGATAAACGATTCCAAATCATTTAACAACTGGAAAAGCAAGGCTCTATTTTCAAATTCTAACCGCGTCTTTGGCAAATCTTCTTGCCGATAAATAGCCAATAATTGTTCAATGTCTCAATTAAAGTTAGTGCAGGATTTCCTTGACTTAATTGACTTGCCGTTTCATGAATGAGATGGGCCAACAGGACACTCTGTCTGGTAGTAACAGATAATTTAGAAATTGTCGAAAACATTTGAGTTAATAGTTTTTTTTGATGTTTACGCATTTCAAAATAATGTACTTCATAGTTGGTCGAGTGAAACAACTGATTATGACTGTCACGGTAAACCAGTTTTAAGGCTTGGTCCAAATCAGCATCCAAACCTTCTATAGCCACCATAATGGGAGCGTCTGACTTGCCAAGTAATTTTTTTTCCATCTCAAACAATATAGTCTTCATCTGTCCTTCTATTTTCTGATGGTAAATCACTATTTGACGTTGGTTAGATCCCATATAACTGTTAAATAAAAGAGCAATACCAGTTCCTATTATAAAAAGTAACAATTCATTACTTAATATACTCAAAGACGTCGATTGATGTGCCCATAAATGACTGACTAATACTGTGATTGGTACTAAACCCGACTCTAGTTTATAGGCATAAAGTAACGGAATCGTCAGAAACAGATAAACTGAGAAAGCTATTAAATGATACCCCAGCACCTTAAAAATAATAACTGCAATGAGAAATGCTAAGAAAAATGAAAGAAAGCGTCTAACAGCCACTTTTATACTTGATTTCTTAGTATCCAATATACTCAGCAAAGCAATGATACCTGCTGAACTTGCAAATTCTAAATGGAGATGGTCTGCAATTATAATTGATAAAACAGTAGCCATCACCATCTTAAGGGTACGTTCTGTAATATTCATTTAAACTCCTTTAAGATAGTGATTTTTCAATGTCATTTTGAATATGTTGCCACTCTTGTTGGGCTCGATTGAGTTTTCTGTGGTAATCATTTAATCCCCGTAAATAATTAGAAATCAAATAATCTTGCCTAACCAGAGGGATAACTGGCAATGAAATCTCCAGTAAATCCTTAGTTGATAGATTAATAACATCCTTGCCATGATCAGCCTTATCTAATAAGGCTTGGCCGATTGGAGAATCCAAAAAGAACTTAATATAGTAACCTCGAAAGGTATGATTTGGTCTAAGGACTGTTATATTTGAAGAAGCTACAATCTCTCTGTCTTGTTTATGAAAAATACAAACCTTTTTAACTGTCCCTTTGGATGCAATTAACACATCTCCGTCCTCCAAGAAATAACGTAACAGTTGACGACGATCCATTTCAAAGGTCCGTAATTGATTATAATTAATACCATCTTTACCCATATCAGACAGATTAATCAAGCCATAGGCTCCTTTTTCAATTTTACCGGAAATAGCTTTTCCTTTAAAACAATCAACAGCTTCTCCAAGTGTTTTTTTCTCTCTGCCATCATTTAAATAGGCATTTATTATACTCTCCATATATAGTATCTTTCTATCATTTTTTGGTATTTAAATACTATCACTTTTTATCAAAAATTTCAAGAAAAATGAGTCTGGGACAGACTCATTTCGTTTAATCAACTGATTTCAGTGCCTCTAACATATCTAATTTTTTTAAATGATAGTGGACAACAAAACCTAGTAGCATTATCAACAGCAAAATTGCTAAAATTGGTACTAAATAAACATAATAATCAACCTCCCAACCAAAATTCATCTGGGAAGCTCCCATTAAGGACATTAGCGAACGATGGATATAATACCCAAGAATCAATCCTAATCCAACTCCAACACTGGAAAGTAAAATGGTCTCTCTAAAAATATAGAATGTGACTTCTTTATCAAAAAAACCTAATACTTTGATGGTCGATAATTCTCTGATGCGTTCTGAAATATTAATAGTTGTCAGATTATATAAAATCACTAATGATAATACCACTGATAAAACAATTAGTAACCCCATAACGTGATTTAAAGAGCTAACAATTGATCTGACATAATCAACAATCATCAGATTTTTAGATAAACTTAATACCTCTGGACTAGCTAATAATTCTTGTGAGACCTTTTTGATGTTTTTTGGTGAATTACTCTTTAATTTTACGAAATAAGCTGGTCTATTTTCAAGAGATTTGAATTTTTCAAGGTAATAATCTTGTGACATTATTATGTAATGGCCAACCCGCATATCAATAACATGTGCAATGGTTACTTTTCTTTTTCTGTTATCCTTGTCTGTCAATATCACAGATTGACTGATTTAACATGATAAAATGAGGCTAACTTCGAGGAAATCAAGATCCCTTTTTTGGGGATGGTTAGATTGTTTTTTGTCAGGTTATCTTCAAGAATGAGATGCGGTTTCAAAGTCTTTTCTGGACTACTAATAATACTAACTTTTTGATTAGTTGATTGGCCCTTAATGACTAGATCTAAATTCGCATACATCACTTTTTTGTAGGATGACATTGACTCACTTGTCACTAATTTAGAAATATTATTCATGTTGTTTGTATTTGCTTTAGTGACCATTAAGATGTCATAGGGTGTTAAATGATTAAATTGTTTGTCACTAACTTTAGATAAAGAGGATTGTATCCCTAAACCAGAAAATAGCAGAGCTACCGACCCGGCTACTCCAACAATTGTCATCAACATCCGTAGCTTGTATCTAAAAATATTACGCACTGTTACTTTTTGCGTGAAATTTAGCTTTTTCCAAATAAATGGGAATTTTTCTAAGAAGACTTTTGATCCGTTACCTGGTGGTTTAGGTAATAATAGCTGAGCAGGGGCTTGTTTAAGTTCTTTTTTGACAACCAGATATACTGGCAATAAGGAAGATAAAGTAGCTAGAAGAAATGCCATACCGGTATAAGACCAATAAAAACGAGGAGCGATATTTTCTAGAATCAAATTGTTGGTACAAATCTTAACGATCATAGCTGATAAAACGTAAGTCCCTCCAAAAACGCCAAGAAGGGTACCAAAAGCACCTGAAAGAAATCCATAATAGAGAAACTTTTTAAAGACATCTTTTTTGTCGTAGCCAATTGCTAGCAATAAACCTGAGTTGGTTCGTTCTTCATCAACAAAGCGTGTCATTGTTGTAAAAGTAACCAAGGCTGCAACGAGATAGAGTACGACAGGAAAAATATTTCCCACATTTGCAATTGATAGTGTCGAAGAATGATAAACTTGATACCCTTCTCCTCCTGGTAGGGTTTGTCGATTAGAAATAAGATAAATAGGCTTTGGCAGTGCTAAAATATCAGTTTTGCTTTGTTTTAATTTTTGAGCTTCTATTTCAAGTTTTTTCTTTTCAATAGTTAGTTGGGTTTGTGCTAGTTTTAAAGACTCACCGCTCAATAAATGTAACGCTTTTTCTTTATTTCTGATCTCGTCTTGAGCTTTTACTAATTTTTCTTCATTGATAGAAAGTTGTGACAAAGCCTTTTCTTGAATTTGCTTTAATTGATTATTACTGTTATCTTGAAAAACCTTTTCTAAATTTCTTTCCTTTGTTTGCAATTGCCTGTCATATTGACTCGTAAACGCATTAAGCTGTTCCAAATCATTGTAGCTGATTCTAGCTAAGTTTTTTTTCCCCAAGAAGGCACTTGAATCAAGTAATCCATATATCTCTAGGTTACCGTCACCAGACTGTGATATACCTAAATTTTTACGTGACCAAATCTCTGGATTGTCATAAAAACCTACAAGGCGATAAGTGTCATTTTTAAGAAGCTTTTTTTGATCCCCACCAATTCTAACTATGTCTCCAAGTTTATACTTATTTTGAAACCAACTTGATAAAGCAATCTCTTGACTTGTTTGGGGTAATTTCCCCTTTTTAACATCACTGAGCGATAGCTGTTTAGTTGGGGATTGTAAGCGAATAGCTATAGCATCCTTTTCAAAATTTGCATCAACTTGGTGACTCAATTCAACCTTACTATCTGGTATTGAATGCAGTTCTTCAATATCATCTTTTGAAAAACCATGACTAGCTTTTATGGAGACATCCATTATGCGATGCTCCTTTATGTATTTCTGTGCTGTTTTTTCAAGGTTAGGTCCCGAAACTTTTATACCAACTAAGGCAAATGACCCTAATGCCATCAATAAAAAGAGTGACAAAAACCGACCCTTAGTTGACCTAATGGAACGTATACTATCTTTACCTAAGGTTTTTTTCATCATTGCATCTTCCTCTTTAGTATTCTATCTGATCGATTGGAATTGGATTATCATTAATACTGACAGTTGTTACTTTAGCATCTTGCAAATGAATGACTCGGTCAGCCATTGGGCAAGAGCCGAATTGTGAGTGACAATAACAACAGTTGTTTTCTTTTTTACTGCCATTTCCTTTAGTAAGTTTAGAATTTGCTTTCCTGTTTTGTAGTCTAATGCTCCCGTAGGCTCATCGCAAAGAAGTATTTTAGGCTTTTTTGCTAATGCTCTGGCAATGGAAACTCTTTGCTGTTCACCACCAGACAATTGACTTGGAAAATGATCTAAGCGATGCGACAATCCAACCTCTGATAAAACTGTCTCAGGATCAAGGGCATCATTTACAATCTCTACTGCTAGTTCAACATTCTCTTTAGCCGTTAAATTGGGCACTAAATTGTAAAACTGAAAGACAAAACCAATATCATTACGTCTATATGCTGTTAATTGCTGACGACTATAGTCAGAAATAATCTGATGATCAACAATAACTTGTCCTCGGTCACTCGTGTCCATTCCTCCTAGAATGTTTAATACTGTTGATTTTCCAGCTCCTGATGCACCTAATATAACAACTAATTCACCTTTCTCAATTTCAAAAGTAACCTTATCATTTGCTGTTACTTGATTCTCACCTATCTGATAATATTTTGAGCAGTTCTTTACCTCTATATATGCCATATAATAGTCTCCTTATATCAACAGTCTGTTGATTTAATTTTAAGTCTATTATATAATGATGCTAAAGCATATTCAAGTACAGATTAAATGGATCTGTTGATTTAAGGAGAAAAATGAGCATTCGTCAAACACATTCAAAAGAATCTATTGTTGAAGCCTTTATTCAGCTCATGCAAGAAAAAGATCTAGAGGCTATTAGTATTTCTGAATTAACAAAAAAAGCCAACCTCAATAGGGGCACTTTTTATCTTCATTATCAGGATAAGTATGATTTATTAGATCAATTAAAAACAGATTTGTTCAATCGATTGTTTTCTATTTTAGATCATAAGACGATTTACACGGATACAACCCGTATCTTAGAAAAGACACTTCAGGAATTTAAGCATCATCTTTTATTAGTGACTGCCTTATCAAGGTCTAGTCATCTTGATTTCAGAAAGACTCTATCAGATTTTATTTACAGTGTTTTGATTAGTATTGATGGCTACCAAATAATGATCAGCGAATCCTATCAAATGCCTTTTGATTATGGTTTAGAAGTCTATATTTCAACTATCATCGCCATTATTTCACTTTGGGTAAGTAATGGTTGTCAAGAGGACCCAAAACAAATTACCAACTATATTTTAACGACTATTAAGATGCCTTAAAAAAAAGCACCTTAGAAATGTACTGCATATCAAAAGTTAGATTTTCTTGTCTAACTTTTGAAGCGCAGTTCAAATTGGGTGCTTTTCATTTATCTGATAGCTTTCAAAGCTGTAATTGCTGAGATATAATCAGGTTCATTATTAACGTTTTCTAAGTATTGAGTATAAACAATTTTATTGTCTTGATCCAAAACAAGAACAGCTCTAGCTAGTAGATTCCATTCTTTCATTAATAAGCCGTAGGCCTTACCAAATGAATGATCATAGTAATCAGATAACATGATAACCTTATCTAGTCCTTCTGCTGCGCAAAAACGTCCTTGTGCAAATGGTAGGTCTACTGAGATTGTTAAAACATAGGTGTCATCTGACTTGGTCAATTCTTCATTAAAGGTACGGGTCTGAATTGAACAGACACTTGTATCGATTGATGGAACTACACTAATAACTTTTTTTCCATTAAAATCTGACAAAGATTTTTTTACTAAATCGGGCGTGATAAGTGTGAAATCAGGAGCGACTTCACCAACTTGAAACTGTTTCCCAACAAGTGTTACCGGTTTTTCAATAAAAGTTGTCATATCTTTCCTCCTTTGAAAGTCCAAAACTAAATAGATAGCACACTTTATACTTCAATTTTATCTTAGAAAGTAATCTATTGAAAATGATACGTTTGATTTAGAGACATCTATTGAACGAGGACTATAAGCCCATTCTTAAATTAAAGTAATTCTTCATTCGTGATAATACCGATTCATCACCCACAAAGTAAATGTGGTCCCCCTTTTCAATAACAGCATAGGGACCTGGTGAAATAACAAATTGCCCTTCATGTTCAATTGCGACAACCGTAGCACCTGTTTGATGCCATAAATTTAAGACACCAATTGATTTGCCAAAATGATCAGAATCTTGACTGCAGATAATTTCATATGGGGCTAGTGGGTATTGCTTGCTGATAGACTGACTTTGCATTAAAAAGTCATTGACAAGAATACCTAAATCATCCATTGCTTGCTTCTGCTGATGGATGTTATTTCTGATATTTTCTTTTATGACAGCTATAGAATGCGTTGATTCATACTGATTAATAAAGGCCATTGCCTTTTCTTTTGATAATACAATTGCTCCACTACCATGTTTTAAGGTCAAAATTTTTAAATCTGCTAAAATATTGAGCCCTTTTCTGGCAGTTTCTGGTGACACATTAAAAGTCGAGGCAATTGTCGTTCTTGACTTTAACTTGTCTCCAACTTCATATTCGCCACTGGCAATTCTTTCGGCCACTGAAATAGCAATTTGTTGATATTTTGAGCTTGTAATTTCGCTCGTGTTCCCCTTTGCCATAATATTGCTCCTTTAAACTAACTAAAACATTCCTATTATTTCATACTTCCCCTATTTTTTCAATACAACTTTTTAAGGTTGTTTTAAACTTGTAGAAAAAGCTGGCACAATAACCAGCTTTTTCTTTTTAAAAACAGTGAGTTCTCTGAAAAACTAGTTAACTAATCCATCGCCTTTGTTTGCGCTAGATGAACTATTTTTTATTTTTTCAGTTTGGGAACTGACAAATTCTGATGTCGAGTAAGCAGCACTCGTCACTCTGTCTTGAACAGTTATCTCTGCTTTTTCTTGTTCTTCCTTGGTACGAATATCAACAACATTAACATTGACTTCAATAACTTTTAAGTGTGTCATTTGATCAACATTTTCTGCAACGATTGTCTTGATATTTTCAGCGATTTTCGGAATATCTTTTCCGTACTCAACGATAACATCTAAATCAACCGCTACTTCTTCGCTTCCAACTTCAACACTGACACCGTCAGTAACTGAATTAGAATTAATCATATTGTTTTTAATATTAGAGAAGAATCCACCTTGAGCAGCTAATAGTCCATCAATGTCATCTAAAGCATGACCAACTATTTTTTCAATGACTTTATCATCATACGTAATTTTATTTTTTATAGTTGATTTTGTCGCATTTGACATTGTCTTTTCAGAGGAATTTTGATTGAAAGTTGAATTAATATCAGTCATAAAGTTCTCCTTATTTATTATCTTTTAACCCCTTAGAAAGTCCCTCAATTGAATCTTTTACGTCAGTCGTAAACTCCTCAACTTTACCAGAAGTATGTTCTACCTTTCCTTCTGTCTCAAGTGACTTATCACCGGATACCTTACCTAAAGTTTCCTTTACTTTACCGCTAATTTGATGTAATTTAGCATCGATTTTTTCATCTGACATAAGCTTTCTCCTTCATCTTGAACTTTCTTATTTTACGCGAGGCTCACTTTGCATATTTTCAGCACCTTCTTTGACATTATTAACTTGTTTTTTTGTAAATTGACTTGTTGATTGCGCAGCTTCAGCCATTTTATCTTGTAATGTCACTTTATCTTGTTCATGTTGAGCACGTGTTTTTATATCCACAACATTAACATTACATTCAACAACATCTAAATCTGTCATTTTCTTAACTTCTGTTTCAACAACTTCCTTTATATCGTTGAAAATTGTTGGAACATGTTTTTGATATTCAGCAATAATATCAAGATCAACAGCTACCTGTTTTTTACCAACTTCAACGTTGACACCATCTCGAACATTATCTGTATTAACCAATTTACCTTTGATATTTGACAAAAGACCACCAGTAACAGCTAAGAGCCCATCTACTTTTTCAATTGCCAAGCCAACGATTTTTTCAATAACCTTATCTTCATAAGTTAGTTCACCACGTACAGAAGTGAGATCAGTT
The DNA here is from genome assembly GCF_000785785.1 of Streptococcus uberis. GTDB lineage: Bacteria > Bacillota > Bacilli > Lactobacillales > Streptococcaceae > Streptococcus > Streptococcus uberis_A. The sequence continues at coordinate 170,125 of NZ_JRQN01000001.1, forward strand.
GTTACAGATTGAGTATTTTTAATATAAGTTTCAGTCATAATATTTCTCCTTTGTGTTATATCTCAAATTTAACAATGACGATTACATGATTAGCGACGATTAATATAATTGTCCAAAATACCTGTTCGTTTCACAAACAAACCACCATATACTCCTAATGCAATAAAAATAATTGCAATTAAAGTTTTAAAGAAACCAAAAGTCATCAGCAATATGGCTAATACAAGCCTAATATACCGCCAATAATGGGATATTTATATTTTTCAAAAAATACCATATTAACCTCTCCTATTCTACTCGATTCTTCTTACCAAATATCATCTCAGAATCAGCAATATCTTTAACACGAACTTGGAAATTTACCGGTTTATTTAATCCGAAGAACTCGTTAAACCCAGTTTCAATTCCTTCTTTAATACCACTTACTTGCTCTGAAACTCCAATACGAGAATCTAGTCGCCCTGCTACATCAATATCAAATTTTCTTTTATAAAGTGTAGCTGTGACATTTGGATTCAACATCAAACCAGTTTCTTTTAAGGCCGTTTTAACATATGCTTCAATAGCAGATTTTTTTAATAATAAACTGCCATTAGCTTTATCAAGTTTTATTTCAGTATAGGTTCTAGGGTAGAAAATAACTGCTAAAATCCCAATAATTGTTAAAATAGCTAAGGTAACAGAAGTCCAGAAGAAAACGTACTGAAGTCCTGGTGTTAAAAAGTCTGGTAGACGATCTAAATCAAATCCCATCCAGTCATAACTGTGAGACATACCTAGATAACCTTGCGTGAGACCAATTACCAGTAAGAAAACGGATAATAGAATCAGACCTAATAATGTGTAAAATACTTTTAACGATTTTGCCATACTTACCTCTTTTCTACTATACGACTAAACTAATTTTCAAGAAGAAAAGACTAGTTCATTTTTCTTAAGATAAATGAGGTAACAAGTACAACAATTACTGCTCCGATAATTGAAGGAATCAATGCCATACCAGCAAGTGATGGTCCCCATGCACCAAGTAGAGATTGACCTACCCATGCACCAACTAAACCTGCTACAATGTTAGCAATCCATCCCATTGAACCACCATGTTTAGTCAATGCTCCTGCGATTAAACCAATCAAACCACCGACGATTAATGTCCATAATAAAGCCATAATAATTTCTCCTTTTTTCTATTACTATGTCAAATCATAGTAAAAAATTACAATATATTAAATATTAACGTGATTTACCAAGTAAGAATGATACAACAATAACTACAATTACTGCACCTATTATTGAAGGAATCAATGCCATACCTGCGAGTGATGGTCCCCATGCACCGAGTAAAGCTTGACCAATCCATGCACCAACTAGTCCTGCTACGATGTTAGCAATCCATCCCATTGAGCCACCTTTGGTAAGTGCTCCTGCGATTAAACCAATCAAACCACCGACGATTAATGTCCATAATAAAGCCATAATGACATCTCCTTTTCTTTGGGTTATAACCCTAATAAACTTTAGCCATCTAAAGTGACAACATAAATTATAAAAATAGTGTTCTTATAAATAAAAATTATAATAAAATTTTATATAAATACTTTTATTATAACGTTTTTAGAAGTGACCATTCATTTTTTAACTTATATTGTTATTATACAACACTAATTTTATATTGCAAGAAATAAGCATCGTTTTTTCTATTTTTTTTGAGAATAAAAAAATAACTTGCTAAACCCCTACTTTTAAAGGGTTTTAACAAGTTGTTTCTATTATTTTTTCGTGATAGGTGCAACACTTGCTAGTAATTTTTTTAAACCAACTTCTGGAAATTTGATTTTTAATTCCATGGTTGTACCACTTCCGGATACCTCTAATACCGTACCTTCACCCCACTTTTTATGTTGAGCAATATCACCAATTTGCCATTCAGTTGCTTCAGGTTGAGCTTGAGAGGTTCCAAATGGTAAGTGACCACCACTTAGTGAAGTGACTCTTGTTTGGATTTGCGCTTTGCTTTTACGTGCCTGTATTGCCTGAGATAAACTCATTCCCTGTCCGAACTCACTCTTACTTTCTTTACTAAATCGAACACCAAAAGAGGAGTTTGCTGGCCGTGCCAAACCTTGGTATGCTATTAACTGATCAGAAATTTCTCGTAAAAACCTAGTCGGTCTGTTATAGTTCGTCTTACCAAAAAGTGTTCTTGTATTAGCATTCGTTAAAAATAGGACTTGTTCCGCACGAGTAATCCCGACATATGCTAACCGTCTTTCCTCCTCTAATTCTGATGGATCTTCAGAAGCTCGTGACAAAGGAAAGACCCCTTCTTCCATCCCAATCAAGAAAACAACTGGAAATTCAAGCCCCTTAGCAGCGTGAAGGGTCATCAATGTGACCTCAGCAACATCTGTTTCACCATCGTCAGTATCTGCTATCAAAGCCAAATCATTTAAGAATCGACCAAGTCGGTCAAGACCATTCTCATCAGGATCAACATCTTGTTTATTCTCATCAAAGTTTTTAGTGACAGATAGAAACTCTTCAATATTCTCAATTCGGGCTTGACTCTCAAGTGTATTTTGAATACGCAGAGCTTCAAGATAGCCTGTTTTATCTAACAGTTCTTCTGTTAGTTCTGTGATAGATAAGGTATCTAATTGTAATCTAAAATCTAACAATAAATTCGCCAAGTCCATTATTGCCTGCGCAGCTTTTCCTTTAAGTGGAGACATTAGCAAGTTTGACGAAGCATCCATTAACGACATCTGATTTTCATAAGCAAATAGACGTAATTTATCCATTGTTCCTGGTCCTACACCACGTTTTGGCTCATTGACAATTCTTTCAAAAGAAATATTATCAGAAGGATTGGCAACAATATTGAGATAAGAAATAACATCTCGAATTTCTTTTCTACTATAGAATTTTGTCCCACCAACCATAGTATAAGGGATATTTGATTTTAGGAAAGCTTCTTCAATTGTACGAGATTGTGCATTTGTGCGATATAAGACAGCAAAATCCTTAAAGTTTTTATCATTGCCTTGGCACATATCAGAAATTGTTGAGGCGATGAAAACAGCTTCATCGCGTTCATCATTTGCTCGGTAATAGACAATTTGCTCACCATCATCATTTTGAGTCCATAACTTTTTATCACGTCTATTTTGATTGTTTTTGATGACATCATTAGCAGCTTGAAGAATGGTTTTGGTAGACCTATAATTCTCTTCTAATAATACGACCTTAGCTGATGGATAATCTTTTTCAAAGTCCAAAATGTTTTGCATATCAGCACCACGCCAACCATAGATAGATTGGTCGGCATCTCCAACAACACAAATATTTTTAAAGCGTGAAGCTAATAATTTAACCAGTTGGTACTGTGCATGGTTTGTATCTTGATATTCATCAACATGAATATACTGATAACGTTGCTGATAATATGCCAAAACGTCTTTATTGGTATCAAATAATCTGAGAGTCATCATAATCAGGTCATCAAAGTCCATTGCCTCACTACGACGTAACTCTTCCTGATAAGCTTTGTAACAACGAGCTACAATCTGACTGTACATATCAGATGCTTGCGCTTCATAACTCTTTTCATCTAACAAATCATTTTTAGCATTTGAAATCGTTCCTAGAATTGATCGCTCACTCCATTTTTTAGGATCCAAATTAAGTGACTTAAGGATACGTTTCATCAGAGTTCTCTGTTCACCAGGATCAACAATGGTAAAATTACGATTGTAACCAATATGATCCGCTTCACGACGTAAAATTCTGACACACATTGAGTGGAAGGTAGCAATTAACGTATCCGCAGTTGCTGGATTTAGCGCCAAAGCTCTCTCTCTCATTTCACGCGCAGCCTTATTTGTAAAAGTAATAGCTAGAATATTCCAGGGATTCACACACTTTTCATCAATTAAATAAGCAATTCGATGGGTTAAAACTCTTGTTTTACCAGAACCAGCCCCTGCCATAATAAGCAAGGGTCCTTGAGTTGTTTGAACTGCTTCTGCTTGTTTATCATTCATTCCATTTAATAAAGGATTCATTATTACTCCTTGTCAGTAGATACATACTTTTTATTAACTTTAAAATTATACCATGATTATATCAAAAAACAAAAAAGCAATTCTAATCACTAACGGCAATCTGTTTGAAATAAATTCTAACTAAGACTAGATTACCTTCACTTTATTTTTAGATTACGACTGATTTTATTACCACTATTGACAATAGATCTTTTTTCCTGTAAGATGTATTAAAATTAAACAACCGATTGATATTGTGCAGGAGAAGAAATTTATTTCGCCGAAGGAGTTATACTCTCAGGTGTTCATTTTTTGAACGGGACTGTGTGATGGACGGACTTCTGGAGAGACCTAAATAGGCGCCGAAGGGGCAAGGCAATTCGCTCAATCTCTCAGGCAAAAGGACAGAAGATAATAATAGAGACCAAAAGAGTCGAGACTTTTTTGGCATATTTTTATCTACTTTACATTTCAGAAGTCATCCTTAGGATGACTTTTTTCATACATTGAATTTTTTTCATACATTGAATTGATTGGTAAAAAAGGAGATAGTTTGTTAGCATTTGTTAAATTTATTGATGATTTGGTCTGGGGACCACCACTGCTCGTTTTACTAGTAGGAACAGGTATCTATTTAACCCTACGATTAGGGTTACTACAGATTACTAAACTACCTATGGCATTTAAATTAATTTTTTCCGAAAATAAAGGGCAAGGTGATATCTCATCTTTTGCTGCATTAGCAACTGCATTAGCAGCAACAGTTGGAACGGGAAATATTGTTGGTGTTGCCACTGCAATAAAGTCTGGAGGGCCAGGTGCTTTATTTTGGATGTGGATTGCAGCCTTTTTTGGTATGGCAACTAAATATGCCGAGGGTGTTTTGGCGATAAAATACCGGACAAAGGACTCAAATGGTGATATTTCAGGTGGACCAATGTACTATATTGTAAATGGGATGGGTAGCAATTGGAAACCCCTCGCCAGTTTATTTGCAGGTTCAGGAATTTTAGTCGCCTTATTTGGTATCGGTACATTTACTCAAGTAAATTCTATTACATCAGCCTTAAATCATAGTTTTGGACTATCAAACAAACTTGTAAGTCTTGTGATGTCGGTTATTGTTGCTATTATTATTTTCGGGGGTATTCAAACCATTTCTAGAGTAGCCGAAAAAGTTGTTCCTATTATGGCAAGTGTATATATCCTAGCCAGTCTAGCTGTTATTATTATGAATTATCAGCAGATTTTCCCTGTCATCTTACTCGTTCTAAAGTCTGCACTAACACCTACAGCCGCCATCGGAGGCTTTGCAGGTAGCTTAGTCAAAGATGCTATTCAAAAAGGGATTGCTCGAGGAGTCTTTTCAAATGAATCTGGACTAGGTTCAGCACCAATTGCAGCAGCTGCTGCCAAAACTAATGAACCTGTTGAACAAGGTCTCATTTCTATGACAGGAACCTTTATTGATACCATCATTATTTGTTCCTTAACAGGTCTATCAATACTTGTAACTGGTCAGTGGACAAGTAACCTTGAAGGTGCGCCTTTAACCCAATCTGCCTTCTCATCTGTTTATGGTGAGGTTGGAAACATCACCTTAACACTTTCTCTTGTCTTGTTTTCTTTTACTACCATCCTTGGTTGGAGTTATTATGGAGAACGTTGTTTTGAGTTCCTCTTTGGCGCTAGCTATTTAAGTACGTTTCGACTTTTGTTCGCCTCAATGGTTGCCTTGGGTGGATTTCTAAAAATAGAGTTAATTTGGATTATTGCTGATATTGTCAATGGCTTAATGGTACTTCCAAATTTGATTGCTTTACTAGCATTATCACCAGTCATTATTTTTGAAACAAAAGACTACTTCCGTCGTCAAAAAAATAAGTCTCATTTCCCCGACATATCCCTCAAAGCTCGAACGGCTTCTGCTCATAGAAATGAAAGGAAATATGATATAATTGGTTAATTAGAAAAAGGAGCTTAAATGACAAGAAATCCCATTGCAGACCTTAAACTGGCAAAAAGAGGTCCAATCTTAAGTATCATTGTTTATCTAATTCTCAGTTTAGCAAAACTCATTTTTGGATATAAAATCAACTCGAATTCCCTAATTGCTGATGGTTTTAATAACGTTTCTGACATCATTAGTAACATAGCCTTATTAATTGGCCTACATCTGGCTAGCCAACCTGCAGATTCTAACCACCGCTTCGGCCATTGGAAAATTGAAGATCTGTCAAGTCTAGTGACTTCTTTTATCATGTTCATTGTTGGTTTTCAAGTTTTAATCCAAACTGCGCAAAACATCATTAATGGCAATAGCACACCAATTGATCCTTTAGGAGCTATCGTTGGCATTGTTTCGGCAGCCTTAATGTTTTTGGTTTACATGTATAATAGACAATTATCAAAAAAAGTAAAATCTAGTGCTTTGGTAGCTGCCTCAAAAGATAATTTATCAGATGCTGTCACATCCTTTGGAACATCAATAGCCATTATCGCTGCATCACTAAATTTAACAATTATTGATAGAATCGCTGCTATCATTATTACATTTTTTATCCTAAAAACAGCCTATGATATTTTCTTACAAAGTGCATTTAGTTTATCTGATGGTTTTGATAATAAACATCTTAAACTATATAAGAATGCCATATTAACCATTCCAAAAATTAGCGATGTTAAAGCACTCAGAGGACGAACATATGGAAGTAATGTCTATTTAGATATCGTACTTGAAATGAACCCTGATTTATCCGTTTTTGAGAGCCACGCTATTACTGAGAAAGTTGAAAGACTATTAAGTGAGAAATACCATATCTATGATATTGATATTCATGTAGAACCTTCAGTAATTCCAGACGATGAAGTGTTTGAAAATATCCAAAAGAAAATCTATCGGAATGAAAAAATCATCTTATCAAAAGTACCTGATTACCAAAACTATATTAGCGAAGATTTTACTCTCATCGATAAAGATGGTCAAACCTACAATCGACTTGAATTTTTAGAAAAAGAAGACTACCTTCCAAGTAACTTTGACAATTTCAAAATGATGTCGATCAGTCAAAAAACAAAATTGGTTACCTATACCCTTGATGGTTGCCACCATACAAGTATCTGGCGACGACATGAAGTTTGGTTTTTGATTTTCCATCAAATATCATCAGATCACGTCAGTCCACTTCATGCCAAAAAATATCACATTAAACGTCTCTATTAATAGACTAAGCTTAGTAATGTGTCAGTTCGACAATAAAAAAGGTTCCCTTTCAAGTGAGTCAATCACTATGTCTGAAAGGGGACCTTTTAGTATGTCAATTGTATGTTGCTTATGATTGCAAAGCAATAGATAAAGCTAACTCTAAAGCTTTTACTTCTTGATCAACTTGTTCAACAGTTGTCGATGGATTTAATTGAACCCCAACGGCGTGTGTTATCGCTTTATTCAAGGTATTATATACTCCAAAACTTTTGACTGGTAAAACCTGCTTATCTCTTGTGAAACGTGTATTCCAAATTGCTTTATCTAATTTTGATTTTGTATAGATGGTTGCTCTATCCGTAGCTTGTAAATCAGGATAAGCTAAAACAGCTTGTTCTAACTGGGCAATAGCTTGAGTTTGAGCTTTTATTGCTTCTACTGATGCAAATGGATCAGCAATTCTAATGACAAGCTTAGTAATGGCAAATCCCATATCTACATGTGCTTTGCTAACTTTATTAGTTAATTGCGTCGTTGAAAAAACAATAGCTTGAATAACATCACTTAATCCTTCAACACGAGCACCAATACTATTTAAATCATAAATTGTTTCAGGATTTGCGCGAAGTGCAGTTTGCAACTGGTCAACTGAATTAATAGCCTTATTAACAGATGCTTCCATTTCAGTTCCAGAGACAGCTTCCTTTAATTGGTTAAGTTGATTTGCATCTTGATTCAACTGCGCATGTAATTCCGGAACACTATCACCAGTTGAAGCAACCGAACTGACAGGTGGTTGGCCGATTTCATCGGCATAAGTAACAGCTCCTTGCATTGACAATACACTAAAACCTGCAATAATTGTGGTTAGATAAAATATTTTTTTTGTAGTCATCTATTCTCCTCTTACCAAATCTTATATTTTTTAATATGCGCTTACAAGGTCATCATACACCTTATTTTAGTCTCAGTCAACAATCATAATGTTATCATAATGTTACAAATAGGTGTTTTACTTTTTGATTTAATTTCATTAAATTTTATTGCATTTCTATAAAAAATTGATTTTTGTTATTTTCAGAATAATTATAAGCCTAATCAGGCTATTTTTTAGTCATATTTTTTAATCAAATGAATTTTTTTGACTTTTTTCAAAAAGTTATTTCATCTTGAGAGGACCATGGACTTGAAATATTAAATTATAACAAAAAAATTCAAAGCCTATGTTAGACTTTGAATGATGATATGTTAATAATCTTATTTTATATCTTTAGTGGCGACATCTTCACCAAACCATTTATTTGAAATGTCCTGGAACTTTCCTTCTTTATGAAGCTTTGTGAATGCTTGGTTGATTTTCTTCACTAACATTTTATCGTCTTTGCGAACACCAACGGCAAAGTTCTCGCCGCTATACTCACTTGCAACAATATTATAGTTTGCTAACTCATCTTCTTGTTTTAAGTAGTAATTAGCATAAACTTTATCAATTAGCAAACCATCAATGCGATCGTTTTTAAGGTCTATAAAGGCCTGTGTAAAGGTCTCATATTGAGTTGCATCTTTATCCTTAACAATGTCTTTTAGGACCTTAGGATTGGCTGTAAAGGCGTCATAACCTGAAGAACCAGACTGAGCACCTAGAACTTTTCCTTTCATTCCTGAAAAAGAAGTGATATTAGCTGATTTTTTGGTTACTAAAATTTGTTCATTCTTCATATACGGATTCGAAAAGGCCACTTTGGCTTGACGTTCTTTTGTAATGGAATAACCATTCCAGATCATATCAATCTTACCATTTTTAAGTTCAGTTTCTTTCAAATCCCAATTGATTGGTTGGAATTTAACTTTAATACCATATTGATCAAATACGGCTTTAGCCAATTCAATATCAAAACCAGTATTTTTACCAGATTTATCTTTATACCCCATTGGAACAAAGGTATTATCAAAACCAACTGTAATCGTCTTATTCTTTTTATAAGCTTCCCAGGCATCACTTTTTGTCGCATTTGATTTACTTCCACAAGCAACGAGAAGAATAGCCATAAGGCTTGTCATAATAGTTAATACTACCTTTTTAATTGTCATAGGTCTACTCCTTATTTCGCATTAACTTTTATGATCCGATCTGAAATGGTTTCAGCAAACTGCATGTCATGCGTCACCACAATTTGTGTAATGCCCATTTCACGATTTTGAAGAATTAATTTTTCTACTTCTTGACGCAATTCCGGATCAAGTGCACTTGTTGGCTCATCGTAGCCAATTATTTGAGGATCAATCATCATTGCTCTGGCAAGGGCGACCCTTTGTTTCTGTCCACCAGAGAGAGAATGGGGATACACCAAAATATGGTCTTTAAGTCCCAAACGAATTAACAATTCCTCAGCTTTTTTCTTAGCATCAGCCTTCTTTAGTCCCATTGTAATAGTCGGAGACAAAATCAAATTATCTAAGACTGTCAAATGTGGGAAGAGCTGAAAATCTTGAAAGACAAAGCCCAATAAATTACGATTTTCCAAGTGATTTATTGGAACCAATTCATTATTATAAATAATTTCACCTGAATCAATTGATTCTAGCCCTGCTAGCATTCGTAATAATGTCGTTTTACCACCACCAGAAGGACCAACTAGGGATAATACTTCCCCATCTGATACAGTCAAGTTAAATTGGTCAAAAATCTTTTTATGACCAAATTGCTTTGAAATATTTTTTAATTCTAACATATGGTCTCCTTACTTATAGTAGTTAAAACGTTTTTCAATACGACGTGAAATGACAGTGACAATTCCAATTAGAAGAAGATAAATCAAACCTGCGATAAACATGGGAGCTAATGTGGCATCTCTATTTGCTGCCGTTTTACTAGCTAACAGCAAATCACCAACACCCAATACATAAACCAATGATGAATCTTTCACCAAATTAATAACTTCATTAAAAACACTTGGGAGTACAATTTTAAATACCTGTGGCAAAATAATATAGCGAATCGTTTGTAATTGTGTTAACTTTAACACTTTTGCAGCTTCATATTGTCCATTAGGTATCGCTTCTATACCTCCTCTAAAGATTTCAGCGAAGTAAGCAGCATAGTTCATGGTAAAAGCCAAGATAGCTGCTGGCATTCGATCAAAAGTAATCCCAACATTTGGTAAGACATAATAAAAGAAAATCAATTGTAGAAGCAGAGGTGTTCCACGCATAACCCAAACATAAAGTGTCAAAAGCCACTGTAAAGGTTTAAAATTAACCTTCATTAAAAAAGCTAAAACAGCTCCTAAGGGTATTGAAAGGATAATGACTATAAAGAATACTTGCAGAGTAACCATTGCCCCATCTAGTAAACTGGGTAAAACTTGTAAAATATATGACATAGATGCTCCTAAATGAATAGATGTTCTCATTATATCAAATTTTCAGAATTTTAGGTTGAAATTTGAATAATAATTCATCATTGGTATGAAAATAATTATTTTTATTTATAATTTTTTCACAAATTCTGATTTAAGTTTCATTGGTCCAAAACCATCAATTTTGCAGTCAATATTATGATCACCCTCAACTAGACGAATATTTTTAACACGAGTCCCTTGTTTTAAGTCTTTTGGTGCACCTTTTACTTTTAAATCTTTAACAATAGTTACAGTATCTCCATCTTGCAAGAGACTGCCATTACTATCAAGAACTTTTAATCCTTCTTCAACTTCTTCTTGTCCTGGAGTCCATTCAAAACCACACATTGGACAGATTAATAATAATCCATCTTCGTAGACATATTCTGATTGACATTGTAAACAATTTGGTAGTGACATATTTTTCCCCTTTTTTAGTAGATTTCTAATAGTTTACAGTAGATTTTGAAATTTTACAAGATGAATGCGTTCACAAAATGAAAAAACCTAGACAGGGCTAGGTTTTACGTTTAGATTGCTTCAATACTTGCAACAATTTTCTTAATTAAATCTTGATCTTCAAGAGATGTTACATCAGCAACAACTTTTGGAAGGTCATTTTCAGAAAGCATGATTTGAAGTTGAACACTCTGTTCATCATTTTGATCATTGTATTTAAATACATATGCAACTGTCTTAAGGAGATTAGAATAAGACAAGCCGCGCTCTTTTAATTCACGAATTGGACGAATGAAACGTTCATCATAACCAAGTTTTCTAATCGGAGTTCTTGCTACACGAACAATATCGTCAACTATGTATGGATTTTCAAAACGACTAATAATGACATTGTGATAGGCTTCAAGTTCAGCGAGGTCAAAATCCCACTTGGCAACAAGTAATGAACGAATTTCTGCTAATACTGCTTCTAATTGTTCTTTTACTTCGGGAACTTGTAAGGCATCTAAAATGGTTTTTGCACCGGCACGTGCACCAGTATAGGCTGAGGTAGCATGTCCTGAATTTACTGAGAATAATTTGCGTTCAATAAATGGTTCCAAATCATCTTCGTAGTGAACACCCTCTAAACGAAGATCTTTGTTCTTCATTCGACTAGTTTCCACCACCCACTCATTAAATGGTTCAACAACTACAAACAAAGGGTCATCATGCGTTTGAGCCGGAACAATTCTATCAACAGCAGCATTGGGAAAACCAACAAATTCTTCTAAATAAGTTTCATTTTCTTCTGACAAATATTTTTTCACTTCTTCTAGTAAAAATTGTGACCCACCAATCATATTTTCACAAGCCAAGACATCAATTGGAGTATTACTAGCATTTTCTTGACGTTTTTGGATGCCTTTGGCAATCAATTCAGCAATAAAAGGTAAAATATTGGGACCAATTGCTGTTGTAATAATATCAGCTTGTGCGACTGCTTCTACAACCTCTTCAGGGTTAAGTCGATTGTTAATCCCTGATACATTATCTACTTTAATATGGCGTTTGCCATCTTCTGCTATTTCAATTTCATAAGTATGGTGGTCATTTAGAGCATTGATTATTGCTTCATTGACATCAACGAATTGAATCGCAAAATCATTGGCCGCTAAAATTTCTCCGATAAAACCACGTCCAATATTTCCTGCTCCGAAGTGTACTGCTTTTTTCATTCTTTTTCTCCTTTAGAAAGCTTGTAAGAGTAAATTAAAAATTAGTCAACTGAGTTAAGTAAGGCAATAATTTGGCTTTCTGATTTTGCATCTGCTAAGCGAACGACATTGTCAATATCTGCACAGAAAATAGAAATTTTTTGAATTAATTGCAAATGCTCATCACCAATACCTGCAATTCCAAATAGGACCGTTGCTGTTCTAGGAGCTTCTTGTGTTCCAAAATTCACGCCGTCTGGCACTTGAACTACTGTCAGACCAGATTTAATGACTTTTTCCTTTGCCGCATCTGTTCCATGTGGAATAGCAATAAAATTACCCATAAAGACTGATAATTCATTGTTACGATCAATCATCGCCTGGATATAATCTTTTTCAACGTAGCCATTTTCAAATAGCAATTGACCACAATAACGGATTGCTTCTTCCTTGTCTTTAAATGACATGTTTAATTTAATAAGTTCTGGTTGAAATTCCATCTTAATTCTCCAATTTTTTCATTTTCTCAGTAAAAATCTGATTGAGCAATTGATAGATGATATCTTCATTTGCTTTTTTATAAATCTCAGTGTAGAGATGATTTTCAATTATTGATTGACTGATAGCAGTCATTAGCTCTCTTACTTCATCCACCTCATCCAAACAGGTTAACATGACAAGAACACGTGTTACAAGCTCATCTTGTCCATTCATAGACGTCGCAATCACGGGGTGCTCTAATTCAACAATTTTAAAGAGGGATTTTGTCATCTTACTTGATTGTGTATGAATCAAGCTAAATTTGTTTCTGGTATAGCCATTGGACTTTCGTGAAAACGTCTAATCAGTTTGTTGGATAGATATGTTTTATTTGTGACACAGTCTAATTCATTAATGATCTGATTAATGGTTTGGTTAAACTGGTTAGTATTTGACATGTGTTGCAAAGAGAAATCTCTAAGAATTTGCTGACTAGCCTTGTAATACTTTTCAAAATGATTCTGATGACTTATCGCTTTGCTATCTCCCAACTTAACATCCCGATTGAGTTGAATATCCTGTAAAAATTGCTCAATTTCAAGAATTTCAGTTGGATTTGGGAAAGTAGAAACAAGTCGGATGCGATCATCAGTTAGTAACTTGGTCGACAAAATAGCGTCATAAACATCAAAGTCTCTTTCTTCTAATTCTTTTGTTTCCTTGGTATGAATCAATTCAATAAACGGGGCAATATTTTTCAATCGTGACACTAATAATTCTGTTGCTAGTGGACGCTCATCTGTCAATAATAAAATTCTCACAGGATAAATTTGAGGACTTCTTCTCAAACTTGAAGCAAAATGCAATGTTAGTAATTCCAACTCAGTCTCTGTTTGCAGATAAGCAGGAAAAATATCCATCACTAACAAACTAATTACCCGATGTAAATACTCATTATGTACAAGAGCCTTTTGTGCTAAATCTGCAATATTTTTATCTGTAAAGAGTGTCGGCACTGCCAAATTTAAGCGAATATGATTAAATAAAAACTTAAACAGTATCTGATCTTTAGTAAAATTAATCTTAGTATACAAAGCAACTTATCAATAAAATTGGAAACATTATAGTAGAATACACTATCAAAATTTTCTTGAAAAAGAGGTGTTTCTTGCCTTTTCAAAATAAGATTATCTAGCATATTTGCAAAATATAAAATTTCTTGAATAGCATATAATTCTTGGGTTTCTAAAGACAGTTTTGCAAAAACCTTTTTGGAAACATCCAAGGCTACCTTACTTATTTGTTGCTTATCAACTGTTACCCTTGTCCAATTACTTAATGCTAGCAAGATAATAAAGAATTGGATTAGCTTGGCATCCATTTCTGGTAACTCAGACTGATAGGATTGAAAAATTTTTTTCGCTAAACTGAGCCTTTTTTTACTAATAAAATCCAAATATTGAGTCTCTAAATGCCAATAATCTGACAAATTTAGATTATTAGCTAAAAGTATAGCTAATAATTGGCGTTTTTTATGGGCTGGATCATCTAAGGCATAGCCCTTTTGTCTTTTCAAGGACAAACCAAAATCAGATAATCTTTTTTCAATATCGCTAATATCTTGAATGATCGTAACATTGCTGACACCAAGTTTCTCTTGTAAGTACTCATTTGTTACCTCATTTGATTGAATCAATAATAAATACGTAATCACATTTAATCGCTCAGTCTTTGTAAAATTTTCTTGACTAGAAAATTCAGACAATCGATCAAGTTGACCTGTTAAAAAATATTTTTGATCCTCTTTGACAATTCCGATATTCAGTGTATTTAAAGAGATTGTCAAATCATTCAGTACACGGTAAACAGTACGTTTTGAAACCTTTAAAATATCGCCTATATTATCAATTGAAAGCTTCCCATAATTCAGGAAAGCTTTCAATAATTGTTCTTCACGTTTTGTTAATAGCATATTTTAATTATACACCATATTTAATCTTATTTATGCATTCTATCAACCATTTTGTCATATTCTGGTGTAGTAACCAAACTGTCTACTACAAGAATTTGAGCATTTGGCGCATATTTTTGTGCTTCTGATTGATTAGCAATGTTTGATACGACTAAAATGTTTTTTGCATTGAAACGATCAAGTTGAGCATTTTCTACTTTTGATACTGGAATATCAACTTTTCTCATTTTGAAAATTTCAGCTAATGTAGCTTGTCCCATTGTTGCAGACCCTTTTGCTTCTCCATAAGCAAATACTACTTCATCAATATAGTTCAAATCAATAGATTCTTCAGATGCTGAATCTTGATTTGGAGTTACAAGACCAGCTTCAGGCTTTTTTGCAAGTTTTGCTACAATTTCATCATATTTTGGAGTTGCTAAAAAGTTATCAACCGACACATGAGCTGCACGTGGTGTTTTTTGAGCTGCACGTGGTGCTAATTCTTGTTGCGTCACAATTAATGTATTAGTTACATCAGTTAAGTTTGAGATTGCTTTATTCGTAACTGGAATAGTAAGACCAGCTTTTTTAACTTTGTCACGGAGGATTGAAGCACCCATTGCTGAGCTACCCATACCAGCGTCACATGCGAAGATAATTTGTTGGATATCATCACTTGCAAATTCTTCTGAAGCGCCACCGTCAATTGCTTGGCCTTTTGATTCAGCTTTAGCAGCTTTTGTCGCCGCTTGTGCTTCTGCTAAGGCACTTTCATCATCCTCAGATTTATCAGCTTTAAGAATAACAGAAGCAATTAAGAATGATACAGCCGCTGCTGAGAAGACACCAGCCAAAACTGCTAATAAGTTTCCTGCATAGTTACCAGCTTTTGGAACCATACTGATAATAGCAAAGATAGAACCAGGTGAGGCAGGAGCACCTAAACCAGAACCTAACAATTGGTTAGTAAATGTACCTGTAACACCACCACCGATTACAGCTAAGAATAAAGCTGGTTTCATCATGACATATGGGAAGTAGATTTCATGGATACCACCAAAGAAATGGATAATTAATGCACCCCATGAAGAAGATTTAGCTGCGCCACGACCAAATAGTAAGTAAGCTAATAAGATACCAAGACCTGGACCAGGGTTTGCTTCAAGTAAGAAAAGAATTGATTTGCCAGTTTTAGCAACTTGTTCTGCACCGAGCGGTGTAAAGATACCGTGGTTAAGTGCATTGTTAAGGAATAAAATCTTAGCCGGCTCAATTAAGATATTTGCTAATGGTAATAACTTCATGTCAATAATTGATTGAACACCGTTACCTACTGCTGTTGTAAATACTGCAACAAATGGACCAACTAATTTAAAGGCCACTAATAACAAAGCAAAACCAATTAAGCCAGCTGAGAAATTATTTACTAGCATTTCAAATCCAGGACGGATTTTTTCTTGGAAAGCTTGGTCAAATTTTTTGATTGCCCAACCACCTAAAGGACCCATAGCCATTGCACCGATAAACATTGGAACTGTAGAACCTGCAACAGCACCAAAAGTAGCAATTGCACCAACTACACCACCACGTTGTCCGTGAACAACATAACCACCGGTATAACCAATTAAGATTGGTAGTAAATAAGTAATCATCGGACCAACAGCAGATCCAAATTCTTTATTTGGTAACCAACCTGTTGGAATGAATAGGGCTGTTAAGACACCCCATGCAATAAATGCACCAATGTTGGGCATAACCATGTTAGATAAAGCAGTACCTAGCTTTTGAACTCTAACCTTAAGTGAAGTTTTTTGTTCCATCAGAACGCCTCCTAATTTATTTACACTTTTATCTTATCACGCCTCTATTGTTAGTAAAACTCAAACTTTGGCACATTTTTTGTGACACAAAAAAGATATCTGCGAAAACAGATATCTTTTGGGAATAAAATTATTACTCAACGGTAACTGCTTTTGCAAGGTTACGTGGTTTATCAACATCAAGACCACGTTGTAACGATGCATAGTAGGCAATTAATTGAGTTGGGATTACCATTCCAATTGTAGCTAAGTATGGGTGAACTTTGTTGACAATAATATCATCATCCGCACGTTCCAACCCTTCTTCAACTACTGTTAATACGCTAGCGCCACGAGCTGAAACTTCTTGGATATTACCTCTAGTATGCGCAGCTACAATTTCGCTAGATGAAATCAGACCAATAACAGGGGTACCATCTTCAATCAGAGAAATTGTACCGTGTTTTAATTCACCAGCAGCAAAACCTTCACATTGAATATATGAAATTTCTTTTAATTTTAGTGATGCTTCCATAGCAACATAGTAATCATTGCCACGACCAATGTAGAAAGCATTACGTGTTGTTGCAAGTAATTTTTCAACTTTTGAAGCGATGACATCTTTTTCAGAAAGTGTTGCCTCAATTGATTGCGCAACAAGTGACAATTCATGAACTAGATCAAATTCTAGAGCTTCTTTTTTACCATTTGCTTCGCCGACTGCTTTAGATAAGAAAGCAAGAGCAGCTACTTGAGCAGTATAAGCTTTAGTTGAAGCAACAGCGATTTCGGGCCCAGCATGTAACAACATTGTATAAGTTGCTTCACGAGATAAGGTAGAACCAGGTACGTTAGTTACTGTTAAACTTGGAATACCCATTTGGTTTGCTTTAACAAGTACTTGACGGCTATCAGCTGTTTCACCAGATTGACTAAGTAAGATAAACATTGGTTTCTTACTCAATAATGGCATATTATAGCCCCATTCAGAAGCAACGCCCATTTCAACTGGTGTGTCAGTCAACTGTTCAATCATAGATTTTGAAGCAAATCCGGCATTGTAAGATGTACCAGCAGCAAGAATGTAAATACGGTCAGCTTCTTGAACAGATTTCACAATTTCAGGATCAATAACCATATGTCCTTCTTCATCTGCATAAGTCGAAATTAGCTTACGCATTACAGTAGGTTGCTCATCAATTTCTTTTAACATGTAGAAAGGATAAGTTCCTTTACCAATATCTGATAAGTCTAACTCTGCAGTGTATGAACCACGTTCAATTTGATTACCATCATAGTCAGTAACAGTTGCAGAATCTTTTGTCAAAATAACAAGTTCTTTATCGTGAATTTCCATAAATTCACTTGTTTCACGAATCATAGCCATTGCATCTGAACAAACCATGTTATACCCTTGGCCAAGACCAATTAACAATGGTGATTTGTTTTTTGCGACATAAATTGTATCTGCATCTTCCTTGTCAATAAGTGCAAACGCATATGACCCCTCAATGATCGACAAAGCTTTTTTAAAAGCTTCTAAAACAGATAAGCCATCTTCTTCAACAAATTTTCCAATTAAATGAACAGCAATTTCAGTATCAGTTTGACCTTTAAAGTCATGTCCAGATAAATACTCATCCTTCATTTGAAGGTAATTTTCAATAACACCATTATGTACTAAGACAAAACGACCAGTTGCTGAAGTATGGGGATGAGCATTCTCCTCAGTTGCTTGACCATGAGTCGCCCAACGTGTATGTCCAATTCCAGTATTACCTGCAACATCAATTCCAATTTTGGCACGTAAATCTGCAATACGGCCAACAGATTTTACCAAGCTTGAACGATCGCCATTTGCTACAAAGATTCCAGCTGAATCGTAACCACGGTATTCTAGTTTCTCAAGTCCCTGCATTAAGATATCTGTTGCATTACGGTTTCCAACAACTCCAACAATTCCACACATAATTTTAATCCATCAGTAAGTTACCTTACTGCTTTCTAGTTATTCTTTAATTTTTAAAATTGGTATAGTCTGATTCTTCATCAAGAAAGCTACATTTACAGTATATACCTTTGATTTTATCTTGTCAACGATTTAATTGGTATAGTTTGATAAAAAATTACAAAGAAAAAATAGAGTAGTGTACACTACTCTATTTCAACAAATCCAAAATTTTTTAATGGCAGTACCCTAAACGATACAACTCCTTTAATTTTTGATTTATCAATCAAACCAAATGAACGACTATCATCCTTATTTAATCTATTGTCATTTAACAACAAATACTTATTCTCAGGAATAATATTAGTTTTTCCATTGGTCAATGTTGATATTGTAAAATCATCCGTATATAGAGCTCCCATTGCAGATGATGATAGAAAATCTGTTTTTTCCTTCTCAATATAGTGTTGAGGTTCGACTTTATCATTCAGATAAAAAATATCATCCATGTAAGTAACCTTTTCCCCACCAATTGCTATAACCCTACTCATATATTTTTTACCATTCACTTTATAAACGACAAAATCCTTATATTTGGGGGTAATGTTCTTTTTAATTGTAATTAAATCACCTGATTGCAAATATGAATTAGCCGAATCAGTTGTAACTTTATAAGTGGAAAAAACAAATACTCTTAGTAAAATAGCTACAACTATAATAATTAATCCAAGTAATATATTTCTAATAAAATCTCTTTTTACCATATTAACTCCTAGTCTTTAGTCTATTATAACATGATTTTAAGAATAACTAAAGTCTAGTAATTTCAAGTTGTTTGAAAATTCCTTAAATAAGAAAAAGACACAAGTCAAACTTGTATCTTTCATAAACATTATTTAACTGTGCGAACACGCATTGTATTTGTTCCGCCAGAACCAACTGGAACACCAGCAACGATAACAATGTTATCACCTGATTTAACAAGACCTGAATTAAGTGCAACTTTCTCTGCAACTTCAAACATATCATCAGTTGAAGATGGTTTTTCAGCAAGAACTGGAATAACACCCCAATAAATCATCAAAGCTTTTTGAACTTTTTCATCAAATGTGATAGCTAAAATATCAGCATCTGGACGGAATTTAGAGATTGAGCGTGCAGTATAACCAGATTCTGTAATAGTAACCACAAGTTTAATATCCATTGAATGCGTTGCATCTTTAACAGCTGATGCAATAACATCTGTTTTATTTGTACGAGCAAATTTAGATGAATCTAAACGACCGTATTCATTAAGTAGTGTTTGAGCATTCTTATCAATAGTTGCCATAGTACGAACAGATTCGACTGGGTATTTACCATTAGCTGATTCACCAGAAAGCATTGTTGCATCTGTACCATCAATAACAGCATTAAATACGTCAGAAACTTCTGAACGAGTTGCACGAGGTTTTTCAGTCATTGTTTCAAGCATATTTGTTGCTGTGATAACTGCTTTACCTGCTGCATTTACTTTAGTAATGATCATTTTTTGGAATACTGGAACCATTTCAAATGGCACTTCAATCCCCATGTCACCACGAGCAATCATGATACCATCTGCAGCTTCAATAATTTCATCTAAATTATCAATACCTTGTTGGTTTTCAATTTTTGCAAACAATTGAACATGTTCATTACCAGTTTCACGACAGATTTCACGAACTTCTTCTACATCTTTTGCAGTACGTACAAATGAAATCGCAATGAAGTTAAGACCTTGTTTAAGACCAAAACGGATGTCGTCATTATCACGTTCAGCAAGTGCTGGAAATGGAATTTTAGTGTTAGGGATATTAACACCTTTTTGTTTAGCGATAATACCATCATTTTCAACTTCACAAATAAATTGACGTGTTGCAATATCTTTTTCAACAACTTTTAATCCTAATTTTCCATCATCGATAAGGATTGTATTTCCAACTTCAACTTCATCATAAATATCAAGTCCACCAGCAACACTTAAAGCAATTACTTCACGACTTGATTGAATTCCTTGTTCTGTAGCAACCCGAATAGTTTCACCGGTTGTATAGCTATATTCTTTAGCATCGGCTTCAAATAATTCAGTTCTCATTTCTGGACCTTTAGTATCCAATAAGAAACCTACTTTTTGACGAGCCATTTCTTCAGCACGACGAACTGTTGCCATACGGTCACCTTGTTCTTGGTGGTCACCGTGAGAAAAATTGAAACGGAAAACATTTGCACCAGCTTCAATTAATTCAGCGATTTTTTTCGCTGAAGCTTCAACATCGAGTTTACCAGCCCAGTAGCCGTCTTCTCCATATTTCTTACCACCACGGATTTCTACCGCAGGACCAAGTGTTGCAACGATTTTTACGCGTTTATTCATAATGATATGAAACTCCCTCTTTTTTTGTCGATTAGCGACGATGTTACTATAATTAGTATGACTTAACTGTCTAATTATCTATTCAAAGTACGATTTAAAGCTGCAAAATCTAAACGAGCTTTGTGTGGATTATTCACAATGATTTTGCCTTCAGCTGATAATGTAAATAAAGCACCTTCCTCAGCTGAACCAAGAATTGGACTTTCCACTATCTCTTCATTATGAATACCAACTGCTAAACCGCCTCTTCCTTCTTTTAGAAGTTTAACAGCATGGGCACCCATCCATGATGCAATAACACGGTCACGAGCTGTTGGAGAACCTCCACGAAGAACATGTCCAAGGTTAGTTACACGGAGGTCATTAACATTTCCAGCTTCTTTAAGTTCTTTGGCAAATTCTTCACCACTCATAACGCCTTCAGCTAAAACAATAATGTGGTGATTTTTCCCCATCTTATTAAAGTCTTCATCAATATTAGCTACTACTTTTTTAATGTCATAGCCTTCTTCAGGAACAATAATTTGATCTGCTCCACTTGCAATTCCTGCCCAAAGGGCAATATCACCTGCGTTACGTCCCATAACTTCAACAACGAATGTACGACCATGACTTGATGATGTGTCACGTAACTTATCAATAGCTTCGACTGCGGTATTTACTGCAGTATCAAAGCCAATTGTATAATCAGTTCCGGCAATATCATTATCAATTGTACCAGGCACACCAATAGCTGGGAAGCCATGTTCTGTAAGACGCATAGCACCATGGTAAGAACCGTCACCACCGATAACGACAACACCTTCAATACCATGTTTTTTTAATTGTTCAATACCAGCTAATTGACCTTCAAGCTGGGCAAATTCAGGATAACGTGCAGAATATAAGAATGTTCCACCACGTGAAATTTTATCTCCAACATCTTTAGATGAAATTGGGAAGATGTCACCAGCTACTAAACCAGCATAACCATGATTAACACCAAAAACTTCCATTCCTTCATAGATTGCTTTACGAACAACTGCTCTAATTGCAGCATTCATTCCAGGGGCATCACCACCACTAGATAAAACAGCAATACGTTTCATTATTTTGGTACTCCTTTTATTAATTTAACGTTATTATTATAGCATATTAGTTTGCAAATTACTTCACTAAGAGAGCATTTTTTACTGATAAACCGTTTTCAATGCTATTGTAGCGATTTCATTTTTAAATTCTTCTGTCAAAGCAACAAATTTATCATCTATTGCAAGCGTTTCCTTAATTGATTTATAGTGAATGATAACAGGAACATTACCTGGGTAACGATTTAAAACCTCTGCAATTTGGCTATCTTGCTCATGGTTTTCAACGAGAATCCAAAATGATTTTTCTTGAGCAAATTGAAGAGAGGTTAAAATCATCTGCAACCGGTTGTCACGCTCTTTTACCTTTCCAGAGATGTAATAAAGTTGCCCTTCATGTAACATATCTTTCACTTTTGCATATTGTTCTGGAAAAATTATCACCTCACATTTGGTCTTCGTATCAGTTACTGACAAGAAAGCCATTTGCTGGCCATTGCTTTTAGTTCTGATAATTCTAATAGTATCAATTTGGACCAAAATTAGAGTTTCTGTATCTTTGACCAACTTCGAAACTGGTACAAATGGTTTTTTCGACCTTTCAGAAAGCGCAATGAGGGGGTGCTTACTCAACCCAACTCCAATCGTCTCTTGCTCTAATTGATATTTCTCAGCGGTTGAATAGTCATCATATGCAACCCAACTAAAAGATGAATCAGCAAAGAGTGAGCCTAACTCATTAACAAAAATCAGCAAAGCTTCACAATTTTCGATAACTTTTCTTCTATTAGGCTCGTACTGATCAAACAGTCCTATTTTGATGAGAGGTAATAAAACCTCTTTTTTCTTATATTTCTCAGGAATTCTTGTCATGAAATTTTCAATTCCTGAGAAAGGCCTATTTTCGATAATCCAATAAGCAAAATCTCTTGGAAGAGCTTTGATATTTTTCATCCCCATTAAAATGGTATTATTCTCTACCTTATCAGTATAAGGAATCGTATTTAT
This sequence comes from Streptococcus uberis, assembly GCF_000785785.1. GTDB lineage: Bacteria > Bacillota > Bacilli > Lactobacillales > Streptococcaceae > Streptococcus > Streptococcus uberis_A. Next base: position 193,077 of record NZ_JRQN01000001.1, read on the forward strand.
GCTTAAAGGAACAACTTTAAAATCAGAATCTATCGCATCATTAATATAATCACTATTAGAGTAATTCATAATAATATCAAAGAAAATGGATGGGTAGTGAGCTTTAAAATAAGCCAACTGAAAGGCTAATGCAGAATAAGCAAAGGCATGACTCCTATTAAAACCATAGCCAGCGAACTTCTCCATTCGCTTGAACAATAACTTAGCAGTCTCAGGAGAACGCCCTAATTGGCTTGCCCCCATTAAAAATTCTGACTCTAGCTTCTTCATTTCAGCACTATTTTTCTTGGACATGGCTCGGCGCAGCAAATCGGCTTTGCCTAAGCTAAATCCTGCGAAGACTTGTGCGATCTGCATAACTTGCTCTTGATAGAGCATGATGCCATAAGTCGATTCCAAAATCGGAGCAATCACCGGATCGATTAAATCAACCGCCTCCTGACCGTTGCGCCGTTTTATAAAATTATTACTATAATCACTAGCACCAGGACGATTAAGTGACGTGGTCGCAACAATCTCCTCAAACCGAACAGGTTTAATCCGCTTTAATAAACTAATAGCACCATTTTGTTCAAACTGGAAAATTCCTTTTGTATCACCACGCGCAAATAAAGCTAATGTCTCTTTATCCTCTAAATCAATATCTGCAATAGAAATCGTAATTCCCTGTTCTTTAAGCAATTTTTCTTGCATTTTTTGGACGAATGTCAGATTGCGTAAGCCAAGAAAGTCCATTTTCAATAAGCCATTGGCTTCAACAGCTGCTGCATCATACTGGGTAATCATCATATCATCACCAAGCTTAAGTGGGATGTGGTCAGTCAAAGTATTATCACTCATCACAATTCCTGCCGCATGAATAGATGTCTGTCGTGGATTACCTTCTATGCGCTTAGCAATCTCAAAAGCTCTTTGGTATTCCAAACGACTGTTGACGAATTGCCTAAAGCTAATATTATTCTGATAAACAGAATCAAGTGTGTCTTTAAATCCTATTTTTTTAGTTAAGTGACTAAGTTCATATTCCGGTAAGCCAAATCGTTTAAAAACATCACGAATGGCCTGCTTGGGGCCAAAGGTAGAAAAGGTCACAATTTGCGCTGAATGATCGCTACCATATCGGTTTCTAACGTAATGCAAAAATTCACTACGGTAAATATCTGGTAAATCAATATCAATATCAGGCATGCTATATCGCTCTTTATTTAAGAATCGCTCAAAGAGCAAGTCATTCTTAATTGGATCAATACCAGTAATTTCTAAACTATATGCCACTAAAGATCCTGCAGCTGAACCACGCCCCATCCCCATATAATATCCCTTACTTCTTCCAAATCGAAGTAAGTCCCAAACAATTAAAAAGTAATCATCAAAGCCCATTTCAGAAATAATCTGAAGTTCCTTATCTAATCGTTCCTGGTATTTTGTGGTCCAAAGATTCTTTTTCGTTAAGCCTTCTTCGGTTAATTGACGTAGTTGGTCTTTTGCGGGTATTTCACGGTTAAATCGTGGTAGTTTTAGTTCCGAATCAAATTGATAAGAAATAGTTGACACTAGTTCTTCAAGATTCGATAAAGCTTCTGGAAATTCAGCCTGAAAAAACTCTGTTAAGCTAGCTGCAGACTCTAAAAACTGTCCCTCAATGATGACAGCAGTCTCATTTAAATTGACATTGTCTCTTATAGCATGTAAAACTTGCAAACTTTCCCTATCACTATCCGAAAAATACCTAACTCTTCTTAAAGCAATTAGAGGATAATTAGTTGGGTTTGATCTAGTCTCCTGATAAATTCCAAAATAGGTTTTAAGAGGTAAATCAAGTTCTTGACTATTTTCTTGATCTGGAATAATTGCAACAAGTCCTTCTGAAAAGTTTTCTAACTCGGCTAGAATCAAGTCTCCAGACATTTTTATGGTTGACAGTTTCAGAAGATTTTTGTAGCCTTTATTGTTTGTGGCAATTAAAAATAAACGTGTCAATTTATCCTGACTGGGATAATCAACTTCTAATCCCAATACTGGTTGGAGGCCATGCTTTTGACAACCAGTAATAAAGTGATAGGCAGCATATAGATTATCCTTATCCATGATACCAATTGTTTTATAGCCAAGTTTTTTAGCTTCTACAAAATAACGATCCAAATCAATTAAACTGTCCATAAAAGAATAGACTGTTTTCGTTTCTAGTTGTGCAAACACTGACTTCTCCTTTCCGATGTAGCTTCCTCTATTATACTATGAAAATCCATTTGTTGCCCATTTTTTATTTTTGTCAAAAATCCATAACAACCCTTCAATAACTGAATGCTTGACAATCATAATTGTTTTTTGTATCATTGGTTTGGTACAATTCGATATATATTATAACTCAATTGCCAATTGAATTATATTAGAGAGGGGAACACATGTCTTGGAATTTTGATGAAAAATCTCCCATTTATGCACAAATTGCACAACATATAAAAATGCAAATTGTCAGTCAAGAAATAAGGATCGGAGATCAATTGCCAACTGTCAGAGAGTATGCTGAAAAAGCTGGGGTCAATCCAAATACTATGCAAAGAGCATTTACTGAACTAGAACGTGAAGGCATGGTATATTCACAACGTACTGCTGGTCGATATGTTACTGATGACCAAGAACTGATTTCACAAAAAAGGCGGGAACTAGCAATAAAAGAATTAGAATCTTTTGTTTCTAACATGACAAAAATGGGGTTCGCTAGAAATGAAATCTTACCAGTCCTAGAGACTTTTATCACGGAGGAAGTATAGTATGACCAACTTACTACAGTTACACCATGTTTCTAAATCATATAAAAGAAAAAAAGTTATTAACGATTTGAGCCTTACCATCAAACCAGGAAAAATAGTTGGATTACTTGGACCAAATGGTAGTGGAAAAACAACGTTGATTAAATTAATTAACGGACTAATTCAACCAGATATGGGTGACATTGTCGTTGATGGCTTTAGACCTTCCATTGAGACAAAAAAAGTCATTTCCTATTTACCAGATGCTTCATATTTAAGAGAAGATATGAAAATTTCAGATATTATCGAATACTTCATTGATTTTTATGACGATTTTGATCGTGCAAAAGCTCATAGCCTCTTCAGAGATCTTAATTTAGACTTAGACGAACAACTTAAAAATCTTTCAAAAGGAAACAAGGAAAAAGTTCAATTAATTTTAGTCATGAGTCGTAAAGCAAAGCTTTATATTTTAGATGAGCCAATTGGTGGTGTTGATCCAGCAGCTCGTGATTATATTCTAAAAACAATCATTAATAATTATTGTGATAATGCTTCAGTTCTCATTTCGACGCATTTAATTTCTGATATCGAACCAATTTTGGATGAAATAATATTTCTTAAAGATGGAGGTGTCTATTTAAATGGTAATGCCGATGATTTAAGGGAAAGTCATAAGCAATCAATTGACTCACTATTTAGAGAAACTTATAAAGTATAGGAGACAATAATGTTTGGTAAACTTTTAAAATACGAATTAAAGTCTATTGGTAAATGGTATTTTGCAATCAACTTAGCTATACTAGCTATAGCAGGCTTACTTTCAGCAACCCTAAAATGGTTAAAATTTGAAAGCAACACTCAAAATACTACTATGAAGCTTTTGAACCAACTACTTCCACTTGCCCTAAGTTTAATTTTTGGCGCACTAATAGCGGGATCACTACTTGCTACCTTATTAATTATCATTAACCGATTCAACAAAAATGTTTTCGGTCGCGAAGGCTATTTAACGATGACATTACCGGTTTCAGAGCATCAAATCATTCTGTCAAAACTCTTATCTTCATTAATTTGGAGTTTCTTCAATGGCATTATTTTAGTTTTTGCAACTCTAATCATGCTTATCCCACAGATATCTTCAAGCATTCTAAAAATGGGTATGGAAAAAATTGGTGAATTTCTCTCGAAACATCCAACAAATAGTGCTCTATTTCTTACAAGCTATTTCTTGTCTGCAATTGGTGGCGTTTTATTAATTTATTTAGCGATTTCAATTGGGCAACTTTTTTCAAACAGACGGGGTTTAAAAGCTTTTATATTCTATTTCCTAATCGCTATAGCTACTAGCCTACTGTTCTTCTTTATCAATATTAAGATTTTTAACTTTAGTAGCAATGATACGTCACAACTTTTTCTACCAAACTATTACTTCGTTATAATAGTTGAAAGCATTTTTGAAATCATTACATTCTACTTTGCTACTTATGGTATTCTTAAGTACAAATTGAATTTACAGTAACCTAAAAGACTTTAGCCGAAATTGGGACTAAAGTCTTTTTGTATTTTAGTTACTAATCATTAATGCATAAACCATTTCACTATATCTCCGCCAAAGATAAAGAGATAGCCATAACCAATAACTGAAATCGGTTTTGTAATCAATATTATGGTCATAAATCGTTTCACTGACATATTAGTTAAGCCTGTAACCATGACCATTACATCTGCAGGTGAAATTGGTGAAGCCATGCAGAAAATAAATAGTTTTTCATACCCTGGCGTCTCAAGTCGTCTTTCATAGCGGTAAAAAGTTTTCTCATCAACAAATAATAAGATAAATTTACGTCCATAAATTTTGACAATAGCAAATAAAAGGTAACTCCCTATGATAATTCCGATATAATTATACAAGAATCCTTCTATTGGTCCAAAAATCAAAAATCCAGCTATAGTTGTCAAACCTCCAGGAATGACAGGGAAGACAATTTGGAATATTTGGACAACAATAAAAATAGAAGGTCCCCAAAATGGATAAGCAGTGACCAAATCCTTTAAGGCATTTTTATCATTAAGTATCCCTAGCTTATATAGCCAAAAAGCTAATATAAAGCTGCCAATTAAGGCTAATATACCTAATACTTTAAACAATTTTTGCATAAATTGATAGGTTTTTGAATCGTGATTTTTCATATTCTTATCATACCATAAGCAAAGATATTTTGCTATCTAATTTAAATTTTGTTATAATACTACAAGTAAGTAAAACTTACCCTTATTTAAGGGGTTGTTACGGATTCGACAGGCATTATGAGACATGTTTTGCGACCCATCGGCAGATGTAAAATGCCAGTTAAATATAACTGCAAAAAATACAAACACTTACGCTTTAGCTGCCTAAAAACCAGTTAGCGTGACTTCGACAAGATTGCTTGTGTCCTGTTTGAAGTCTCAAAATAGCAAGCTACGCTAAAGTATCTGTCTAGCCACTTTAGAAGAGATTTATAGACTCGCAAGTTAATGGCTTGAGTTATGTGTCCTTAACTTGTCAAATTAAGACATAACCTATGGTTGTAGACAAATATGTTGGCAGGTGTTTGGACGTGGGTTCGACTCCCACCAGCTCCATAATAACTTATTATAAGTTGCCGTAACTTACCAAAACCTTGTTAAATCAGGGTTTTTTATTTTTCATAAACATTACTTACCATATGTTTGTGAAAAAGAGAGACCCAAACTAGCTCCAATTAATAGATCTACAGACAGTATGCACCTATTAAAACACAAAACACATGGCTATATGATAAGATTATTATGACCATAAAATCTTAAATCTAGCATAACTGACAAATTAAAGAGTAATCAAATTTTTATATTAAAAAAAAATGATTAGCTCCCAACTATCAGTTCAGAATATACAAAAGAAATGAGTAAATACAAGAAACATGAAATATGATATAATGAAGGTAATATTTTAGATTGGGAAGTAATTATGTCATTAAAAAAACTAATAAAAATTCTAGTTATACCAACACTCTGTATTTCTGTAGTAGCTTGTTCAAATAAATCAGATAAATCATCATCATCAGAAGATAAAACGACTCTGAAACAAAAAAGTGCCCAAGCTTCACCACACCAAGATAAACGTTTGGCTTTTGAAAAAATTAAGATAGCCTCAGCAAGTAACGAATTTAAAGGCGGATCAACTTTAGAAGACCTTAAATCACTCTACGGAGAACCCAATAAACATGATAAGAAACCAGCTGGTAATGTTGAATTAGATAGCTACACATGGACTTTTGACCACGTTACAATCACAATAAATATGTTCCAAAACTCAACAATCGTCAAGTCAATCTCCAATTTTGCTTTTAATAGAGACTTGAACATTTCTCAAAAAGACTACAATAAATTAAAAAAGGGAATGACCTATAACCAAGTCACTAAGCTACTAACTGAACCTGATGACTATACAATGGCAACATCCTCAGCAAAAGACCAAACACAAGCAATCTGGATCAGTGGCTTAAAATCTAAAGTAAGAGGTGCTAATATTTCACTTTTATTTGAAAATGATAAATTAGTTGATATGTCTCAAAAGGGCCTTATAGAGTAAAATGAGCAGGTATAGAACCTGTCTCATTTTTATTAACTTCATAAATAAATAGATTACAAAAAGTTGTTTTTAGAAACTATCCCTATAGTTAATATAGGGATAGATAATAGAAGGATTTCAAGTAAAAGCCACATTTATAAAGAATTTAAATTTGTATCATTATATTCTTTCTATCTTTTTCCAAACTTTTCGGATAAATGTCGGAATACAAAATAAAAGCCCTTATTTTATAAGGCTTTTAAACGATATTCTATCCACCTTGAGGGAATCGAACCCCCATCTTAAGAACCGGAATCTTAGGTGATATCCATTACACTAAAGGTGGAACAATAATAATAGTATACCATAACTAAATCATTTTCGGAATACGTTCCTACTAAACAAACACGCCTTTCGCATGAAAACTTTCTCCTCACCTTTTTGTGCCCTCACATCTTTTTTGAAAAGATAGCTTTTTAAATGGGTCATTTTCTTACCCTCTGTTTCCAAATAATTGTTCCAAGTAATCTTCCAAATGAACAGAGATATACCGTTGTTTGCGTCGATAACTGAGGTTCTTTTTGGGAAACACCATCACTTTAAGGAAATATAAACACATTTTTCGGATTAGATTAAGGTTAAAAGCAGCTCGTTTATCCAGGGTCTGATGATGGTCTTCACGATAAACCACATCCAATAACCAATGCATACTTTCTACTGACCAATGCCCTCGGACACTATGGGAAAAAGTCATCACATCAGGCTTAAAGCTAAAGATAAAATAACGTACTTCTTGACTCAGTTGACCATCCCTATCAATGGTAGTACGAGTCATTCCAATCCCACGCAATTTATGCCATTTGGGATGGGTTTGACACAACCACTTAACGTCAGGACTTATCCAGTATTCTCGAACTTCAATCTGTCCTCTAGCTTTCTCAACTGTCTGATAATAGTGTCCTTTTTGTTCTAGTTTCTCCAGTAATTTAGCATCACTAAAATAGAGCTTCACATCATCATAAAGCGTCTCTTGATTTCCTTTTACAGCTAAGCAATAGTCTGCTTTCCCTTTAATAATCGTATCAACGATTTCACTTTGCGTCCCCATGGCATCTATGGTTACAATTCCTTTGCGGATATCAATGGTGCGTAATAATTGAGGTATAGCAATAATTTCATTACTTTTCTCATCAACCGCCACCTGACCTAAACTAAGATATTGCCCACCATCGTAAGCCGTCACAATATGAATAGGTCTCTGGTCTTTACTGCGGTTACCTCGAATCGTTTTCCCATCCACTGAAATAAGTCTGTGAACAGCATCTAAGCTC
>NZ_JRQN01000002.1 GCF_000785785.1 Streptococcus uberis
ATTTTGGCTTAAATAGCATAATTTATCAGATTTTAGAGAAATTAAGACTAGACAAGAAAAAACAAACTAGCAACTTCACTAGTTTGTCTTCGTTCTGCAAAAAGCAGCCATGGCTGTTTTTTTTTGTTTAGTTTTAAGATATAGTAAAAGAGACTGACTATCTGTCAATCTCTTTTACTTATTCTTCGTCTGGTGTTAAGATCATTGGAATGATAATTGGTTCACGTTCTGTTTTTTCATATAAGAATGGACGCAATGCATTAACGATTGCACCGTTTACAGATTGGATGCTTGCTTCTTTATTTTTCAAAGCAATTCGAATGGCATTAAATAAGACACGTTGGCTTTCACGAATCAGGTCTCCTGACTCACGCATGTAGATAAAGCCACGACTAAGGATATCTGGACCAGCTAAAATCATTTGTGATTTGAAGTCTACAGTGGCAACTGCTAAGACGACACCGTCTTCAGATAAATCACGACGGTCACGCAAGACAGCTGTGCCAATATCGCCAATACCATTACCATCAACGTAGATATCTTGAGCATTGAAATGTCCTGCACGACGAGCAGTATCACTTGTTAAAGCAAGGACATCTCCATTTTCAAGGATAAATATATTATCTTTAGGAACACCAGTGTCCATTGCTAAGCCAGCATGGACTTTTTGCATCCGGTATTCACCATGGACAGGCATGAAGAATTTTGGCTTCATCAAACGGAGCATCAATTTTTGTTCTTGTTGTCCACCGTGTCCTGATGTATGGATATTGTTTACTTTACCATGAATAACTTCAACGCCAGCTTCTTGGATGGTGTTGATCAATTTATTAACACTTGTTGTGTTACCAGGAATTGGACTTGAAGAGAAGATAACTGTATCACCTGGTTGTAGTGTCACCTGACGGTGGGTACCATTAGCAATACGTGCCAGCGCAGCCATTGATTCACCCTGACTACCTGTACACATAATCAATACTTCATTGGCATGATAATTTTTCAACTCGTTTGGTTCAATAATGGTGCCCTTAGGAACATTGATGTAACCAAGTTCAATCCCATTAACAATGGCTTTTTCCATTGAACGACCAAAGACAGCAATCTTACGACCTGTCTTAACAGCAGCTTCAGCGGCTTGTTGCAAACGGTAGATATTTGAGGCAAAAGAGGCGAAGATAATTCTTCCATGAATACCTTCGATTATCTTAAGAATTGATTGTCCAACGACTTTTTCTGAGTTAGTGAAAGTAGGGACTTCCGCATTAGTTGAATCTGACAAGAGACAAAGCACTCCGTCCTCACCTAGCGCAGCCATTCTATGGATGTCCGCAGGGTCGCCGACCGGTGTAAAGTCAAACTTAAAGTCACCGGTACAAACAATTTTCCCTTGAGGCGTATGAATAACAATTCCCAAAGGTTCTGGAATCGAGTGAGTTGTACGGAAGAAAGTGACGCTTAAGTTTTTGAAGGTCAACTCAGTATTGTGGTTGATTTCGTAAAGAGTTGAATCACGAAGTAACCCATGCTCTTCTAATTTTCCACGGATTAAGGCTAAAGCCAATGGCCCTGCATAAATGGGCACATTAGCTTGCTTAAGTAAGAATGGAATCCCACCAATATGATCCTCATGGCCGTGCGTGATAACCAAGGCTTTGACACGGTCAAGATTGTCAACGATGTAAGAATAATCAGGGATTACATAATCAATCCCTAGAAGATCTTCTTCTGGAAATTTGATACCAGCATCAACGATGATAATCTCATCTTGATACTCAATGCCATATGTATTTTTCCCGATTTCCCCTAGACCACCAATGGCGAAAACGCCGACTTCATTGGGTTTTAAATCGATATTTGACATATTAAAGCTCCGTTAATTCAAAAACACCAGTTTCCTTTTCGTAGGCTAAGTGCTTATCTGATAGCAATTCAATAAACTCTACATTGTAACTTGTTTTTTCTTCAACAAGTTTGCGAGTTTTGATACGACCGTCCAATTCTGAAGAAGCATCAACGTCAATGTAAAGTGCTTGAGTGTTTTCACGGCGTGGGTTACGGTCTTTTGTTTCTTGATAGAAAACTTTGTAAATCATGTATTAAAAATTCCTTTCCTAATGAATCAATTATCCAAACAATAAGAAATAGGTACCATCAATCCAGATGATATACCCTTCTTATTGATTATTTGTGTAATAGATTAAACCTGATTCTTTGCAATTACTAAAATTATAACATAATATCAGCAGTTAGTAAAAGTATTGATCAACTAAATTGAGGTGTGAAAACCCTATCATATAGGGCTTCTTTGTTGGATAGTCGATTTTGTGATATAATTGGGAATAGAAAATCAATGAAGAAAGTGGATAAAATGAATATACTTGCATTTGACACATCCAATAAGGCTCTATCAGTAGCTATCCTCCAAGATGAGCAATTATTGGCTGAAGCCACCTTAAATGTTAAGAAAAATCACAGTATCAGCCTCATGCCTCAAATTGAATTTTTGATGGCATCTGCAGAAATGGCCCCTGGCGACTTAGACCGTATCGTGGTGGCAGAAGGACCAGGCTCTTACACAGGATTACGTGTGGCGGTAGCCACAGCAAAAATGTTGGCCTACAGTTTAGCCATTGAGCTAGTAGGCGTATCTTCTCTATATGCATTAGCTGCACCAGCTGTGCAAAAAGATGCCTTAATTGTTCCCTTAATTGATGCAAGACGACGCAATGTTTATGCAGGCTTTTACCAGAATAACCAATCTGTCAGACCTGATCAGCATATTGCTTTCTCAGGTTTACTAGCAAGCTTAGACTCTAACCAAAAAATTTGTTTTGTCGGAGAAGTTGCAACTTTTGCAGAGGAAATTGTAGAAAGATTGCCAAATGCAGAGATTCAAGAGACACTACCATCAGCATACCAAATCGGTAAAGTCGGTCAGAGGATGGCACCAGTCGATGTCGATGCCTTTGTCCCTGAATACTTGAAAAAAGTAGAAGCTGAAGAAAATTGGTTGAAAACGCATCAAGCAAGTAACCAAGATCATTACATTAAACGGGTCTAGCTTATGCAAAAAGCACAAAGTATACTTGACATCCTTGAGGATGCCTACCAGGGGCAATCACCTTGGAATCACAAGCAAATTGAGGCTGACCTCAGTTCACCCAATAATGATTATTTCTTTGCCTATGATCAAGAGCAATTGATTGGCTTTCTCTCCATCCAGCAATTAGTGGGTGAATTAGAATTAACCAATATTGCAGTCAAAAGAGACTATCAGGGTCAAGGCATTGGAGCGCAGCTGATGGCAGAGTTAGTGGATTATGACTTACCAATCTTTCTAGAAGTACGTGCTTCTAATTTGGCAGCGCAAGCTCTCTACAAGTCTTGTGGCTTTGCTGCGCTAGCTATTCGCAAAAACTATTACCATAATCCGGTGGAAGATGCTCTTGTAATGAAAAAAGAAGGAAAACATGACAGATAGATATATTTTAGCGGTCGAAGTTCTTGTGACGAGACAAGTGTTGCAATTCTTAAGAATGACCGAGAACTATTAAGTAATATCATCGCCAGCCAGGTTGAAAGCCATAAACGCTTTGGGGGCGTGGTACCTGAAGTTGCCAGCCGCCATCATGTGGAAGTGGTAACGACCTGTTTTGAAGATGCCTTGCAGGAAGCCGGCATCACAGCTAAAGACTTATCAGCAGTTGCTGTAACCTATGGACCAGGCCTTGTTGGGGCCCTTTTGGTCGGAATTGCTGCCGCAAAAGCCTTTGCATGGGCTAACGGACTACCACTCATCCCAGTTAACCACATGGCAGGCCACCTGATGGCTGCGCGTGAACAGAATGAACTGAGCTATCCGCTGATGGCCTTATTGGTTTCCGGAGGGCACACCGAATTAGTCTACGTCACAGAGCCGGGTGCTTACCATATTGTCGGAGAAACGCGTGACGACGCAGTGGGCGAAGCCTATGATAAAGTGGGCCGTGTCATGGGACTAACCTATCCAGCAGGGCGTGAAATCGACCAGTTGGCACATCGTGGTCAAGATACCTATAATTTCCCGAGGGCAATGATTAAAGAAGACCATTTGGAGTTTTCATTCTCAGGACTTAAATCAGCCTTTATCAACTTGTACCACAATGCTGAGCAAAAAGGGGAAGAATTGGTCTTGGAAGACCTTTGTGCCTCTTTCCAAGCAGCAGTTCTTGATATTTTGATTGTCAAAACGAAGAAAGCCTTGGCGCAATACCCGTCAACTATGTTAGTAGTAGCAGGTGGCGTAGCTGCAAACCAAGGTTTACGTGAACGCCTAGCTGAGGAAATCACAGATACTCAAGTTGTCATTCCACCCCTCAGACTCTGTGGAGATAACGCCGGCATGATTGCTCTTGCCGCAGCAGTTGAGTACGCCAAAGGTCACTTTGCCCAAATGGATCTCAACGCTAAACCAAGTTTAGCCTTTAGTTATTTTGAAAACACATGAGTTACTCATTTGAAAACTAAAGATAAGTTATCAGTGATAATCTTATCTTTTTATATACCATTCATTAATTTGGACTTTTTTACTCTAACTAAATGTTATAATTGAGGAAAAAATGATAGAGGTGACCATTTGAAACAGATTGAAAAGATTGACATTATGCATCAGAAAAAGCTAATATTGGCTCTTAATCTGCTAGCTTTTCCGCTTCTTATCTTTTTTATTTTTCTATTCACTATATTATCAAGCTTTCTAGGGAATGTGGATTCAAGTTTTATTATTGAGCTACATTATAGTACCTTGTATATCTTCCCTATTTTCTTTTTATGGCTCATCTTAATTTTTGTGAGTCATGAATTAGTCCATGGCTTATTCTTCAAGTTTTTTAAGCCAGCAAACAAACTTAAATTTGGAATAATCCCAAAAGCACTAATGGCTTATTGCATTTCTCCTGGTTCGATTTATAAACGTCATCAAATGGTCATTATTGGTATTGCACCATTTATTCTAATTTCCCTCTTTCTAACTATTTTGTATGGCTTCAATATTATATCTAGTTTAGCTTATATTTCATTAGCTAGTCTTCATGCATCGGGTTGTATTGGTGATTTTTACTACCTATATATACTCATATTCAAATATAGGCATCGAGATATTCTAACGGAAGACACAATCACTGGCCTTATTATTTATTCAAAAGACTAATTCACAAAGTTTCTTTCTAACTGTGGAGGAATCAAAGTGTAAACAGAGAGTTATATTTTCCTGAGAAAGAAGTCTGTTTTTACAAGAGTTGTCAAAAGTTGTTTAACTTGTTATAATGATTGAATATTCTGAAAAATGGAGAAGGTTATGAATGTTAAAGAATTTAAGTTAGGAGTTAGAGATGCACTGCCTACCGGACTAGGTTACCTATCAATTGGTCTTGCTTTTGGGATGGTAGCCGCAGCCAGTGGTCTTTCAGCAATAGATGTGGGGTTGATGTCGGCATTAATTTATGGTGGCTCTGCTCAGTTTGCTATTTGTGCGCTTCTAGTCAGTCATGCTAGTTTTTTTAGTATTATTTTAACCATTTTTCTTGTCAACTTAAGAAACATGCTGATGAGTTTACATGTAACAACTCTTTTTAAAGATGTATCATTGTTAAATGGCTTGTTTATTGGCTCCCTAGTGACAGACGAAAGTTATGGTGTTTTACTAGGTAAGGCTAGACAAACGAGTTACATCTCAAGTTCTTGGATGCATGGTAATAATTTGTTTAGTTATGTCACCTGGATCAGTGCTACTGTTATCGGTGCACTATTGGGGAATGTTATTCCGAGTCCACAATTGTTTGGTCTAGATTTTGCTCTAGTAGCGATGTTTATTGGTCTATTTCTTAGTCAATTTGAAGCGATGACTATCTCTCATCGGATTCAGACCTTGCTATATATCTTGTTAGGCGTTACCGTAACTTACTTTATTTTGGCTACAATTTTTTCTCAAGCAATTGTTATTTTACTAGCAACTTTGGTGGGTTGCATGATTGGAGTATTATCATATGACGCATAATGTTATCTTTCTTGTTTTGGTGCTAGGTTTTTTGGTGTCATGGTTTCCAAGGGTACTTCCATTTATCCTTACACGCTATAAAAGTCTTCCCAATCTATTTCTTTTATTTTTAGAATACTTACCCCTAGCTATTCTATTTGCCTTAACACTTGCCAGTATTACTCAAACCCGGACTGGACAGCTTCCAAAAATCAATTTACCATTTCTTTTTGCTGCGCTTCCAACTTTTTTGGTAGCTTATCGTTTTAAAAATTTATTTGTTACTGTACTAGTGGGGGTTTTTGCTATGGCAGTAATTCGCTTCTTAATGGTATAAAAATAGCCCGGCATCTTGGCATACCGGACTAAACATGATAAATAATTGGCTTCTATGATTACTGAACAATGATAAGTCTCGGGGAAGAGGACCTATCACTTCTTGGAAAAGCTTACCAGCTGGCTTTTGTGATGCCAGGAAGTTGACCTTTGTGAGCTAGGTTACGGAAGTTAATACGGCTAACACCGAACTTGCGCATATAAGCGTGAGGGCGACCGTCAATCTTGTCACGGTTTTTCAAACGGTTGGGGTTTGAATCGCGTGGCAATTTACGAAGAGCTTCATAATCACCTTTAGCCTTAAGTTCACGACGAAGGTCAGCATACTGATCAATCAGTTGGAGCTGCTTCTGGTACTTAGCAATTTTTGATTTTTTTGCCATTGCTTTCTCCTTCTATATTCTTGTAATCATTTGGGCTTATCAAACCCTGTTCCTTAACTGGTATATAACCGGTTAAGGAAACATATAACTATTATACACCATCATTTTCAAATTGCAAGAAAAAATGTAACTAGTTAAGTATTTTTAAAAAAAAGAAAAGTCTTGATAGTAAGATTTTCTTAAATAATAAATGTTATTTTTTACTTTTCTTTTGTGGTGAGGGACGTCAGCGAATTCCAAAAGAATTCCATGACTAAATTTTTTGCCTAGGTCAAAAAAATTCCCTACACTTGAAGATTAATATCTTCAAGTGCTTTCGCCACCGCGAAAAGTATTTTTTTATTAATTAGTTTCAAAATTATTAGTAAATAAAATAACTTCGACTATTGAAAAGTAGAATTTCTGTAATCAAGAAATTTAAGATATCAGTAAATCTAATGAATAGAAGCAGAGTAGTCTCAATAATGTGGGCTTCCTGCGACCCAACCTGAGCAGAGGGCAGACGTAATATTGAAGCCACCGGTGTGGGCATTAATGTCTAAGACTTCTCCTGCAAAGTGAAGGCCAGAGACTTGCTTGCTTTCCAAGCTTTTGGGATTGATTTCTTTCAGGTCAACGCCACCTTTGGTCACAAAAGATTTGGCCAGTGACATTTTGCCAGTGATTGGGATTGGCATTTTCTTGAGTTTGTCCATAACCTCTTCCAATTCTTTTGGTGACAACTGTTTGACCTTGTCCGCGTAGCCAGTGGCGATGAATTCTGCCACCCGTTCTGGGACTAGCCCTTTTAGTGCATTTTTTAGAGACTTGTCTCTGTTGTCTTCTAGGTAATGGACCAAGTCATCCTGAGTCATTTTTGGCAGAAAGTCTAGCGCAGCGATTTCCCCGCCTGAGACAAAGGAAGACAGGCGAAGGGCAGCTGGTCCGGATAGGCCAAAGTGGGTGAAGAGCAGGTCGTGGGTGATGACGTGTTTATCATACGACAGGGTCACGTCGTCCAAGTCAATGCCTTGGAGCGCCTTGTGTGGGAAGTCAGTCAAAAGAGGACTTTCTGCTGCCTCTAAGTCGGTTACCTGTAGCTTAAAATGTCTAGCAATTTCATGGCCAAAGCCGGTTGATCCAGTTGAGGGATAGGATT
This sequence comes from Streptococcus uberis, assembly GCF_000785785.1. Taxonomy (GTDB): domain Bacteria; phylum Bacillota; class Bacilli; order Lactobacillales; family Streptococcaceae; genus Streptococcus; species Streptococcus uberis_A. Next base: position 7,871 of record NZ_JRQN01000002.1, read on the forward strand.
TGCTCCTGTTGTTACAATTAATTTGTCACAGGTAAACTTTTCATTAGCTGATTTGACGTAGAATATATCATCAATTTTCTTGACAGAAACCACTTCGGTGTTGGTCAAAATCTGACCACCTAATTCTTGAATTTTTGCTTCCAGGGCACCAATGATTGTTCGTGACTTATCAGTTGTTGGGAACATCCGTCCATGGTCTTCTTCTTTTAAGGCAACGCCATTATCCTGGAAAAAAGCAATAATGTCATGGTTATCAAACTGAGAAAAGACACTATAAAGAAAGCGCCCATTCCCTGGGATGCCAGCTAAGAGTTCATCAAGAGTTCCGTTATTAGTTACATTGCAGCGTCCGCCACCTGTGCCAGCAAGTTTTTTACCAAGTCGTTTGTTTTTTTCAATTAGGAGTGTCTTGTAGCCGTAATAGCTACTGGAAATGGTTGCCATCATGCCGGCCGGACCACCTCCGATAATAATCGTATCATATTTTTTCATAGTCTAATCATACCATATTGTTCCTATAAATGTTACTAATCTGCCGGTTGACTTTGACTAGGAAAATGCGGCTAGAAAAGACTGTTACCGATATAATTGAGGGAATCACTAAAAGAGCATAAATAAAAAATGGTCGGTAATTTCCAGGATGAACGATTGAAAGGAAGCTGATTCGACTAGCACTTTCTAGATGGTGTAGTAGCAGGCTTATGCCTATACTTTTAAAGTGCCTTATCATTTGTCTTTAACATGGTGAAATTGACAGAATACTAGTATTATGTTACTATTCTTGTAAGAATATTCAGGAATATATTAAAGAGGAAAATATGGCAATAGAAAAGACAGTTAGTGAACTAGCTGAAATCTTGGGAGTTAGCCGTCAGGCCGTTAATAATCGTGTAAAAGCTCTTCCAGATGAAGATCTTGATAAAAATGACAAGGGAGTCACTGTGGTTAAACGTAGTGGCCTTATTAAGTTGGAAGAAATCTATAAAAAAACTATTTTTGATGATGAACCAATCAGTGAAGAGACCAAGCAGCGTGAATTATTAGAAATTTTAGTAGATGAAAAAAATACTGAAATCACACGTCTTTATAATCAATTAAAAGCCAAGGATGATCAGTTAGCTGCTAAGGATGAGCAAATGCGAGTTAAAGATGTTCAGATTGCTGAGAAAGATAAACAATTGGATCAGCAACAACAATTAACAGCTAAAGCAATGGCTGACAAAGAAACTCTTAAATTGGAACTTGAAGAAGCAAAAGCAGAAGTTGACCAAGCGCGTAGCCAAGTCGAAGACCAAGCAATTGGTAAAAAAGGTTTCTTTGCACGTCTTTTTGCTAAATAATCGATACATCATACAAGGCCCAATTGGGCCTTTTTCTAAGGAGAAAAAATGAAAAAACTAGATAATTATATTGCCTTTGATTTGGAATTTAACACCGTCGATGACAAGAGTCACTTAATTCAACTGTCTGCAGTCAAATATCATAACCATCAAGAAGTTGATAGTTTTGATACCCATGTGCACTCCGATGTACCCTTACAAAGTTTCATAAATGGTTTAACGGGCATTACGGCGGATAAAATTGCTAGCGCACCAAAGGTTGATCAGGTCATCTCGGACTTTACAAGCTTCGTTGGGGACCTAGCCTTGATCGGTTATAATTCTTACAAGTCTGATCTCCCAATCTTGGTAGAAAATGGTTTGGACCTGGCAAGTCAGTACAAAGTTGACCTCTACGACGAGGCCTTTGAACGACGGAGCACTGACTTAAACGGCATCGCCAATTTAAAACTAACAACAGTAGCCGAATTTCTAGGTATCAAAGGGCGCGGCCACAACAGCTTGGAAGACGCCCGAATGACAGCGCGTGTCTATGAGACTTTTTTGGAATTTGATGAGAATAAAGCCTATTTGAGCCAACAGGTTGAGGAATCAAGTTCAACCGACAACCCATTTGCGGCCCTAGGTGGATTGTTTGATTAACAAATAAGACTCCCGTTTGCAACGAGAGTCTTTTTTATATTAGAAGGGCAATTTGCCAGCAAAAGCACCAAGTGTTTTCTTGGTTGCTTCTTCAATTTGTGTCATGGCATCATTGATCGCTTGCGTTGTCATATCAGATAACGTTTCAAGATCTTCAGGATCAACTACAGCTTCTTTGAAATCAATGGAAACCAATTTTTTGTCACCAGTAAAGGTAGCTGTCACCAAATCCTGAGCAGACTTACCAACAAACTCCATCGCAGCCAAATCAGCTTGCTTTTGCTCCATTTGCTTTTGAAGCTTTTGCGCCTGTTTCATCATATTTTGCATATTCATCATAATTATATAATCTCCTTTAATATCAAGTGTTTTGACTGTTTTAATTGTATTGGTTTTGCTTTCATGGGGCAATTATGGGGCAACTTTTTATAGTTTATCAAGATTATTGAGCTTTTGCAAGAGCTCTTTACCCATTTTTCGGTTGTGTGAGTATAGATTTTTATGGTAGTACTTACGTCTGTATGTCCCACACGATTCATTATAGATTTTAGAAGGATACCTAACTCAGCTAATAAAGTAATATACCCGTGTCTGAATAAGTGGCTAGTAATTACTATACCAAATATTTTTTCAGGTGTCTTTTTGATTCTTCGGTTTATTGTATCTATTGATAGGTGATTGCCTTTCTTACTAATAAAAACAAAATCATTCGTCAAATCGTTTAATTTTTGGTAGTTCAATTCTTTCTTTAATCTCTAACGGCATATCAATTGTACGATATGAGCCATTGTTTTTAACTGTTCCCAGTTCAGCGTTCGCATGGCCATTTGTCGAGTAGTCAAGGGTATACTCAATCTTTATTTTTAATTTTTCTAAATCAATATGATCCCATCTAAGTGCCAATAACTCACCTGGTCACATTCCTGTTAAAAAGATTACTTTAGCAAAATTAGCAATATGGATTCCATATGCGGAATCCATAAGTTCAGAAATGATTGTGTATTCTGCGAATTATCCAGAAAAAACGTTACCATAATTGTGCAGAAATTTAAACAATCTAAATTAAAAGTTGATGATATATCATAAAAAGAAATAAATCCTGTACAGTAGAGTTACGACACTTCATGAGAAAGAGATCCACCCCTATAACAGATAAGTAAGATTATAGTATTTTCATTATTTTTTAAGTTATCAATATTTCAGAAATCGATTTAAATTGAGTCTGAAGAAATTCTAATATTGAGGGATATCTCTTGAAGTAATTCTTATAATTTGGAAGTTGTTTAACTTATTCTTTCATGAGATATCATTGAAATGACTAAAAATAAAATGTGATATAGTATGGTTAATTAATCTATTATGGAGGTAATCTGATGGTTTTATATGGGGTGACGATTGCGTTAATCCTATTTTCTGTTTTTTCTATAAAAAGGGATCCTAGGAAGTTGATTAATATCTTTCTCTTGTTTTCTGCTTTAGTAGGATTTTATCTTAGTTTGGTTTCCTTAGCTTACGAAAGAGCTCCGCAATTACATGAGTTTCTACTAACTATACTTTATAAGATTTTGCCAGTGTTTATTTTTGTTTTTGGTTTATTGATGATTATAAACGGTATTATCATTTTACGTAAAGAAGGAAAATCCTTAGCAAATTCATTATCTTTGACTATGGGACTTGCTATACTTGGCTATTTCTTTCTTTTAGGACTTTATTTAAATCAATCGTTGGGCGATATTAATCTTTCTATCTATCAGTTATTTCATCTGATTAGCTTTATTTTTGCGATTTTTACTATTTTATTTATAGCTTTTCTAATTTATACTTTTGTTTATGTTAATTTACCTCTAAAAAAAGATTATGATTATATTATTATTCATGGTTCAGGTTTATTGGGTGGTGAAAAAGTGACTCCTTTATTAAAGGGGAGAATAGAAAAAGCGATAGAAGCTTATCATTTAGCTGAAAAAAATACTGTTAAGTTTATTGCAAGTGGAGGTCAAGGACCAGATGAAAAAATATCTGAGGCTATAGCCATAAGTAATTATTTATTAGGTAAAGGAATCCCTGAGGAAGCCATTTTATTAGAAGCTAATTCTAGAACCACTTTTGAGAATTTGAAATATTCTAAAGAATTGGCATAAAAAGAGATATCAGCCCCTAAATATATCTTTATTAGTAATAATTATCATGTTTTTAGAGCTAGTCTTTATGCTAGAAAGCTTAAGATGAAGGGCGAAGGAGTAGGATCAAAAACTGCTCGCTATTACTTACCAAGTGCTTTTATTCGTGAATATGTTGCTATATTATTGAAACTAAAATATTTTTTGTTGACTTTGGCAGCAGTCTATATCATATTTTATATCATTAGTTATTTGTGATGGGAGATGGGATGAATAAAATTGCTTTAATTGAAGATGATAAAGATTTGGCTATTTTAGTTAAAGAATATTTGGAAAAGTATAATTTTCAAGTTATTATTGCAGAGGATTTTAAATCACTTGTTACTTTCATAGAGGATAATTCTCCGGACTTGGTTTTGCTGGATATCACCCTTCCGAGTCATGATGGTTTTTATTGGGCAAATGAGATTAGAAAACAATTTTTAATGCCAATTTTATTTATGTCGGCTAGGACACAAGAGTATGATCAAGTAAGAGCTATTATGAGTGGTGGAGATGATTACATCACTAAACCCTTTTCATTTGAGTTACTTCTAGCTAAAGTGCAATCTCATTTTCGAAGAGTTTATGGTGAGTATGCCTCTAAGGAAGTTGAAACGTTACAATACGGTAACAGCAGTTTTAATCTGGCTAGATTAACCTTAACAGTTTCAAATCAGACAGTGGACTTATCAAAAAATGAAGCGATTCTTTTGCGTGTGTTGCTCAAAAATCATCCCAAGATTGTAAAAAGAGAACTGATTCTATCAGAAATATGGGATACTGATATGTTTATTGAAGAAAATACTTTAAATGTTTCTATTAGTAGAATCAGGAAAAAACTAAATGACTTACAATCCGATTTAAAGGTCATAACTGTTAGGGGTATAGGTTATAAACTGGAGTTGTGAGATGATTTATAACGTTCTGAAAATCTTTGTAAGACATTATCTAGGTTTATTTCTAACTGTAATCTTAGCTCAACTTTTCTTTTTTGGAAGTCTTTTTTTTTTATAAAAGGCATTTGGTTCACTGAGTTTTGGTACTTTTTATTATTAGTGATAGTTTCTACAGCAGTTTATATCATTAGTCGTTTTTTTAAGCTTTTCCGAATCTATAGTCTTGCTTTTGAAGAACAAAAGACACTGGAGGAATTTTTGTTAGATTCACCAAGAAATACTTTTGAAGAGGCTCATAATGCTTGGTGACTAAAATGTTAGAACTTTATTATAGTGAAAAAAACCAACAAAAAAAGGGAAAGAAAGTCCAAAAAGTACTAATCTATCGTTTTGTACATCAATTAAAAACACCAGTTTCTGTATTAAAATTACTTTCTGAAAAAAATAAGGAAACACCCGATTTTATGACTGCCAATAAACAAGTAGATATTATCCAATATCACTTAAATCAGCTTTTGGAAGTCTATCGACTGGATGATTTAAAAAATGATTTTATGGTTGAATCTGTTAATTTATCGCATGTTTGTAAAGAAGTTATTAATCAATTAAAGGATTATTTCATTGCAAACTCGGTATTTCCTAGATTGGCTATTGACTCTTCTATAACTGTTTATTCGGATGCCAAATGGCTGAAACTAATTATTTTTCAAATAGTAACCAATGCAATCAAGTACAGTAGTTCGAATCAACAGGTTATTTTTAACGCAATAATTACTGAACAAAGCATTATCCTTTCTATTATTGATCAAGGTGATGGTATTCCCAAGGAAGAACTTTCTAAAGTATTTGATCTTTTTTATATAGGGGAAAACGGTAGAAATAATGGAGATTCAAGTGGGTTAGGGTTATATATTGTTAAGACTTTGACCAAATATTTAGGTCATGATATTACAATTTCCTCAGAATTAGAAAAAGGTACAGAAGTTATTATTAGTTTTGACCGTTAGGATATCCAAAAACATTACAAAGTTGTAAGCTTAAGTAATGTTTTTGGATTTTTCTATAGTATTTAGGGTGATAAACTTAAGTCATCAGAAGAAAGGAATAGTAACATGATTTTACAAGTAGAACATTTAGAGAAAGTATATAAGGGAAAGGTTTCCCATAGAGCATTAGATGACATTAGTATGTTTGTTGAAGAAGGAGAGTTCATTGCTCTTATGGGACCTAGCGGGAGTGGAAAAAGTACTTTTTTAAATACCATTTCAACAGTTGATAAACCTTCAGGTGGTGTTGTCTTTATCAATGGGCGTAACCCACATGCGTTATCAGATGAGGACCTTGCAAAGTTCAGAAGAAAGGAGCTAGGATTTGTTTTCCAAGATTTCAATCTGATTAATACGCTTACAGTTGAGGAAAATATCTTGTTGCCACTGGCTTTAGATAATCAAGAAAATCATCAAATGTTAGAGAAGGTCAGACATTTAGCACATTTATTAGGCATTGAAGCTATTTTAGATAAGAGAACTTATGAAATTTCAGGAGGGCAAGCTCAACGTGTTGCTGTGGCAAGAGCTGTCATCAATAATCCTTCTCTTTTATTAGCTGATGAACCGACAGGGAATTTGGATTCGAAGGCAGCTAAAGATGTCATGAAACTATTCCAATTGCTCAATGAAAAAATGGGGATAACTATTTTAATGGTTACACACGATCCTAATATTGCTTCATATTCGGATAAGACTTACGTTATCAAAGATGGAAGCGTTTTTCAAGAATTATTAAAAAAGGATAATCAAAGTACCTATTATAAAGAAATTATGAGTACAATGTCTTTGTTAGGAGGGGATAGCAATGACTTTATTTGATTTAGCATATAAAAATGTTGTAAGAGACTTTAAAACTTATCTTTATCATTTTATCAATTGCTTGTTTTCAGTCTTTGTTTTCTTTATTTTTTCAGCATTTGCTTATCATCCGACTTTAAAAGTAGTGGAGAATAGTAGTACTATTGGTTTAATTTTACTGACAGCAGAAATTATTTCGTTACTTTTTTCCTTTGTTTTTACCCTTTATTCCATTAGTAATTTTCTCAAGGTACGAAGTAAACAATTTGCAATTGTCAATCTTGTAGGAGCAAGTAAAAAGCAATTCAAAGCCATTATTTTTTATGAGAACATAATTATTTCTATTTTTTCACTGATTTGTGGGATTGGGTTTGGGATTATTTTTTCAAAATTTTTCTACATGATTAGTGAAAAAATGATTCCTAATATTCAATTAGCTTTCTATTTCCCCTTTAAAGCTATACTTATGACTGTAGTAGTAGTAGGCGGACTGTTTCTGTTTATCTCATATGTCTCCCCTCATATCTTAAGACGAACTCAAATCATCAAGCTATTAAAAACAGAGAAGTTTTCAGAAAGGAGTTACTTAGGGGTAACCTCTCTATTATCTTGTGTGTTGATAGCTTTGTCCTTTTATCTTTATCAGACTGATAGTATTTTATTATTACCATTTTTGGGTGCAAGCAGTTTAATACTTTTCTACACTTTTTTTGGCTTACTATTTAAAGTGTATACTTATATTTTAAGCTTGCTACAAAAAAGAAGACAGGGACTTCACCTGCTATCTGTTAGTAATTTTAACCATAATATACAATCGAATTTAAAAACCATGAGCTTGGTATTTTCGTTATTAGTAATTATCCTGACTTCTTTTATTGTCATTATTGGCTCACCGTTAAAAGTTGAAGAAGTAACACGTAAAATTCTTCCGGTTTCTTACACTTATACTGAATGGAGAGATACTGGTCACACCGAAAAAAATCTTAACTATATTCGACAAGTATTATCTTCAAAGAAAGGCTATCAGGAAATAAAGGTGAATTATCTTTATAATGATGATTCAACATCAGAATTACCTTTGGTAAAAGGGATTATTAATAATTCCACCTATAATAAATTAGCTCCTATCATTGATAGTCCAAAACTTAATTTAACATCTGATGCCTTTTTTTAGTGGGAATTGATGGAAAAAATCTCCCAACTATGGGAGTTAAGCAAAGGCAAGCATTCAAGAAGCTAGGTATTAGTAACGAAAGTGGACGTACTAAGAAAACGATTGCTTTGTCTGGTTATTTTCAAGAAGTTATAGTTATTTCTGATACCAAGTATCAAGCTATTCAGGGCAAATTTTCCCATTCTCACTATACTATTTTTGATATTTTAAACTGGAAGGATGCTGGAAAAGAAACAAAAATGTTACAAGATTACCTTAAAAACGATACAGAAAAACAACAGATATCCTTTACTTCAGCATATGGATATTATCAAATTGAGTGGTTCAGTCGAAGTTTAATTTCTTACGTAGGTAGCATTTTATGTTTCTCGTTTCTAATGGGAATTACAAGTTTGATTTACTCTAGACTATACAATTACTCAGAGGAAGAAGTAGGGAGATTGAGAGCACTTCGAAAAATAGGTTTATCTGTGATAGATATCAAGAAAATTTTGTCTAGTACCGTTAAATGGGTTATAATTGTTCCTTTTATATCTGCAATGTTTATAACTTGGGGAATTTTTATGATTATCAATAATTACAGCATGGCTTCTTATTGGAACATTGTATTAGCTTGTAGTGCATTATATTTCTTTATTGAAATAACTTCTTATTTGTTGATTGTTAGGCACTATCAAAACTTTATGTTGAAAGCAATTTGTACTGATTGAAGATATGTTATGATGGAAGGATAGTGAAAATAAATAGGAATCAATTTAAGGTTTTATTGTTGATAGTAATGGTCTTAGATCATGCTAGTTTCATGATGTCGGGTTCGTTGGAAGTTGGTATTCATATCATATTACGATTTGTAGTAGTTGGTTTTGCTTCTCTAGCTGTTAAGGGGGGTTCGGTACACAGCTGATGTGAAACGATACATACTACGCATATATCTTGTAGCAGTTGTTATGTTTTTGGGAAATAAAGTCTTAGGTTTATTAGGGGTATAATCTGAAAATAATATTCTATTAACCTTAGGACTAGGATTAACAGTGTTATGGGGACTAAAAACCATAAAGCAGCCTATCTTAAAAGCTATGATAGTTTTAGTTTTGTTATTTTTAGGAGTTCTCATAGCAAAAGGGGGAATTGTAGTCATTCCTTTTATGTTAATAACTTATCTTTTTAGGGAGAATAAGTTTAAGCAGTATATGGGATATTTATTATTATCAAGTCTACTCTTGTTACTAACGGTGATGGATATATCGTCAGAAATGACTTTAATGGAAGTCATCATACTTAATGCGGACTTTTTGTTTATCATTGTGATTCCATTCTTGGAATGTTATAATCACAAGATTGGGCACAAATCAGTGTTTAATCAATCATTCTTTTATGTTTTTTATCCTCTTCACTTATGGGTATTAGCTATCATACAATTTTATATGAACTTGGGATAAAAGGAGATTCAAGTGATAAAGAGTAGAGGAATGCATTGTGCATCCCTCTATTTTCTAGTAAATAAATAGATGATACTGACTACTTCAATGGTATACAAAGTAAAGACTCGGTGAAAAGATGGCTTCACGTAAAAAAATATTTAACGGATATTTAGAAGTATGTAGTGCTGTTCTTGTATGGTTCTACAGTAATTGAAGGTTATACTAATAAAAATACTCCAAAAGAGTTTATCTGTCTTTAGGAGTATTTTTTTCTGTCTAATTTTAGTGCTTCACCACGCTAGATTATTTTTCTGGGACTGTGATTTTACCAGAAATGATATTGTTTTTAGCTGTTTCAACAGCATCTTTGACATCCTTTGGAAGATCCGCAGTCGTTAAATTAACGGCTCCCTCTTTCAGTCCAAAGCGGGTAACTTTACCACCTGGGAATTTATCTTTTTCAGTCATGAGAATAACTTTTTGCATGGTTTTGCCCACTTCTTTGATACTTGATGTAAAGACAAAGTTTGATTTTTTGCCATCTTTATCAGTGTAGTTTCCATCTACTTTTTGATCACGGTCAACGCCGACTACCCAAACTTTATCTGATTCGGAACGTTTTTCGTTGACTGCTTTTGCTTCATTAAAGACACCAGCGCCTGTGCCACCAGCTACTTGATAAATCACATCAGCTCCACTAGCATATTGTGTTGCAGCAATTGATTTTCCTTTAGCTGTATCTGCAAATGAGCCTGCATATGTGATAGTTACCTTGATGGCCGGGTCTACAGATTTGACACCAGCTTCGAAGCCTTTTTCAAAACGTTTTACAACAGTTCCCTCCATTCCACCAACAAAGCCTATTTGTTTAGTTTTAGTTGTTTTGGCTGCGGCAACTCCTGCTAGATATGCAGCCTCATTGTCAGCAAAAGTGATACTTGCAACATTATCATGACCTTCAATGACATCATCTACAATTGCATATTTCGTGTCTTTATTTTCACTTGACGTTTTTTTAATAGAATTTGTTAATTTAAAGCCAATCCCAAAAATAAGATTATAACCGTTTGAAGCAGCAGTGTCTAGGTTTGTTATATAATCTGATTCGCTTGTCGATTGGAAGTAGTTAAAATTGCTTCTTTTTTTTACACCCTTAGACTTGCCCCAAGCTTGTAATCCTTCCCAAGCTGATTGGTTGAAAGATTTGTCATCAATACCACCTTGACCAGTAATCATTGCTACTTTAACTGTTGTGTTGTCCGTTCCTTTTTGATTTCTATGAGAACATGCAGCAAGAGGCAAAAGACAAGCTGAAACAAGTGAGAGAGTTAGTAACCTTTTAGACATTTTAAATTTTCCTCCGATAACTAATGCTAAATTTTTGAGATAAAATAAGTTTGTTTTTTTTTAAAAATAGAATACCATTCTAACACAAATAGAAATAATAATTAAATTTTTTTGATTTTTTAAAGAGTTTTATGGCAATACACGAACTTTATATTAAAAAGTAGTAAATTGAGATGTTTCAGAATTGGTTTTCGTTACAAACCAATTAAAAAGCGAGTCACAATGCTATTCTGAAGTTCAGGAAACTAACTTGGGTCGCTTTTGTCATTTGAGGCTGAACAGTGGTTCAGTCTATTGCGTTTTTCGAGTTTGCTACCGTTTAGATTTAATGAAACCATCCGGTCAGGTTAATGGATTCCTCGATAGTTAGTTGAGGCTTTAGAGAGGAAAAGTTGTAGGTCAACTAATTCTTGGCAGGGCTGAGTGATGAGGTACTGATTTAGAAATGGCGCCAGTCGGACCATCTCTATATCAGGATTTTTGCCTTCATCAATCTTACAAGTAGCAAGTTTAATCAATGACTGAAATTCGCTATCTGCTCTGTAGATATCAGTTTGTTCAGTCTTCTGGAGAAGCTCTAATAATTGCTGGGTCTTTTATTGCTCATTTTAATTATCACCTTATCACACTCATTTGACAGTCCTATGATACTAGTGTAACAAAAATCAAACAAAAAATTAAATAGACTGGAAGCTATTTTCCTTTCTCTTGAAAAAATCTTACAGTCGATAAATCAATAAGATAAGAAAACTAACCTAATTTTTAAATTTTATTAAAATAAAAGGACAAAAAAATGAAAAATAAGTATTTACATCTCTTAGATAATTTGATAAACTGAAATAGTTGTAACACAAATGAAATAAATGTAACTTAGCGGTCATGAAAATGGAGGTTTTTAATGGGTAGACATTTTTCTTATAAAATTGGCATTAGTGCTGAGGAGCATGATGCCTTTGTTAAAGTTAGTCATGCAACAAATTTACTTCAAAGTAGTACATGGGCTCAGGTCAAAGATAATTGGCATAATGAACGCATAGGCATTTATGACGGAAAGAAGCAGGTAGCTTCCTTGTCCCTCCTCATTAAACCTTTACCGTTAAAGCAAAGCATTGTCTATATTCCAAGAGGTCCAGTTCTAGATTATTTGGATAAAGAATTGGTTAGCTATACCTGTTCTATTTTAAAGCAAATAGGCAAAATGAAAAGGGCTATCTTTGTTAAATTTGATCCAGCAATACTCTATAAACAGTACGCAATTACTGAGGTGGGTAGTGTCAAAGAGCATGCTAAGGAAACCATTTATAATCTTATATCAGCAGGAGCCAAATGGACGGGTTTGACAAGTCAGATTGCAGAAAGTATCCAGCCTAGGTATCAAGCAATTGATGGCTAAATAAAGAGGGCAAAAGCAAGCAAGAAAAGGTTGAATTTCAGCTTATCAAAAGAATAGATTGCTAAAAAGCAATATAACTGGTATAATAATTAATGTTCTGCACGAAATAAAATTTTAAGGTACAGGACTGTATTTGAATCCAAAACATAAAGTAGGAGGAGGAATATGGCAGTTTCATATAGACCTATATGGGTAGAGTTAGCAAAGCGAGAGCTGATGAAAACCGAGTTTCAAAAAATAGCCGGAATATCCGGCAATGTCCTTGCCAAAATGGGTAATAACGAGTATATATCCATGAAAAATCTTGAGAGGATATGTATGGCTATGGATTTATCGCCGAGTGAAGTGATTGAGTTTAGAGAAGATGAGAAAAATGCAAAATAAAAGATTTCGTCAATTAATTTACTGCTTTGAAAAGGTTGATAAGTTTGAATAAAATTTTGATTATAGATGATGATAAAGAACTTTGCTCTTTAATAAAGAGGAGTGTTTTGCCTGTAAACATAGAATCTGATGTTTGCAATACAGGTAAAGATGGATTAAGAAAATTAGCGGAAAACGAGTATCAACTTGTCATACTTGATGTTATGATGCCGGGAATGGATGGATTTGAAACATTGGTTGAAATCAGAAAGACGAGTAGTTTACCCATCTTAATGCTCACAGCAAAGGATGACAATATTTCTAAAGTACATGGTTTAAGAGTTGGAGCAGATGACTACTTAACAAAACCTTTCAATATCGATGAACTTATAGCCCGTATTCATTCACTTATACGACGCTATACTCGTTTTAATCAAAAAGATGAAATACCTCAACAACTCGAATTTGATAGTCTTGAAATTGATTTGAATAATCGTTCAATTACTACAATTAACGGAATCTTTGAGTTACCACCCAAAGAATTTGACCTACTATTGTTTTGTGCAAGGAATCAAGGAAGAATTTTGACAAAAAAACAAATTTATGAAGAAGTTTGGGGAGAAGTGTATTGCTATGATGACAGCAATATTATGGCGATTATCAGTCGTCTTCGTAAAAAATTGGAAGCAAATCCCAAAGAATCGAAATATATTCAAACGATTAAAGGGGTCGGCTATCGTTTTAACAAGGAGGTCTAAGTTATATGGAAATAGCAATGATTATATCTGTTATAATCACAACCTTGTCTCTTTTAACTTCGTATCTCCGTATCAAACGAGCAAAGAAACAAATATCGGAAATGAAGGATATTTTAGTCGATATAAAAAACGGCAACAGCAACAGGCGTATTTTATCGACACCGAATGAACTTGTTGCCCCCATTGCCTATGAAATAAATGAAATTATCATCTCTTACGAAGATAAACTGTCCGAATTTCGCCAAACGGAAGATACCAACAAACAACTAATGACAAGCCTTTCTCATGATGTCAGAACACCGCTTACTACACTTATAGGCTATCTTGATGCAGCACATAAAGGAATTGTTACGGGAGAAGAAAGAGAGAATTATATAAGGATTGCCCGGCGAAAAGCATATGATTTAAAAGAGTATATAGATATGCTGTTTGATTGGTTTAAACTCAATTCCGATGAGTTTCCAATGGAGATGAATCGTGTTGAAATCGGGGAGCTTACAAGAAGCATACTTATTGATTGGATACCGATATTTGAAGATAAAAAAATAGATTACAGCGTTGAAATTCCGGAGCAAGCTCTTCAAGTAAAACTTGATACGGAAGCTTATATTAGAATACTCAGCAATCTTATTCAAAATGTAATCGCTCACAGCAGTGCAGATAAAATTGAAATAACATTATCAAAACAAGATAAAAATGTAAAAATTCTTTTAGCCGATAACGGTGTAGGAATTGAAGAAAAAGACTTGGCACATATTTTCGAAAGATTATACAAATGTGATAAAGGACGGTCTGAAAAAGGCAGTGGTCTTGGACTTTATATCGTATATCAACTTGTAAAGAGAATGAAAGGCAAGATAACGGTAGATAGTATTCGATGGAAAAAAACTGTATTTACTTTATGTTTTCCTCTGATTGATTAAGGCTCTCTCCATAATATGAAGGGAGCTTATTATTTTATCGACATATTTAATCTTATAATTGCAAGGTTAATGCAAGGTTGTGACAAGGTTAATGCAAGGTTGGTTTGATATAATTTCTCTTACAAGGAGGAGGATTAAATATGAGTGATTATATTATTAAAACAAAAAACCTTACAAAACAGTATGGTACACAAAAAAGTGTTGCTAACTTAAATATGAATATTCGTAAAGGGAGAATTTATGGTCTCCTCGGAAGAAATGGAGCCGGAAAGACCACGACTATGAAAATGTTGCTTGGTCTTACCGAACCCACTTCAGGAGAAATAGAAATCTGGGGAAAATCGCTACAAGGAAATGAAACAAAAATTTTACCACGAATAGGCAGTATGATTGAATCTCCCGGATTTTATCCAAATTTGACAGCAAGCGAAAACTTAACTATATTTGCGACACTTAGAGGAGTACCTAATCGTCACGCAATCAAAGACGCTTTAGATTTGGTAGGTTTACCGTACAAAGATAAAAAACTTTTTTCTCAATACTCTCTCGGTATGAAACAGCGATTAGCCATTGCTCTTGCGGTTATGCACGATCCTGAACTTTTGATTTTAGATGAACCTATAAACGGACTCGACCCTATAGGAATTGCAGAGATAAGAACATTTATACGAGAACTATGTGATAAAAAAGGGAAAACAATTCTACTTTCCAGCCACATACTTTCAGAAATTGCCTTATTGGCGGACGATATTGGAATTATTGATCATGGCGTTTTATTGGAAGAAGCAAGTCTTGCAGAATTGGAGAAGAAAAGCAGTCATCATATTCATTTTATTGTTTCAGATACAGCACAAGCCGCAAGAATTTTAGAGCGTACATTCTATGAGAATAATTTTTCAATACAAGATGACCATAATTTACACTTGTATAATCTTGATATGTCCGTGGGGAAAATTGTTACCGAATTTGTAAATAACGGATTGGAAGTATCCGAAGCCCACACTTGCGAAGAAACTCTTGAAGATTACTTCAAGCGAGTAACCGGAGGTGAAGGAATTGCTTAAACTTATAAAATGCGAATTTTTGAAATTGAAACGACTAAGGTTTATACAAATTACTTTGATATTAGCTGTATTATTTCCTATTGTGCTTACCATGTATGTTTTCAAAACAGGAAATAATTTTGAAATGCTTTATCGATTTGTATTTTTATATGGCGATTTACTTTTCAAACCTTGTGTACTTGGGATAATTGGGCTTATGCTTCTTTCGACAGAGGACGATAATGATACATTCAAGAATTTGTTGTCCATTCCAATTTCCGGGAGGAAGCTGTTTTATGCAAAAATATCTTTACTTTTATTGCTATCAATGTTGTACTCTTTTTTTGAATTATTAGCAACTTCTATAGGCGGGCTTTTTCTCGGGGGAATTCAGGACATTACAACATACGCATATCATAGTCTTATCAATGGAACTATGATATTCTTTGATGTTCTACCGCTTATTTTACTTTTTTGTATATTTCATAGAAATAAGATTTTTTCTATAATTTTAACTATTTTTTATGCGATTGCCGGATTTTTGTTGGTGAATGCATATGCTTCAGGCCTGAATGTTTCGAGTGGTTTTATCTCTTCTCTACCTCGTATTGTTGCATTTCGTTGGTTTTTGTATGTTTTTTCTTTAGGACAAAATTCTGCAACGCTTTTTGTTCCTGAACTTTCGACAGTGAAAGCTTTCCAAATCCTTATTTGCACCGGAGTGGTTTTTATAGCATTTGCATCCGGCTTGTATGGTAGAAAGGAGGTCGTATAATGATATACCGAATGTTACATTGTGAGTTTATTAAAATCAGAAGAAATCCAATTTTATTAGTCGGTTTTTTTGCAGTATTGATTTCGGTAGGGTATTCCGTCTTTCAAATGTATTTGGGCTATAATGCAGGCGAAGAAATGAGCTTTGAGATTCTGAATTATGTGCTGGTATTTAATAATACAACTTTGATATTTCCGGCTACATTTACTTTATTTGGTGGATATCTAATTAATCGAGAATATGAAGCAGATACGATGAAGTCCCTTTTGACAGTGCCGATATCCTTGAGAAAAATATTTATTATAAAAATATTAATAACAGGTATTTTTTCGGTGTTTTTCGGTCTGATAAGTTTCATCTTAGTAATGCTTTCAGGGCAATTTCTCCTACACTTTGACATTACATTGGAACAAACTCTTTTTTCGATTAAACAAGTATGTGGTATGGCATTATTTAACTATATAGCTGTCTCTCCGATAATAATATTATCTACAAGAAAACGAGGGTACTATATGGTCGGAGCAGGTATATCTTTTTTGCTTGGATTAATCAGCCTTTTTGTAGGGAAATCAAGCTTAACCAACTTTTTTCCAATTACTGCCGGATATAAGTTAGTTGATTATGCAGCTGCTTACGAAACCGCAAATCCTCTTGTATCAATTGCGGTTTATTTAGTAATCATTTTGATTTTAGCTATTTGTATTTACTATCTTCCGCCGTACGATGATTTGATGATTGTTAGCAAAAAAAAAGGTATAAAAAAGAGAGTATAAATCTTTTTAAATAATTGAAGGGATAATCATGGACAGACTAAAAGAACTTAAAGAAGCCAAAGTGGCGGCACAGGAAGTTATCGCAAGAATAGATAATGCAATATCTTCATTGAATAGTGCATCATCTTGGGGAATTGCAGACTTACTTGGAGGAGGAGCATTTTCAAGTTTTTTAAAAAGAGGCAAAATCAAAGAGGCAAATAGCGATATTAAAGAAATTTCTCGTTCATTGAATTTACTAAATAAAGAACTGGAAGATGTAAATATGCACTTACCTACAGAAGTTAGCGATACAATAAGTGACAATGTCTTTGATGTTTGTTTTGACAATATTTATACAGATTTTAAGGTACAGGAAGAAATAAAAGAAGGACTAAACGGATTAAAAGATTTCAGAACATATGTCGTTGAAATGATTGAAAAGTTGAATTACGAGATTGAAACTTTTAAATAACAAATCCCAATTTTTCAGATAGATAAAAATACCGCCTTGCCTAATAAAATCAAAAACCAAATACACACTAATATAAGCGATTAAGAGAAAAATCTTAGTTGCTTTTTTCATGCTTGAAAATTGAAAGGAGATGTATAAAATTGAAAGAATTAGAAAAGACAAGACAAAATATAAGAGTGTTGGAAGATGAGCTTGAGAAAACGGAAAAGCAGTTAAAACAGCTTGAAAATCAAGAGAAGAAAATTCTCAGGCAAGACAAATTGAGAGAGCAGAAAAAAAGAAATCATAGATTGATTACGAGAGGAGCAATGCTTGAAAGTTTTATTGAGAATGCGGAGGAATTGACAAATGAGGATATTAAAATCTTGCTTAAAGTTGCTTTTAATACTTCGGACATCAAAGAAACCTTGAGCATAATTCGAGAAAGTTGAGCGAGACGAAATAATATAATTGTCCCTTAGATTTTCTAAGGGCGCAATTATACACCCTAAAGGGTGATTGCGACCTGCGGTGCTTTTGCCCTACCGGGAGTAAAGAAAAAAGCTGAAGCATTTTTACTTTGATGTTATCCGAGGAGCTGAACGAAAAATAATCGTTCGCTTTTTCAATGTCAAGGGTAAAATGCACTTCGCTACCGCTCAGCCCTTGACATTAAAAATTTGAAATGTAATCAGACGGCAAGCCGACACACTGAAACAACAAGAGTTGAAAATTCAGTAGTCGGCTTTTTATATTTTAACATTTCAAATCGCTCACTTACGGAGCGAAGATACACAAATCTTTAAAGCCTCCACCTAAAACAACAAGAGAAAAAAACAGAAAGGAAGTGATGAGATGGCAGACAGTTTTCATTTCTCTGTGTCTATTATTTCAAGAGGAAAAGGAAAAAGTGCTGTTGAAAGTTCAGCATATATATCCGGAGAGAAAATAAAAAACGAATGGGACGGAGTAACTCACGACTATACAAAAAAGCAAGGAGTCATTCATAAAGAAATATTCCTACCCGAACACGCACCGCAAGAATTTACAGATAGGACTACTCTATGGAACTCTGTCGAACTCTTTGAGAAAAATTCAAATGCACAGCTTGCAAGAAATTTTATTATTGCCCTACCGAAAGAGTTAAGTCTTGAAGAAAACAAAAAGCTGATAAGCGAATTTATTGAAACTAACTTTACCAATGAGGGTATGATAGCAGATTTGGCAATCCATGATGAAAGTCAAGACGGAAATAATAATATCCACGCACATATTATGACTATAGTTAGACCGTTGAATGAAGATGGAACATGGGGACAGAAAAGCAAAAAGGAATATATGCTTGACGAGAATGGCAAAAAGATTTTAGGGAAAAACGGCAAACCCAAAACGAGAAAAGTCGAACTTACAAATTGGAATGACAGAGGTAATGTCGAAAAATGGAGAGAATCTTTTTCTAATCTCTGTAACCGATACTTACAAGAAAATGAAATTGATAAAAGAGTGGATCATCGTTCATTCAAAAGACAGGCTGTCAAACAAATACCGACTATACATTTAGGAGCAGCTGCAAGTGCATTGGAAAGAAAAGGCATCAGAACGGAAAAGGGAGATATCAATCGGGAGATTAAAAAACAGAATCAACTTTTGAAAGCAATTGGAGAAGAAATCAGGAAAATCACAGGATGGCTCAGTGATTTTAAGGACAGATTAAAGACCGCCTACCAAAAGCATAAGGAAGAAACAAAACTATCGGTGGAAAAAGAATCAGGACTTTTCAATCTCTATGAATACCTAAGTTTTTATCAGGAAATGCAAGAAATGAAAAGGACTGCCCTCTCCCCTTATGCCAAACGGAATAAAACTCTTTATGACCTTAAGAAATACGCAAACGGAGTTTTGTATCTCAGGAGCAATAACTTAAGAACTGTTTCAGAATTACAAAGCCACATCTCAGAGTTAAGAACGGATAATAATCAAATCTTTACATCCGTTAAAGAGAAAACTCAAAAGATAGAAAACTTAAACAAGTGCTTCGGATATGCGGAAACAATTAAGGCAACTCAAAAAACTTTCACAGAATGGCAGAATAAAAAAATCTTCAAGGATAACTTCTACAATGCCCATAAAAACGAAATCGACCAACACCAAAGAGCAAGAGCCATGCTTGAAAATTTATCCGGCAATAATAAAATACAGCCGAAGAAATGGACACAGGAAATCAGCACACTTGATAAAGAAATCGAAAAGCTGAACGGACAATCGGAGAGTATTAAAGAAAAATACAATCAGATAAACCATATCAAGTATGCGGTTGGTATCGTCAATGAGGAATACGGCATAGACCTATCAATCGAGATAGATAAGGCGATTAAGCGAGGGGAAAAGGAAAGTGTTATTAAAAAACTGCAAGAGTTTAAGAAAGACAGTGACAGCTACAACAGAAAAAGGCAAGCGACCAAAGATTATTATAAAAACAGGGATACAGAAAGATAGGAGGACTAAAAAATGATTAACGAAGAAATTAGTAGGGAGATAGTGCAAGGAACGAAAGATGGAATTACTATGGCAATTCAATTCTCCAAAGAGTATGGGCAGATCCAAGATTATTTTTCCGAGAAGTTCAAAGATAGTAATTTCAGCCTTAGTAAACTCATGCCGGAAAAGAACGAGATACAACTCAAAGACCTATACAAAAAAGGGCAACTCAAAGAAATAGATGTATCCAAAAAAGACCTTGCGGAGTTTAAAAAAGAGTTAAATCGGAACAGAGTTAAGTTTTCTCTTATGGAAGATAAGGCGACAAAGGACTATGTGGCATTCTTTCAAGCCGATAATGTGAAGATTGTCGAGGTAGCTTTAAGAAAAGCGGTTGATAAGTCCAATGCCAAAGAAAAAGGGAAAGAGAGTATCAAAAAGCAAATTGATAAATTCAAAAATCTTGCCAAAGAAAATCCGTTTAAGGATATCACAAAGGCAATGGACAAGAATATTGACCTTGGCGGATAAGGGAGTACCGAATCGTTACCCCCCCATGCTTATTCACTGAAATACTCAAGGAATATAAGGGCTGATAGAACGAATCGTTCTCCGAGGTCTGAACGCTTGGTTCACCCCCTTGAAATAAGGGAGTAGCGAAACACGACACCCTTAATGGAGGACGGAATCCCAATTTGGAATATGATATAAGCTGATATCACAAAATAAGCTAATGCACTATTTCAGTGCGTGAGCTGATGTCGGAATACACGACGGCAGATTAGATGATACCCCGAAACAGGGCATCACATTAAAAAAATTAATATAATGCCTTGCACCGCATTTTAGGAGCGAGGACAAGGAAAATCTATTCAAAGGCAAAATAAAAGGCTAAAAACACCTTTCCACCGCCTCAGAATAGAAGTTACGAGGGAAGTAGTAAAAAGAAAACAGCTACTTCCCTTTTTTTAGTATGACGGGCATGTTCTAATGCTATGGTGAAAATCCCTAAGGAGCGTAGTTGTCGACGAATCTCATAGCGACTTGCAAGTTTCACATGGTGACATGTGGGAGAGAAGAAGCAATAGCGAAATCGTGGCTTGACGAACAGGAACAGAATATAAGGCGTAACAGGTGGGCAAGCTGGCTAAAAGTAGTAAAGACCCCAAAGACAACCGTAAACCCAAAGCGTAAATTCTGCAAGTAAACGACGAAAGTATTAGAACTTATCCCGTGAGGTCTCATAGACGACACAGTAGTAACAACGAACTATGAGAAGTCAGCAGAATCCATAGTAGCGAGGAAGTTTCTGTAATGGAAATGGAGCGAAGGGAGAAACAATATTTATTGTAATATTTGAAAAGGATGGTCTATGATTGATGGAATACAAGGAATGACGTATTCAGTCCTCGAGGTTCGGATACAAAAAGAATAAAGTTAAATAGATACATCAGAAATATATAATATGATACAAGGAAATATTGAACCGCCGTATGCCGAACGGCACGTACGGGTGGTGTGAAAGGGGCTAGTTCTTAGCCCCTATTCGATTTTCAAAAATAGGAGGAATAACATGACAAAGAGCAAGAGATACTATTGGCTTAAACTGAAAGAGGACTTTTTCAACGATGTCCGTATGAAAAGACTTAGGAAGATTTCCGGCGGAGAAACTTACACCATCATCTATCTTAAATTACTTCTACTCAGCTTGAAAAATGAGGGAAACCTGTATTTTCAACAAGTAGATGAAACTTTTCCAAAGGAATTGGCACTTGTATTAGACGAAACGGAAGATGATATTGCTGTAACCCTTAATTATCTTCTCAAAGTGAATCTCATAGAAACGATTGAAACGGACGAGATTTTTATGACGGAAATACCGAGTTTAATCGGCTTTGAAACGGAATGGGCAAAGAAAAAAAGAGAGTACAGGGACAAATTAAAAGAGGACAATGTCCTCGATAAGTCCTTGCCTTGTCCTCCTGAAGTCCGACAAGAGATAGAGATAGAGAAAGAGATAGAGATAGAGTTAGAGAAAGAGGGAGATATAGAAATAGAAAAGGACAATGTCCTCCCCCACCCCCGTTTTTACGGAAAATATCAAAATGTGAAATTATCTGATAAAGAGTATGGAAGCCTTAAAGATAAGTTAGGTACTCATACTGAAACGATGATAGATAAGCTTTCAAGATATATAAAGAGTTCCGGCAGACACTATCAAGACCACTATGTGACAATCCTCAACTGGTATGAGCAAGACAAGGAAAAACTAACACAGAAAAAAGACGGTAGAAAAACCATACCCAACTATGATGACAGTCCGAGCATATAAAGCGGTGGAAACATCTTTTAAGGAGTTTTAATTAAAGTCAGGTATAAAACTATGCCAAGACGACAAAAGAGCCTTACGACTAAAATATACGGCAAAATTGGAAGGAGAATTAAACGAATGAAAAACAATGAGAATAATATCATAAGCATAAAGATACAAGGGCTTGACTACAGCTACAATACCGATACCCATTATGAAAAAGACGGTCATATCTACTGCAAGACCTGTAATGAACAAATAGATGGCGAGCTGTCGAGTTAATCAATACAAAATTTATCTTCACCAAAGCCTGTAAATGCGATCAGGAAAGAAAGAGATTGGAAGAGGAAAGAGAAAGACAGAATAAGATAGCGGATATCAAGAGAAGATGTTTTGTAGAGAGAAATCAGGAAAACTTCACATTTGCAAACTGTGATAGTCATACGGATAAAGCCTTAATCGGAAAACTTAAAAAGTATGTGGAGGAATTTGAGGAGATGAAGAAAAACAATATAGGCTTGATTATCTATGGCGGTATCGGTACAGGAAAAACATTCCTATCTTGCAGTGTCCTAAATGACGTTATTGAGAAGTATCTCTATGAGTGCAAGATTATCAACTTCTCACAAATACTGAACGACCTACAAAAAGGCGGTTTCAATCTTGATAGGAACGAATATATCGGCAATCTCACAAGTAAAACACTGCTTGTATTTGACGACTTCGGTATCGAAAGAGATACGGAGTATGCCTTAGAGCAAATATACAATGTCATCAACGCAAGGTATCAGAAAGAAAAACCGACCATCATCACCACAAACTTGGACTATAAAGACCTTGAAAACGGAGGACAAGACCTTATGCTTTCAAGGATATATTCACGAATCATAGAAATGGGCGTACCCTTAAAGGTTGACGGTAGCGACAGACGAAAAGCAAAACGAATGCTGAAGATAGAAAAGGCAAAAAACTTAATGGATAAATAAGCTGCGTACCCGAATTGGGAACGGAGGTCAAATTAAAAACTTAAAAAATAGACACAGGAGGGATTTGTAACTGTAACCTACAACAACAAAACTCCTGAAATTAGGCAAAGCTTGATTTTTTGCAAAGGCTAAAACCCTTGCAAAGTCAGGCTTTTTTAGTTTTTACGGTCTTGATTTAAGAGGTTTTAAAACTTCGGTTACAAGTTACAAGGTTACAAAGTTACAATTTTCATTTCCCGGAAAGGAGCAGATATGAATAAAAAGAAAACGGAAATTATTGTTAAGAGAAAATATAGAAAAGGAAGAACACCGGCACAAGCCTTTGCTTCCTTGATACTGAAAGACAGTTATGTTTCTAATAAGAAAGATAGTATTGCAATAATAAAAGGAAAGGAGTATAATACAGATAATTCAACTCATTCTTGCTTGCTTAACCCTCCAAATAAGGAGGAATAGCAATGCAAAGTGATTTTCAAACCAATCGTGTGGCAATTTATTGCCGTCTTTCAAAAGACGATGAGTTTAAGAAAGGAGAGAGTGCCAGTATACAAAACCAAAGGGATATGCTCATTGATTACTGCAAGCAGAGAAATTGGACAATCGCTGATATCTATGTAGATGACGGCTATACAGGACTTAATATTGACAGACCCGACTTTCAGAGAATGCTTGTCGATATCAAGGCTAAAAAAATTGATACGGTCATCACTAAAGACTTATCAAGGCTTGGAAGAAATTATTTGCAAACAGGAAAGTTTACGGAAGAATTTTTCCCGAAAAACGGTGTCAGGTATATCGCTGTCAATGACGGTGTGGATACCAATCAGGATAACAATGAGATAGTCCCCTTTAAGAATGTTCTGAATGAATTTTATTCAAGAGATGTATCAAAGAAAATGAAATCTGCTTATTACACAAGGGCGAAACAAGGGAAGTTTACAGGTTGCCTTGCACCCTTCGGCTACAAGAAAGATGAAAACAATCCTCACCTTTTAGTGATTGATGAAGAAACATCATGGATAGTTGAAAAGATTTTTGACTATACTGCAAGAGGTTATGGAGTGCAATATATCAGAACTTTACTGAGAGAAGAAAAAATCCCTACCCCGACATGGTGGAACAGAAAAAAAGGCTTACGAAATGCCGTTACCAAATGGGAAAAGACTATGGAGGGTGGCGAATATGTATGGGATTGCACAACGCTCACAGAGATGATACAAAACCCTGTTTATTTAGGGCATATTGCATCACAGAAAGCCAATTATAAATTCAAAATCGGTTGGATATCCGATAAACCTCAAGAAGAATGGCTTGTAGTTGAAGATATGCACGAGGCTTTGATTGATGAAGATACCTTTGAGATAGCCAATGAAAAGCTGAAAAGCAGAAAAAGACCTTTTAAAACAGGAGAACTCAGCTTATTTGCCGGACTGATTAAATGCCCCGACTGTGGCAAGTCATTAAATCTTGCAAGGAATAACTCTAAGAAAAAGGAAAAACTCTTTACTTGCAACACATACAGAAGATACGGCAAAGACTTTTGCAGTCAACACCGCATTATGTATGATGAAGTCTACAGGGTAGTTTTGGAGGATATCAGGAGCAATGCAAAACTTGCCTTGAAAGATGAAAAAGAAGTCCTGAAGATATTAGAGTTAAACCAAGAAGAAGAATTAGACAGTCAGGTCGTGCTTGCCGGACAGATGATTGAAGAAGATAGCCTTAGATACAAGGAGCTTGAAACGAAAGTTGAAAGACTCTATGATGACTGGATTGACAAAAGGATCAATGAAACAAACTTCAATCGCTTGATGGAAAAAACGCAAAAAGAGCAAGATATTCTACTTGAACGAATAAAGGTCAATGAGAAAAAGATAAAAAATTCCGAAAGCAGAGATATCAACATCAGCAAATGGATAGAATCCATCAAAAAATATCAGAACATTAAAAAACTGGATAGACACATTCTCAACGAACTCATCGACAAAATTTTTGTCTATGAAAAAGAGATTATAGACGGTGAAGTCGTTCAAACCGTTGAAATCTTCTACAATTTTCTACTAAACACCAAAGAATTAAATATAAAATACCACCCCTAAGTAGGCATAAAGCAAATCGTTACCTAAATGAACAGGTAGAAAGCAGCTTCCCGAAACATACCAAGCGTTTAATGAAGGATGCTCAAAAACGAGGTGTCCGTGTTTATCGGTCTGATAGTAAGGATTTGGATGTTTTTGCCAATGTGGTTGCACTCACAGAAGATAGAAAGCAAATATCGCTACGCAACAAAGCGTATTTTAAAAAGCTGATGACGATTTATGGTGATGATGCTTATCTTCATTTGGCTTCTGTAAATATTGCAGAGCAACTAATCATATTTAAATCAGAGCTGGCGCGTGTTGAAAAAGAGTTAAGTGACACTTTAGATCATCAAGTGAAACGCATTAAAAAGTTAACTGACCAGAAAGCATCATTTAACACCTATATTTCAGAATTTGAAAACTATGCCATCAACTACCCAGAAGAAGTTGTCATTGCTGGCGTTTTATCAATCGGTTACGGATCAAGTATGGAGATGCTTTATGCAGGAATGAATGATGAGTTTAAAAAGTTCTATCCTCAGTACTTGCTTTATCCTAAGGTGTTTCAAGATGCTTATAAAAATGGCATTGCTTGGGCAAACATGGGAGGGATTGAAGGGAGTTTGGATGATGGCTTAACTAAATTTAAAGCCAATTTCAACCCAACGATTGAAGAATTTATTGGTGAGTTCAATATTCCGGTCAGTCTATTGTATTACCCAGTAAATCTACTTTATAAAGCACGAAAAAAATTACGTCATAGCCATTAATAAGGATAACAGGACAAAGAACACGAATAGGGGGATCATTAGCCGTCTATTGGTGTTTTTTGCTGTCAAAAGGAAGCATAAGAAGGTCATAAAATTTAGCTGTTTGCTGATGCTTAAGGGGAAGCAAGCTCTTTTAATAATCAATTTCTCTCAGGATATATACCAATGGATTAACTAATTACTGCTTATTCGACCATTTTTTATAGATAAGCTTATGGTACCTATTCAAAAAATCTGATACTTCTCAGATGAGTTTGTCAATGGTATATCAAGCCATGTCAGATGAGTTCGTTTTTTTGGCTTGAACATGGTATCCTAGTAGAAGAATCATTTCCTATTCATTGAAGGAGTTTACCATTGAAAAATGATAAAAATAGCTACATCAGTTATTTTCTCATGTATACCTTTTACTTTTTATCTTGGGCCATGTTTTCTACTTTGATATCAGTTTATCTCTTAGATCAAGGCTATAGACCAAGTCAAGTGTCACTCGTTGTATCTGTCTCTTTCTTTGCATCCATGATAGCTCAGCCATTTTTAGGAAAACTAAATGATAAATTTAATGCCAAGTCAGTTATCATTGTTTCATTTTTGATTAGTATCTTGGGTTCCCTTATCTTTCTCTTTGCTCATAATATCTGGGTGTATACCTTGTCCTATAGTTTGGTTCTTCTATTGATTAATGGTGCAAACCCTGTTTTGGAACAGATTGCAACCAGTGGTCCTTTCCCATATGGGAAAATTCGGATTTGGGGAACAATTGGTTTTGCTATTGGTACACAACTGGCAGGACTAATTTACGATAAGATTGCGCCTCAAGCTATCTATCTCTGCTTTATCATGACAATGGGTCTAGCCATATTAGGAGTTTTGGGGACATCTAATCAACCACGACCAGTTGTTATGCCAGATGAAGAGGATCTAGAAATTGGCTTTAAAGTACTCCTTAAAAATAGAAGCTTCATGCTCTATCTGATACTTGCAATGATTTACTCTGGTATTTTGAACACAGGACACACCTATATTCCAGCCATGTTAGAAGTAAGAGGACTCAGTGTAGGTCTGTCAACTAGTGTCGTTTCAATCTCTGTGATTTGTGAGGCACCATTAATCTACTTATCCTATCTTTTCATGGATAGGGTCAAAAGTAAACACTTGCTGTTATTATCAGTAGGCTGTGTTTGCTTCCAGTACCTTGTTTATGCCCTCAATATCAATCTGTTGAGTATCATCTTAGCTACTTTACTTGTCAAGCATACAACCGGAATGCTCTTTATCATGGTCAATATGAAAATTGTTTCCTCTTTGGTAAACCGACATGTCCTTATGTCAGCACTAGCCTTAGTTCAAGCCTCTCGCAGTTTAGCGTCCATTCTATTTCAGGCAATGGCAGGGCAGATACTAAATATTACAGGATATGCTAACCTGTGTTGGGTCCTCGTTTTCTTCCTTGGAGGCATATTTGTAGCAGTCTTCTTTTTAGAATTACCAAGTGGCAACCAAGAGAAATTATTTTCTCGCTGAGCCTTGTTTGAAACGAAAAAAGTTAGCATAAACAGCTTTAGCTTATAGGTAAAAGAAAGGAAAAAGAATGAAGAAGATTCTTATAACAGGTGGTAGTGGCTTTGTAGGACAAGAAGTCATCAAGAAAGCTTTGCAAGGTGGGTATTTGGTGACTTATTTATCTAGGCATGAAGGACGAGGAGAGATTTTTAAAAATCCTAAGCTGAAATATATTCAGGCTGACTTGCTTAGTGGACAATCTATTTATCTGTCTGAGACTGTTGATCTCATTATTCATCTGGTTGGGGCAATCAAAGTTCATGAGCTAGAACGCTTAAATTACCAGGCAATGCAAGGTGTTATCAGGCTGGCTAAAGACAATCAGATAGAGCGGATTCTGTATCTCACTGCCAAGGTAGGTTACCCCTCTTATCTAAAAAGCAAGAGACAGTCAGAAGAGTTGTTAATTTCCTCTGGGCTTTTTTATGGTATCCTTTCCTCAGGACTGATCTATGGGAGTAAGCGACCACTTGCTAATTTACTTGGTCAGTTGAGTTGTCAAATGATTCATTTTCCCTTCATTGATAACTTAGTCGTAAAGCTTGGAGCCATTCCGGTGGAAGAAGTAGCTATAAGTTTACTTGAACACGCAAAGAACGACTGTCAAAGTTATCAGGAGAATCTAAGGCCAGCTTATGCTATAAAAAAAGAATAACCTTTACAGGCTATTCTTTTTTTGTCCTTTTTGACGTCAGGCTGACTGATATCTAGGAATTGAAATACAACAGTATCTCACCATTTATTCTATGCTGTCGATTGGTCCATGGGATAAGATATCTCCAGGCTGACAATCTAATACAGTACAAATTTTTGCGAGGGTTTCAAAGCGAATCCCTTTTGCTTTGCCAGTCTTTAAGATAGAAAGGTTAGCTTGTGTTATTCCAATTGTTTCGGCTAATTCCTTGGAAGTCATTCTTCGTTTAAGAAGGACTTGATCAAGATTTACTGAAATCATTGCAATCCTCCTTTTATATAATGTGAACTGCAATCTCTCGAGATGTCAGTTTTCCTATACAGATAAGATATAGCTAATATAAACGATCCACGTAGATGTGATCGAAACATTAACGGTAACTATTATAATATAAAATCAGATGACAATAAAGAGTGGCAATAAAAATCTGAAACTCTTTCAAAGTAGTTCAGTGGTGTTAGCTATGTTTTTACTGGAAAAATTACCAATTAAATATTATCCAACCGATGTTGACAAAGGTAATTCCCATAGAAAGTGCAGACAAAAGGTGACTTTTCGTTTCTTTTAATAGAGTTTTAATAATGAATTACATTCGTTTCCTTTTGGATTTTGGCTACTATTGGTTGGGCTTGCGCTGATTTAAAGAACTGATAGGTGCTTTTGGGGACAAGTTTTTTAATAGCCTCTAAATTGTTCTCTTTAATGAATTGGCGCACAGTAGACGCACTGATGACCTGTTCACCTTGTTTGATTCTTGGAATGATGATACAGTCAATTCCTAATTGAGGTAGTTTTTCTTGCATGACAGTGTTGTAGATGTTTGTCACTCGACTATTTGGTTCTTCTCCAACATAACGTTTAGTGATGCCAAGTGTTTTTGCAATCTGTGAAAAAATCCTAATATCGACTTCGGCTTGACTTTGAATGATACTATTACTATCTTTTTGGAAGTAGGCTGGGAAAGTCGATTGGCTGATAATATAAGAACCAGTTTCGTGATAGGTAATATTTGTCAAGTGACTTGTTCCTGCTATGATGAGTTGTTTGCGGACGGCAAATGGAATTAAACTGGTATCTTCACTAACCATAAATAAATGGACATGAGCATTTTCCATCGCAGCTTTTTCTATCAGATGTAAATGTCCTAAGGTAAAGGGGTTGGCATTCATGACAATAGCGGCAGCTTCGGGAATGATTTGCTTGCCATCTACTGCTAGATTTCTGAGATAGTTACTAAAGCCCGCACGGCGATTTTCCATAAAAGTCACTAAATTTGGAATTTCTGCAATAGGATAGAAGCCTAGGTCTTTAAAGAATTTACTGGATTCGGGTTTAGTATAGACAAAAAGATGGGTGTTGCCTCTCTCAAATTGAACGGAAATGAGATGGGTGATAATCTGGTTCAGTAGTCCTTCACCAGTGTATCGTTTACAAACGGCGAAACAGCGAAGGGTGTCGGCAAAGAGACTGCCAGTTGCAATCAATGTACCATCTTCTTCAAAAATACCACAGGTATAATCAAGGTTAGAGTCGCGTGTGATGCCTGTATTTTCTAATAATTGAGTTACTTTTGTTTGGTTGATGTTATCAGCAGAAAAAATTTGTGAGACGGTAAATTCAGACACAATGTCTCCTTTCTTAGATAGCTAGGTTTGGTTGATAATTTTTTGATATTATGGAATTAGACTATGTCTTTATTATACACATCTGAAGATGAAAAATTGTGAATTAGTAAATAATAGTTAGCATAAAAACACCGAAAAAACAGTCGAGCTGATTAAGGGATGAATTAATGCTTGCAAGAATTTCTACCCCTATCGACTATAATGTATCTGTGCTTTTAAAGGGCTTTAGTGTATACTGATACTATTGTAAAACTTAGTGTCAAAATGAAAGGAAGGAAGAATGGCAGTTTTTTTAACCATATTAGTTGGTCTGGTGGGTGGTTTTCTGGCCAAAAGACTGACCTTTCCAGCACCTTTTATGATTGGCAGTATGCTGGCTGTGGCAATCTTATCTGTCACCACAGGACAGATGGGAACGATACATTCAATGAAATTGTTTGCTCAAATTATTAGTGGAGCCTATATAGGCCAAAATATTAGTCAGCAAGACCTGATTAACTTACCTAGATTAGGTAAGGCTATTGCAGGATTAATGGCTCTTTTTACTTTGAATATGATTGCTCTAGGAAGTATTCTAATAATCTTTTTCAAAATGGATGCAATGACAGCTTTTCTTTCTTGTTTACCAGGTGGGATCGTTGATGTTTCTCTCATGGCCATTGATATGGGAGCTAAGGCAGATACCGTCGCTACGATGCAGACAGTCAGACTTGTAGGCATACTTTTAATCTTGCCTAACTGGGTTGGATTTATTACGAATCGCTTTGCTCCAGAACTGAGACAGGTTCCTGTGGATAGAATTCAGAACAAAGAAGATAGGAACTATTCTAGCTTACGCGGGCAGAATCGGATAAAAAATGATGCTCTTATCTTGCTAATTGCCACACTTGGTGGACTAATTGGAGAATGGAGTGGCCTGCCGGTAGGTGCCTTGATAGTATCACTCATCTTTTCATCAGCATTGAAAATTAAAAATGAGACAAGGCAGATGCATCCCTATATCCGTTATATGGCTCAGATTTGTGCTGGCGCTTTAATTGGTTGCAATTTTACTCATAACAGTTTTTTACAAATGATTCATCTTTTTATCCCCATCCTACTTTTGCTATCTAGCTACATGCTAATCAATGG
Organism: Streptococcus uberis; assembly: GCF_000785785.1. Lineage (GTDB taxonomy): Bacteria > Bacillota > Bacilli > Lactobacillales > Streptococcaceae > Streptococcus > Streptococcus uberis_A. The sequence continues at coordinate 38,800 of NZ_JRQN01000002.1, forward strand.
TTTATTTGGCTATCTCATGTACAAACGTGGCTTTTTGGATATTCAGTCGGCTTTATTTGCTTCCTCACCTGCGGGTGCAACGGATATTTCTCTGATGGCAGGAGAATTGGGTGGAGATATGCCTAAAATTGCTGGTATACAAATTAGTCGAACCCTTTACACCGTTATTGTCATGCCACTATTGATCAAAGTAATTACCTTATTTATCTAAAAAATGACTTGGTTTTCCAAGTCGTTTTTAAATAATATTTTCTAAAAATGCAAAATAAAGACTAAGTGCCAACAGGTCAGCACTGCCACCGGGGCTTAAGTGTAACCTGACTAAATGATCATTATAGTTTGTTAATTTCTGACACAGAGCAGAAGGAGACAAATTCTCTGCTTCTATCTCTTTTGTCTCTTTTTGGATTGCTCTAAGGGCACTCATTCCTCCGCGATGAATCAGATTAGCATCTTCAACAAAGGTCATTAAGTGAAGCAGGAGTTTCAATTGTAAATACTTATTATCTGAGGTTTTGGAGGCTTCTTCTCGGAGAAATGGAAGTGCATGCTGAGTTAAGCTCGGGTAACCAGATGCGGCTTCTCCTCTTGGTCCTTTTATTCCATATTTTAGAAAGAGCTCTTCACCATAAGTTAGATGTTCTTTTTTTGATAAATGATGTAAATCTTGATCGATTAGGTGTTTTGTCAGAGGTTTGACTAGCTTACAGATAGCAACTGTGTCATCAGCAGTAAAAATTGCTGTCTCACTTTTTTCGGGATGTTGTGCGAGGTAACTTCCAGTTGCCCCTAAAAGCAAAGCAAAGGAAAAGTTGACTCCTTTATGCGTGTTAATCCCTTTTGTCACCTCAAACATGGATTGCTCTGCTGCAATACCTTCTTGTCTGAGCAAGTTAAAAAGTAATTGTGGCTCCAGACTAGCATGATCATAGCCAATTCTTAAATAGCGATAAAAATGGGCTATTAATGCAGCTGTGGAGTCAATAAAGGTGGATAATGTCATATCTGAATGAGAGCCATCATTGGCACAGTCAACTAATCCTGGTTTAGGAGTCAGTGTTACTTCATAGAGTAAAGCTTTACAGGCAGCTTGACTGAAATAAAGTAAGGGATCTTTAGTCATGTGATTTGCTTTCTAAATCTTGTATAACAAAATCTAGGGAATGGTTTAGGTGTTCATGTGTAATGAGTGTGACCTGCTGATAATCTTTATTCTTCATACCGCGATAGATAAGTCAGTGTTCATCTAGTGCTTTTCGTCTTCTTTCAACTGAAGAAATAGAAATACGACGAAAATAAAGTAGATAGGCTTGTAGTTCAGAGACGATTTCTTTTAAACGGAGCATTTGGCTTTTTACATAGATGAGATTATTGAAATCATTGAAGTTATCAAGGACCTTATCCACTTGATTGTTAACTAAATAACCTTCACAAGTCTCTAACAGTTGACGCATTTCTTCAAAATCATCATCAGTCATTTTGATCATTGCTGTTGTTGAAGCTAAGGTATCTAAAGCCTTACGAATTTCAAAAATTTCATGTGCATCATCTAGACTGACACCTTTGACAATAATTCCTTTATTTGGAAGGTGTTCAACAAGTTTTTCTTCTTCAAGTACTCCTAAAGCATAACGAATAGGTGTTCGGCTGATATTTAATTCTGTTGAAAATTCTTTTTCATTAATCCTCGTTCCAGCAGGAATTTCTCTTAAGATAATTGTTTTTTTAAAGGCATCGTACAAGGCAATCTTTAAAGGTTTATTTTGTGAAAGTTCTAAATTATTTTTTACAACTTCTGTAATTGAGGTCATGTATGCTCCTTACAATTTGTTTTTTTATATTATATCTAAAATAATGCTAAGTTGTCATAAAAATTTTAGTAATCTCTATTGAGGTTATAGAATGTGATAAAAGAGTCTGGGAAATATTCTCAGACCTCTTTTTATTAATGGCTTTACATTTTATTGTGGAATGTAGACAGGCATATGCCCCATTAATATAATTGTTAGAATGAAGATGATAAAGATACCTAAAGCATATTTACCAGCTGTTCTTTGCCATTCTCCCATGTCTAAGCCAGTTAAACGAAGAAGTAAGTAGATAAAGGCTACTAATGGACTTAACAAGTGGAATGCTTGCCCCATTAATGAAGCAAGTGCCATTGACATGTTATCAAAACCATAACGGGCTCCAGCTTGAGCAAGTACAGGCATAATACCATAATAGAAACCATCATTTGATAAGAAGAAGGTTCCTGGTGCAGATAAGAGTGCAATAATTAAGCCCCAGAAGCCGCCGAATTGTTTAGGAATGATAGTCGTAAAACTTTGTGCCAGAGCATTTGCCATTCCGGAACCTTGGAAAAGTCCCATAAAGATACCGGCAGCAAAAACTAAAATAACAACTTGTACAGCATCACCAGCATTGTCACCGATACGTTTAGATTGGTCTTTTAAGTTAGGATAATTAACCATTAAGGCGACAATTGTACCAACAGCAAATAGAAGAAGAGAAGGGATTGCTAAGGTTTTAATAAATGAACCGGCAACTAACCAAGCAATTAAAAGAATTGTTAAAATGCTATTGAAAAGAAAGAGACTAGGTCTTTTAATAGCATTTTTTTCACTGTCAGCGACAACTGTCAATTCTGCTAATTCTGCCTCTGATAACTCTTTAACTCCAAGACGTTGACGTTCTTTTTTACCCATACTAGGTGCGACGAAGAAAATTACATAAAGAAGAGATAATACCATACCAGGAGCAAGATAACCAAGGATTTCAGAGCCAACGTTTAAAACAGACATGGCACGTGCGGTAGGTCCGCCCCATGGAAGTAAGTTCATGATTGTATTTTGTAGGATAATCAAAACACCTAAGTTCATGACTTTCATATTTAATTTTTGATAGATTGGTAAAAAGGCAGAAACGACAATTAAGGTTGTAGTTGTACCATCACCATTCATTGATACGGCAGCTGAAACAATTGCTGTAGCCATCAATACTTTCATTGGATCGCCTTTTGCAAAACGGATCATTTTGGCTGTAATTGGATCAAATAAACCAGTGTCTAACATCAATGAGAAGTAAAGAATAGCAAACAATAACATGATACCTGTTTTTGCTGTCTGACTGATTCCATACATGACCATTGGGCCGATAGCTGTGAAATTATTGGCTATTTTTTGATCACCTAATGAGCCAACAAATGCTGGATCTGCTTTTAGGTCAGCTGATCCTGTCAGTATAGCAATTAATGCAAATACCAATGGAATCATCACCAAAGCAGATAAGGGAGACATTTTCTTGGTCATAACGACATACATGAAAATGATTATCATGGCATAAGCCAATACTGTGAGTAACATATGTTCCTCTCCTTTATATAAAATTATTTAGTAAACAAAATAAAAAAGATAGTTATACCTGTGTTTCATGAATAATAATTTATGATTTTCTGAAAAATGCTACACCATCAGTGTAAATGAAAGCGTTTAAAAAAGGAAGGCGTTTTTTCATAAAAAACACTAAAAAAACAAAATTCAAACAGTTTAATGTTTTTTCTAAACTGTTGTAAAAAATTATTAAATGGTAATTGGAAAGAACACTAAAAAGCCATTAGATGAGAAAAAATCATATTATAATAGTAAGCGAGCCGATAGTTTTAAAACTATTGTTGAGAAAGGAGGCACCTATGGGCTTATTTCAGCGACTATTTAGTAAGTCAGAAAAAAAGAATCACTCACCTAATATGGTTGATTCCAATGAAAGTCAGCACATAACTGATGAATGGGAAAAGTTACCTTCCTATATTGCAGTTAGTGAGGAAGAGTATTCGATTGTTAGTCTTATTGCCACTGCAATTGCAGCCGGTGACAAGCCTGATAGCCAATTTGTCATTAAAAAAATAATGAAGAGAAACCCAGAAGTTGTAAAGGTTTCACTGATTACTTCAAGCTTAGCAGCTAGTGAAGTAATGGATAGTCAATTTAAAATAAAAGCAATTTACCAAAAAGCATATTAAAAGGAGACATGACACATGTTACGTAAATTTAAGATTACAATTGATGGAAAAGAGTATCTAGTTGAAATGGAAGAGATTGGTGCAAGTCCAGCTCCGACACCTGTAGCACCTCTTGTAGTACCACCTATTGAAGCTCCAGTCGCTGTAACGCCAGAAGCAGAACCAACTCCAGCTCCTATATCCTTAGCACCAGCAGGTGGTGATGCGATACCATCACCAATGCCAGGTACTATTCTTAGAACCTTGGTTAATGTTGGTGACACAGTTGTAGAAAACCAACCACTCATGATTTTAGAAGCTATGAAGATGGAAAATGAAATTGTTGCAAGTAAAGCAGGGACAGTAGTGGCAATTCATGTTACACAAGGACAAGTTGTTAATGCTGGTGACGGCTTAATTACAATTCATTAATAAGTAAACTGTGAAAGGAAGTGTCAAGTGGAAACTTTAATTCAAGGAATTACATCAATTACCATCCCGCAAGTTGTGATGATGATTATTGGTGGTGTGTTAATGTATTTAGGCATTAAAAAAGAATATGAACCAACTTTACTCGTTCCAATGGGATTAGGAACCATCTTAGTAAATTTCCCAGGAACAGGAGTCTTAACACAGGTTGTTAATGGTGTCGAACAAGAAGGTGTCTTTGATGTCCTCTTTAATATTGGTATTGGGACAGAATTGTTTCCTCTGCTGATTTTTATTGGAATTGGGGCAATGATTGACTTTGGTCCGCTCTTACAAAATCCATTTATGTTGCTCTTTGGAGCGGCAGCTCAATTTGGTATTTTCTTTGTTGTTGTCGTTGCCGTTATGGCAGGTTTTGATATTAAAGAAGCAGCTTCTATTGGTATTATTGGAGCAGCAGATGGACCAACCTCTATCTTTGTCGCTAACCAATTGGCTCCGAAATTATTAGGACCAATTACGGTAGCTGCCTATTCTTATATGGCTTTGGTTCCAATTATTCAACCATTCGCGATTAAATTAGTAACTACTAAAAAAGAACGTAAAATTAGAATGCATTATAAAGCTGAGAGCGTTTCAAAATTAACTAAAATATTATTCCCAATTGTTATCACTTTTGTCGCTGGTTTTATTGCGCCAATTTCACTACCACTTGTTGGTTTCTTGATGTTTGGTAATTTACTACGTGAGTGTGGCGTTCTTGATCGTTTATCATTCACAGCACAAAATGAATTGGTTAATATTGTCTCAATTCTTCTTGGTTTGACTATTTCTGTTAAAATGCAAGCTGACTTGTTCTTAAACTTCCAAACATTAATGATTATCCTATTTGGTTTGGTAGCCTTTATTATGGACTCAATTGGGGGTGTCGTTTTTGCTAAGATTCTAAATATCTTCCGTAAGGAAAAAATTAATCCTATGATTGGTGCAGCAGGTATCTCTGCATTTCCGATGTCAAGTCGTGTGATTCAAAAAATGGCAACGGATGAAGACCCACAGAACTTTATCTTAATGTATGCTGTTGGAGCAAATGTTTCAGGACAGATTGCCTCTGTTATTGCAGGAGGCCTCTTACTAGCATTCTTTAGCTAAACAAATAGGAAGAGGAATAGATTATGAATATGGAACATTTAACCATGGCTTTTGAGCTCATGGGTGTTGGTATGGCAGGTGTCTTTATTGTATTAGGAATTTTATATGCTGTTGCAGAAATTCTAATCAAAGTCTTGCCCGCTGAAGATTAAAATAAGAAAAAAGACGACACTTCTTGATGTGAAGACAGTGCCGCCTACTGAATAACTAATGAGGTGAAATTATGGATATTAAGCAAACTGCAGTAGCAGGAAGCCTAGAATCTAGTGATATCATGGTAACAGTCAGTCCTGCTACTAGTGGCATCCAGATTGATTTAGAAAGTAGTGTTGAAAAACAATTCGGTCGTCGTATTCGTCAATTAATAGAGGAAACTATTAAAAACTTACAAGTTGAAAATATTGCTGTTCAAGCAGTAGATAAAGGAGCTTTAGATTGTACCATTCAAGCACGTACAATTGCAGCGGTTCACCGTGCAGCTGGTCTTGACCAATACAATTGGAAGGAGATTGATTCATGGAACGTTTAAGAAGAACAATGATGTTTGTCCCTGGAGCAAATGCAGCCATGCTTCGTGATGCCCCACTTTATGGAGCTGATTCAATCATGTTTGACTTAGAGGACTCGGTGTCATTAAAAGAAAAAGATACTTCTAGAACCTTAGTTCACTTTGCATTGAAAACTTTTGATTATAGCAATGTTGAAACGGTAGTTCGTGTTAACAGTCTTGATACAGTCGGAGCACTCGACATTGAAGCTGTTGTCCTTGCTGGTGTTAACGTTGTCCGCCTTCCAAAGACAGAAACAGCTCAAGATATTATTGATGTTGAAGCTGTTATTGAGCGTGTTGAACGTGACAATGGCATCGAAATTGGTCGTACCAAAATGATGGCCGCCATTGAATCAGCCGAAGGAGTTCTTAATGCAAGGGAAATTGCAAAAGCTTCAAACCGATTAATTGGTATTGCATTGGGTGCTGAGGACTATGTTACAAACATGAAAACACGTCGTTACCCTGATGGACAAGAGCTCTTCTTTGCCAGGAGTATGATTCTCCATGCAGCTCGCGCGGCTGGAATAGCGGCGATTGATACCGTATACTCAGATGTCAATAATCCAGAAGGGTTCCAAAATGAAGTGCGACTCATCAAACAATTAGGATTTGATGGTAAGTCTGTTATCAATCCTCGACAAATTCCGTTAGTTAATGAAATTTATGCACCAAGTGACAAAGAAATACAGAATGCTAAAGAAGTTATTTGGGCAATCCGTGAGGCTGAAAGCAAGGGCTCAGGTGTTATTTCACTAAAAGGGAAAATGGTTGACAAACCGATCGTTGAACGTGCTGAGCGTGTCATTATGTTAGCTAAGGCTGCAGGCTTAATGACTGAGGAGGAGTTATAATGGTTGACAATAAAGTAAAATGTGATATTCCTCAAAAATATGCTGATCAATATGGTGTGTTTGAAGGAGAATTAGCTCATATCAAAGATTATGTTGAAGCAAGTCGTCGGATTAAACCAGGTGATGAAAAGTTGCTTTTGTCGATTCGAGAAGCTATTGAAAAGACTGGTTTAACAGACGGAATGACAATTTCCTTTCATCATCATTTCCGTGAAGGTGATTATGTGATGAATATGGTCCTTGCAGAAATTGCTGCAATGGGGATAAAAAATATTTCAATTGCGCCAAGTTCGATTGCTAACGTTCACGAGCCTATAATTGAGCATATCAAAAATGGTGTTATCACAAACATTACATCATCAGGTTTACGTGATAAAGTCGGCGCAGCGATTTCCTCAGGAATTATGGAAAATCCGGTAGTCATTCGTTCTCATGGTGGTCGTGCCCGTGCAATTGCGACTGGAGATATTCATATTGACATCGCATTTTTAGGTGCTCCAAGTTCAGATGCTTATGGAAATGCAAATGGTACAAAAGGGAAGGCGACTTGTGGCTCCCTTGGTTATGCCATGATTGATGCCAAGTATGCTGATCAAGTCGTTATTATTACGGATACCTTGGTGCCCTATCCAAACACACCAATTTCAATTCCACAAACAGATGTTGATTATGTCGTTGTTGTTGATGCTATTGGCGACCCAGAAGGGATTGCAAAGGGGGCAACACGCTTCACTAAAAATCCGAAGGAACTGCTGATTGCACAATATGCTTCTGAAATCATTACAAACTCTCCTTATTATAAAGAAGGATTCTCTTTCCAAACAGGAACAGGTGGTGCTTCACTAGCTGTAACACGCTACATGCGTGAACAAATGATCAAAGATGGTATTAAAGCAAGTTTTGCACTTGGTGGGATTACTAATGCTATGGTTGAATTATTGGAAGAAGGCTTAGTTGAAAAAATTCTTGATGTGCAAGATTTTGACCATCCATCAGCAATTTCTTTAGATAAAAATAGTCAACATTATGAAATTGATGCCAATATGTATGCTTCACCATTGAGTAAGGGATCAGTTATCAATCAATTAGATACCTGTGTATTATCAGCATTAGAAGTAGATACAGACTTCAATGTCAATGTGATGACTGGTTCAGATGGTGTTATCCGTGGCGCATCTGGCGGTCACTGTGACACTGCCTTCGCTGCTAAGATGAGTTTAGTGATTGCCCCATTGATTCGAGGACGCATTCCTACCTTTGTTGATAAAGTAAATACAGTTATTACTCCGGGGACCAGTGTTGATGTCATTGTAACAGAGGTTGGGATAGCTATAAATCCTAATCGTCCAGACCTTGTTGACCACTTTAAATCATTGAAAGTTCCCCAATTTACTGTTGCCGAGTTAAAAGAAAAAGCTTACTCAATTGTGGGACAACCAGACGCTATTGAGTACGGTGATAAGGTAGTTGCCTTGATTGAATATCGTGATGGCAGTATCATTGATGTGGTACGAAATGTTTAAGGAAGAACTATTTAATGGGGAAAAAGTCAGCTTAGATGAGATGCTAAGGGCGCGTGAAATGAGAAGTTATCGACAATTCAGCCTGCTCAAAGATCATCCTAAAAAAAGTCTCTTATCAGTGACAATGAATATTCCTGGTGCTGTGAAAAGCTCTGACTTGCTAGAAAAAGCATTTCTAACAGTAGTCGATCAAATCCAAGATAGCTTGGGCTCTCAAGCCATTGGCTTTGAGAAAACTGTCTTTCAAAAAACTGGTCCTGAGTATTATTGTTTGACTGACTTAAGTGCTCAGCTATTAAAAGAAAAAATGATCGCCATTGAAATGGCTAGTCCAATTGGAAGGTTAATGGATCTTGATGTGCTTTGGTGGAATGAGGACCACCTGGCAACAATTAGTCGAAAAGACTTGGGGCTTGAGGCACGGCAATGTTTTATTTGTTCAGCTGACGCTAAGGCTTGCGGGCGATCTCGTAAACATAGTGTTTTAGAGATGCAAGAAAAAATTGCCCAACTGCTTGCCTCGCAATTATCTAATTTGAAGGAGGAATGAAATGGCAAAAATCCGTGTAACGGAAACTGTTCTTAGGGATGGCCAACAAAGTCAAATTGCTACTCGGATGACAACAGAACAAATGTTACCAGTTTTAGAGCAGCTTGATAATGCCGGCTACCATGCACTTGAAGTTTGGGGTGGTGCAACATTTGATGCTTGTTTGCGCTACCTTAATGAAGACCCATGGGAAAGATTACGTACCATTCGTAAAGCCGTCAAAAATACTAAGCTACAAATGTTATTACGTGGCCAGAATATTTTAGGTTACCGCAACTATGCTGATGATGTGGTTCGAGAATTTGTTCAAAAATCCATTGAGAATGGCATTGATATTATTCGCATCTTTGATGCTTTGAACGACCCAAGAAACTTACAAACAGCAGTAGCAGCAACTAAAGAATTTGGTGATCATGCACAAGTGGCCATATCTTATACTACTAGTCCTGTCCACACTGTTGACTATTTTGTGCAATTAGCAGAAGAATATGCAGAGCTTGGTGCAGATTCAATTTGTATCAAAGATATGGCTGGTGTATTAACACCACAAACAGGTTATGATTTAGTAAAAGGGATTAAAGCAAAAATTGATCTTCCCTTAGAAATTCATACCCATGCAACGGGTGGCATTTCAGAAATGACCTATTTGAAGGTAGCTGAGGCTGGTGCCGATATTATTGATACAGCAGTATCATCTTTTGCAGGTGGCACTAGCCAACCGGCGACGGAATCTGTCGTAATGGGTCTTGAAGACTTAGGTTTTGATACTGGACTTAATCTGAAAGAAGTTGAGGAGGTTGCTAGCCACCTCAATACTGTTCGTGATCATTTCCGTTCAGAAGGCTTACTTAATCCAAAAGTTAAAGATATTGAACCTAAAACCTTGATCTATCAAGTACCTGGTGGCATGTTATCGAATCTTCTTAGTCAATTATCCGAACAAGGTTTAGATGACAAGTACGAAGAAGTTTTAGCAGAAGTACCTCGTGTTCGTGCTGACCTAGGCTACCCACCATTAGTAACACCTTTATCGCAAATGGTTGGTACACAAGCCTTGATGAACATCATTTCTGGAGAACGTTATAAGATCGTTCCTAATGAAATCAAAGACTATGTTCGAGGCTTATATGGTGAATCACCGGCACCACTGGCAGAAGGAGTAAAAGAAAAAATTATTGGTGATGAGGAAGTGATGACAATCAGACCTGCTGATTTGATTGCACCGCAATTACCAAAATTACGTGAAGAGATTGCCCAATATGCAAGATCCGAAGAAGATGTCTTAAGCTATGCTTCATTCCCAAAACAAGCAAAAGATTTTTTGGGACGTCGTGAAGACCCATTCTACGATGTACCTGTTCAAGAAGTTAACGTCACAATTGATATTGACTAAAAAAACTTAGGTAGTTAATCTACCTAAGTTTTTTTGTCTTTAAGATAATTGCTTAATAATGGTTTCTAATTTGGAGATACTCTCAGCTAATAAGGAATTATCTTTTTCAGAAGTTTGAAATTCTTTGAGATAGTTCAATCGGAAAGCCATCCGATCTTTTAATAATGCTAAGTAGTGAGAATCCTTCTCATCAACAATAAAATCTTCTAAGTCAAGATAAGAGAATTCAGGTAGATGGGTAAACGCTTTAAAATTTGCCCTACCATCAACTAATTTTTCAATACAAGACAGAGTAACCTCTTTACTGATTTTAGTATTTAAATAAGAACCAGTATTGATGATATAGGCTTCAACCCCTGAGGCGAATAAGTCATGGAATTTCTCAAAATCTTCAATCAACGGATAAATCCGGAATGGGTTAGCATAAGGTTCAATGACTAGTTTTCCTAAATCGCCACTGGCGTTTTCAGCATTGGACCGTTTTGTCATCAGTGTGCAACCAAATGCTGAAGCAAGGGTTGGATGACTTATTTTTACAAGAGGAGGCAGTGATTCATCTTTCATAATCCAAAAGATGGCTGAGATTGGTTCGTGAATGGCATCAACACGATCAGGAGTAGAATAACGTGATTTAACGGTTCGGCCATTTCCGTTTCGGATATCCTCTGTAACTAGAACACGTTGTCCTTTTTTATTTAAAGTAACACCACAATTTTGGACAGTGAGAAAATAATCTTGTTCAGGATGGCCGACAGGATAGTCATTTGTTTTATCGAAGTAAGCAGGTTCCAAAGCAACAGCAGAACCATCTTTTGTTGAAATAACAAAGGCATCATCATGGAGAACTTGGATTTGATAGTTATTATCATGTTTAGCATGGGTTAGTGTAGATTTACCAGAACCAGATAAGCCAAAGAAGGAGGCTACATACAAGTTATCATCTTTTCTAAATTCTTTAAGGCCACCATGACAAGCTACGAAATTATTGCGAGCAGCAGTTGCCCAAGCTAAGGTCAGGGTTCCTTTTTTAATTTCTCCAAAATAATTCATCCCCAAAATTGCTGCTACGTTCTGCTTGGTATCAAAGTAAGCTAAGCCGTCTGGATAGTTTTCATTTTTCCAATCAGGATTGAAATAAATATAAATATCATTTTCGTCATAGGGCAGTGACTGATCCAAAATATCTTGATAACTTTCATTAAGTATTTGAAAATTTAGTAACCAAGAGTACATATTGTTAATTTCTGTTTCTGGCATCATAATATGTGCTTTAAGCATAAACTGCTTATCCAGTCCAACAAGTGATTGCCCTGAAATGAATGGTTTAAAACTAGACTGATAAATATCCTCACGAAGAAGTGTCTCAATGAAGGTATCTTCCTCAGGTGACTGCCCTTTTATACGTCTGGCCTTAGCTGTCCTTCCAACAACAGCTCCGCCATTTGCTACAATGACATGTGTATCCTCATCCAAATCTAACTCTTTAGCATGTTTGATTTTTTGATCCAAAACAATTGTATTTGGCGCAGAAGAAGCCAACTGATAAGCTTCTTTTAACGAACTTATAGCTTTTACGTTATTACCGAAAAAAGCCGTTTCAATAATGGTTTTACAAGATGAAAAATGGGGATTTTGTGCAGTTATCATCTCATTTTGATAGTATCCAATAGTTGCCATAGTATACCTCCTGTGTTTATAATTACCCTTATTCTAACAGATGTAAACGCATACAACAATAAAAATCTGTGAAAAAGAACACAAATAAACCAAACAATTTCTCTTGACAAGCAGACTAACTTGCAATACAATATAGTTAATTAAAGGTAACTTGTATTACAAGGTAGTAAAAGAGGTGTTTAACGTGATTCCGTCACAAATGTTAAAGGGCTTATTGGAAGGTGCCATATTGGAAATTATTAGGCAGGAAGAAACCTATGCTTATGAGATTTCGAAAAAATTAGAAGCCTATGGCTTCGGCACGGTTTCCGAAGGAACCATTTATCCGATTATTTTGAGATTGCAGAGCGGCAAGGCCATTGAAGGTATAGCTAAACCGTCTCCGCAAGGCCCAAAACGGAAATATTATAGTTTAACAGAGACTGGCTTACAGCAATTAGCAGACTTTAAAGATAATTGGCTGTCGCTTAGCTCTGCGATTAATCAACTCCTAAGTCATGAAAAAAGCGATTTGAGCGAGGTAGAATGAAGATGAACAAAGTCAAAGCACTACAAAAGGAAAATAATAAATTAGAAAAAGCTATTATGGAAGCCTATTCCCAAGATTACACCAATATGATTGTCTATCTGCGCGGGGCTAAAATAAATGAGTTTCATCAAGAGGAAATTCGTAATGATTTGATCACGTTACTCCTGGAAGGTCAAAAGCGTGGCGACAGTTTAGAAGATATTTTTGGTCAAGACAAACAGGCTTTTATTGATGATGTGATTGCTTCGGTGCCAAAAATGACAAGAAAAGAAAGCATTTTAAACACTCTCGATTTATTATTGTTGTTAGTTTTCATTTTCTTAGTAATTTTTTTAGCAGGAGATATCCTAACTTATATTTTAGAAGGTCTTGTCAACCATAACCATCCAACACTTAGGATGACCATTAGCTGGCTAGACTTAGCTACAATGTTACTAACCATTACTGTTTCAATTGCTATAGTAGAAATGATTGTCAAAGGAACCTATACCCTATCTGACAAGGTCATGAGAAGACGATTTATCTTCTTTTGCATTCTTAGCATTATTCCAATTTTTTGTCTTTCCTTCATCATGCCGTCGCTTAATAGAGATATTATTCAAGGCCCATTTGGTATTACCTTCCGTTATGTGGATTGCTAGCGTTGGCTAAGTTTGCGGTCAGCTCATACCTTGATAAGACCTACAATAGACCATTATAAGAGAAAGCCCTAGCTTAAGCTCGTGTAAGCCGCATTATATGGCACGTGGCCATTGTCAAAGGCACCGTCCTTATCTCAGAATCCAACTGCATGGGCCTAGGCGTCATTTCCTACCACACCTTCACAGCAGCACAAGCCAGCCAACTGACATATGTGGTTGGGGAGAAGTAAGAAAAATAAAGCATTTCCTTTTGGCAGTGCTTTTTGACTGGTTTCTTGTCAGTTGAGGTGGAAGTTGGATTGTAATCTTTCTTAGAAGGTTTTTTTCTGCCCCAAATTGCCTTATTTTTTGCACAAAGTTTCGGAGATTCATTTTTTATTTAGGGTATACTGTTGTCAGGTAAGATAAGAAACTATAGGAAAAGAAGGCTTTCAAATGACAAAGCTAACAAGGGTTAAACTACTCTCCCTTGCGACACTCTTGTTCTTTACAGCACTAGACACTAGTTTTCGGGCACCTGTTGATGCTCAAGAAAGAGCAAAGACCACTGCTACTAGTCACCAGCAAACAAAGCAGTCAAGCTAAACAAACAATGGCTCAATAACTGGAAGAGGCAGATAAAGAAGCTCAGCCAATTTATAAAAACTACATAGCTTGTGAACTGAAATAAATCGTATCAAATCGACAAGATTTTCTGCTACAGAATCAACCTATCTCGTTAATCTCAGGAAATTGGAGAGTCGGAATAATGCTCTGTTGAAACGTTTTTATTTGGCTGGTAGCGACAAAAGTTGGTCTAGTACCGAGGAAGTCAAGGATTTGGTTCAGGCATGCCCCCTATCTAATGAGGTTAAAGTTTGTTTCATTTCTTATTTTAACTTGGCAAGTGCTTTTCAAGATAGATTGAATAGTAATTATGCAGCATTTTATCAGACAACGGTTGAACAAAATTTACAATTGAAAGTTTTGAACAGGAAAGCGAAAGCAATTTATAAAAAATTTGGCATTACTCAAGAAAAACTAACTGTCTATTATAGTCAACTTGATAAAAAAGCTGATAAAATGCTGATATACACACTTTTTCTATAGGACAAAAAAAGAGGACTAGCTCCTCTTTTGTTTACTCTGATTCTTGATTTTGTTTCTCTAATAATTCTTCTCCGTAATTCAATAGTTTTTGAAACAAAGGAGGTTCCAGTTGTTCTGAGATCATTTGAATGTCTTGAAGGTGTCGCTCGGGCAGGGGATAGTTTTGGCGAGCTTCTAAATCAATTGCCGTCAGTTCATCTAAAGTAACTTTGAAGAGACTGGCAATATTAAAAAGAATTTCTTGCTTTGGTGAGTATTTGCCTTTTTCCCATTCACTGATTGAGGAGCACTTTTTCGGCCAAGGTACACAGCAAGTTCTAATTGATCCATATTATTTTTTAATCTAAGGTATTTTAAATTTCGAGCAAAGAGACTTTTTTGTCCTGACATTTTTGACCTCCAACTATTTCTAAAACATATCATATCATAAAGCACCTAGAATCGGAAGTTTTTGAAAAAAATTTCTAAAAAAGACTTGACTTCATAAAAACCGAAGTCTATAATATAGATATCATATTTTTTTAATAAATAACAAGTAGGAGGTCAACTATTGTCACAAATGTCTTTGAAATCCTTGCGATTAGCCAAAAAAATGACACAAGAAGAGTTAGCCCATCAAACTGACATATCAGTTAGAACGATCGCGCGCTATGAAAAAGATGTAGCTGTTCTCCGAAGAGCTAAGTATGAGAAGTTAAAAGCCATTGCGGAAGAGTTATCAGTTTGTGTTGATGATATTTTTTTAGGCTAAACTTCGGAATTTATGAAAAACTCTCTCTTTTCTTTATTATAATAAATCAGGTACCTCAATTGAGGTACCTGATTTTAGTTTAGTAGGCTATTTGCTAAGGAATGTTTCCAATCCTTGATTGCATCCCAGTTGAGTGCAAAATCAAAATCCTTTAAGTTAATCTGAGCATCAACTTGTTGATTGACAACTTTAATCATCAAAACTGTTTCTTCCAAACTTTGACCAAAATACCAAAAGTAGACTTGGTCGGTTTGAGCCTCTGATAAATCAGCAAGAATAACTTCTTTGACTTGCTCTAAACTGGCAAGGTCTGTATTGAAAATTTTTCCATAGTCATGGTCGGTCAATAAATCGACTTGGTACCAGAAGTGGAAGCTATTGCCATAATTTTCCTTTGCGACTTGTTTCATATCTCTCTCCACTATTTCTAAAATTATCTCGGTAAGCTTAGTTTAGAGGAAGCTAAGTCAACTGTCAACTGATAGTCATCGTTATCACGCACAGTGTGTTCAAAGTCTGTTGTATAAAGGATAAGACGTAACTGATTTCCTTTATGGAATTGGTAAATACTTGGTTGCAAAGCAAATTGGATAGTCATCCATTGATCAGGAACAATCTCCTCAATTTTCAAAAGGTCAGCCCTATTTTGCAAGTTGATAACCCCTTTAGAAACAACTCGATAATCAGTTGGGGCAAAAGGCAACTCCTTAAGATCTTCACGCGCAAAGTTTTGCCCATTATCTATGCTTCTGAGCTCTAAGACTGCTGGTAGATCACCATGGCGTTTTGCTTTTCCATAGTCCAATAGCTGAGCTGACAAAAGTCCTTTATTGGATGAAGATTTCAGTTTCAAGTCCAAAGTAACTGGACCATTCATCAGTAGATCCTCTTCCAAAGTGAGGTCAATGTGGACTTGATTGGTCTTCCCTAAGAATAAACGACTCTTAAAGGCTCTGAAATCCTTAGCATAGGCTGTAAATTCATCTTTTGGATAACTATTATCTATAGTAGCTAAATTGTCTCCCAGAGGTAACTGGAGCTTGTCTGAGCCACCAAATTGCTCCAAAGTCTGCCAACTTTGCTCTGACTTGTTATCTTGCCAAATAACTATTGGTAAGTGATAATCATTATTGACATCTAAAAGTTTTTGACAGAGTAAGGCATTCATACTTTCTTTAAAGTCGATGGATTGCCAATTATGCAAGTAAACATGTTGTCCCTGATGTAGGAAGAGGTGTTTCTGGACAGAAGCAGGAAGGGCATTGAAGATAGTGTAGACTTGTTTTGGTTTGACATTCCAGTCTTGTAAACCATGGGTATAAACTACGTCACACTTAGTCTTATGCGCATGTGGTAGGTAGTTGCGGTCATGCCAATATTGGTTGTAGTCGCCACTGGTGCGGTCTAAGGCTTGCGATTGCACGGCTAACATGGCTTGGTACTTGTCTTTCTGACGGAGGTAGTCGCCTGCCCAGAGGCTTCGGCTGTAGGTTAATTCTGTCAGGACATCTAAATCTTCCCCCGGGTAGCCGCCAGGGCTGCAAACCAAGCCATTTTCTCGATAGTAGTCATACCATGATGAGATGCCGGCCTCAGCTATGATAAGTTTCAATCCATCAATTCCGGTGGTTGCCAGCCCGGTAGACATGGTCCCCAGATAGGATTTACCAGTGGTTGCCACGTAACCATTTGACCAAGTGGCAAGGACATAGCTGTCTCGCTTGTGACTAGCAAAGGCCTTAGCTCTGCCATTTAGCCAATCAATAACGGCCTTAAAGCTTTCAATTTGTAGGTAATCACCACTTGTCATGAAGCCATCAGAACCGGCAGTGCCCACGCCTGAGACATAAATGTTAGCAAAGCCACGCGCCAGCATGTAGTCATTGAGAGTATAGGAATCAATGTAGGAGAAGCTTTCTTGACTGCCTGTGATTGGGAGGGCTTGGACTGAAATTGCGACCTTGTTAATTGGTTTGTCTTGACAAGTGATTTCCTTTGTTTCCTTGACAGTAAGTTGACCTTCCATTTTATAGAGTTTCTTGTCATTAGCGACCTCATTAATCCCTTGATGGTAAGGGCTGGCCGTCATCATGCTTGGGATTTTATGGTTGGTTTTAGGTCTGATAATGTTGACCTTGATTAAGTCTGTTTGACCGTCTTGGTCGGTATCAATCGGAGCTTCGACATAGACAATCTCACGAATTAAATCATTGGTATCAAAAGTAGCCAGTGATTTCCCGTTAAAGTAGTGGTAATCATTGTCCATTGGTAGAAAACCTTGACTAATCAACTGATCAATCAACGTCATCCCATTTTTTTGCCTTGTGGCCAATAGCTGGTGCAGATTGGTCAAAAATTGATCCTGCTTATAGGTGATTGGGAAGTCAAGCTGACTAAGGAATTGGTCCAAGACAGTGAAATCCATGCCAGGTACGAATTCAAGGACTTGCAGTGCCCCATAATAAAAAATGTCCGCAGTAAGCTCGGCATCTGATTGAAAGAATGATTGTAAATCAGTGTCTGAGTCTGCTAATAAGAGGGAAAATTGATAGTCTTTATCTGGTTGGTGACAATAGTAAGTTGCTAAAAAGACGTTGAAGGCTTCTTTATTTGACATTTCCTTAGTAATTGGAAATCCCAAGTCTGATAATTCTGACAAGGCCTGCTCATTTGTTACGGGAATATAAGAAAATTGATTATATTTCATGATTCTAGTCTACCTCCAAGTAAACGTTTTAATTACTTATACAAGCTTTACATTGTCTATTATACTTGATAAAATGGTACTTGTCTAAATTAATATAAATAGGAGGATTTTGTAACTAATGGAAATTACATGGGCTGTGAAGTACATCACAGAATTTCTTGCGACTGCTTTATTACTTATTCTTGGTAATGGATCTGTTGCAAATGTTGACTTAAAAGGAACTAAAGGCTATAATTCGGGTTGGATTATTATTGCTTTTGGTTATGGATTTGGGGTTATGATGCCTGCCTTAATGTTTGGTAATATTTCTGGTAACCACATTAACCCAGCCTTCACTTTTGCACTTGCTGTATCAGGGTTATTCCCTTGGGAACATGTTGCTCCTTATATCATTGCGCAATTTTTAGGTGCTATTTTTGGTCAATTAGTCGTTGTTGGTGTTTATGGTCCTTATTTCCGTAAAACTGAAAATCCAAATCCGATTTTGGGATCGTTCTCAACTATCTCAGCACTGGATGACGGATCTGTTGAAAGCCGCAAGCCATCACTTATAAACGGTTTTGCAAACGAGTTTGTTGGATCATTCGTTCTTTTCTTTGGAGCAATGGCCTTGACTAAAAACTTCTTTGGTTCAGAATTAGTCGGTAAACTAGTTGCCACTGGTTTTGATAAAACAGCAGCTGAAACACAAGTAGCCCCATTCATTTCAGGCTCACTTGCAGTAGCTCACCTAGGCATCGGTTTCTTGGTTATGACCTTGGTAGCGTCATTAGGTGGACCAACAGGTCCTGGTCTTAACCCTGCACGTGATCTAGGTCCACGTCTTGTTCATCATTTCTTACCAAAATCAGTTTTAGGTCAAGCAAAAGGTGATTCAAAATGGTGGTATGCATGGGTACCGGTTGTAGCTCCAATCCTAGCTGGTATTGTTGCAGTAGCACTATTCAAATATCTTTACATCAAATAATAAATCAAAAGAAGGCATCTTGTCTTCTTTTTTTGTATATAAAAAAAGTAGATCTGCCTAGCATTTCTACTTTTGAATATGTTATGACTCAACTTCAACTAATCCTTGAAGTTTTTCGTGTTTTCTAGAGGCAATTGATGACCGGATTAGCATAACTCCTGTAAAGATAACGATAATAACAACCAACTTTTTGAGATTGTTGATATCGAGATTGGTCAAGAAAAAGACAGCTAAGAGAACGCCGATACAGCCTCCGATGACCACACCAGCAAATCCAGTCCAGGAAACACGATCACCTTTGATAAATTGACGGCTTGAAGCAGTCATAATCATGGCAGCATCTAACATCATAACCGGCATAGCAACTGCAGGGCTAAGCCCCATTAGTGAGAAGAAAATTAACTCAGGAGCGTAATTGCCAAGCCCCATTGTCATTAGGACACCAATAGCAAAGTTAAAGGCGATACCAACAAAAAGCCAGATGCCATGAAGCCCATGTTGTGAATGGGCGATATCTGATCCGGGGTTGGTAATCATTCTAAAAGTCATAATGACGGATGCTAGGATCAGAAGGCTCCCTAGTATGGCCTGGACTGTCGGTGTATGCCAGTTTTTGGTGATTTTTGTGCCAAAGTAAGCCCCAAGAAAGGCTGCGCCAGCCATTGATACCAAAGTCAACACTTCAACTTTGATAACAAAGATAAAGCAAAGGGACTGAATCAAGACGGGTAAAACGTGGGCTGCGGTCATTGTGCCGGGAAGCTTGCTGTCGTCTTGGACCAATTTGGTCATTTTGAAGAGGGTCGTTGTTGTCGCAAAAGAGCCGATACCAAGTGTGTCCAGTGCATCTGTGACAAGGCCAATCCAAAAACCAGTAAAAAATCGTTTGAAAGGATTGATGTGATATGCTTTCAGGTGATGGCCAAGGGTGACAAAAATAAAAAGCATTGCTAGAATTAGCAAAACTTGAATTAGATGGAGAATTAAGTTTTCATTCATGAGTAATAGTTTACAAAAAAAAATCAGTTTGGTCAATTGGCTAATTAGCGCATAATTTCTTGTCAAATGACCATTTTTTGTCTATAATAACAGAGGATTAGGAGGATTTCATGACATTATTAAAGAATGTAAGCTTTATTACTCCGGTAGTTAGAGTCAATAATCGTCAAGTTAATATCGATTTTTATAAAGAAAGTTTAGGCATGCGATTGGTTTCTGAAGAAAACGCAATTGCTATTTTTTCATCATATGGACAAGGCAAGGAACGCTTTGTCATTGAAGAATCACCATCAGTTCGTACACGCGCCGTTGTTGGACCAAAGAAACTGAACACAATTGTGATTAAAACTAGTGATGCCAGTGCTATTCAAAGCCTTTTGGCAAATGGAGCTAGTGTTGATACCTTATTTAAAGGAACAAATGGCTACGCCTTTGAGACAGTTTCCCCAGAAGGAGACCGTTATTTGTTGCACTCTGAAAATGATATCAGCCAATTAGAAGTTGCTGACATGCCAGAATTAACAGCAGATGCCAGCTTTAAAGGATTACCAGATTTCACCTTTGAAACAATTGTTTTAAATGTAGCGGATCAAGATAAGGCAAAGGCATTCTATCAAGAGACCTTCCAAGGGCAATTACCAATTGATATTCAATTTATGGCTGCTGAAGGTCCGATCTAGCAATTGAACCACAAATTGCTTGGGATCTAGAAATTATTGAAATGGCAGTGCCAGCTGAGATGGATTTGGCAGCTTACAAAGAAGAACTTGAAGCAAAAGGCCTTGACGTTTATCTTGATAAAAAAGAAAAAATATTAGTTGTTAGTGATTTAAGTAAAATTGAATTATGGTTTACCAAATGAGAAAAGAACTGTTTCAATTAATTGAGCAACAGATTCAAGCAAAAGAATATCATGGGGCTACTTTAGCCCTTTTTGAGCAGGGAAAATGGCAAGAGTACTACATTGGTACCACTGATGGGGAATACCCTACAAAGCCCGGCTTAGTCTATGATTTAGCCAGTGTTTCTAAGGTTGTTGGTGTCGGGACTATTTGCATTGTGATGATTAATAGCGGAGCTTTGGACTTAGATGCTTCTTTAACCACTTACTATCCTGCATTTCATGATAAGTGTGTGACGCTGCGCCAGCTATTGACTCATACCAGTGGACTAGATCCCTACATCCCAAATCGGGACCAACTGGATGCTACCCAATTAAAAGAAGCTATGAATCAGTTGACTGTTACTGAGGATAAGACTTTTCGTTATACGGATGTCAACTTCCTATTACTTGGCTTTATGCTGGAAGAAGTGACAGGGAAAAGTTTGGATCAGCTTTTTGCGGAAGACATTTTTGAGCCTTTTGGGATGACTGAAACGACCTTTGGACCAAGAGCAGAAGCAGTTCCAACAGTTAATGGCGTCCATGATGGTCTGGTTCATGATCCTAAAGCAAGAGTTTTAGGGAAGCATTCAGGATCTGCGGGTCTTTTTTCTACTGTAAATGATATGAAGCAGTTGCTCAACCACTATATGGCAGATGACTTTGCTTCTCAATTGTTTTGTAATTATAGCCAGCAAAAAAAAGAACGCTCGATTGCATGGCGTTTGGAAAAAGATAATTGGCTAGACCACACAGGCTATACTGGTCCTTTCATTATGTTTAATGATAAAAAGCAAGCCGCCATCTTTTTAACCAATCGCACCTATGATAAAGATGACCGAGCGCATTGGATTCAAGTCCGTGATTTGGTTATGCAGGCCATTAAAGATAGTTTTAAATAAGCCTTCCTGCTTAGGAAGGCTTATTTGTTTGTTGCGGTCTCACACCATTCAAAGCTATCAGATGTAGTAACTGGAGCATAACAAAACATAAATTGCAATAAAAGTAGACATCGTAGGGATGCGGAGAGGAAAACATTAATATCAGGCAAGGAATGATAAAAAGGAGCAATAACTTATATTGCCTTTTCAAGTGAGCTCGCATAATTTGACTGATTTGATGGTAATTTGTAGGCTTATTTTTATAATGAACTGTTCCAAAATAAACAATCATATAAAAGATGCCCGTCATGAATTGCAAGAGAAAAATAGAAACTAGAGATACCTTAAGGTAAAAGCCAATCAAGGTAGTAATACTAATGGTGATAAGGGTTGATAGTAATGCTTTTTGTGATGTTTTCATGACTGCTCCTTTTTAATCTTTTTTGCTACTGGAGCTTTGTACCCATTGATGGCCATAATGTGGATGAATTGGAATAATGCTAGAGAAAAAGTACAAATGCTATAAGTATCGTAGGGCTGATAAGGACGGCCGATATGAAAAAAGATCTGGACAACTATTAGGACTATTATTATTTTGTATGGCATTTTTAGGTGAGTTGCCATGTTGGTCAATATAGCTTTCACATTGGTTGGTTTGCTTTTATTGTCAACCGTGCAATAATAAACAATAATATATAGAAAGATTGTCATGGCTTGTAAAAACAATGCAGAAAATAGGTAAATATGGAGACTTGTAGCTATTATCAGATTACAAGCTATTACAAAAAGTGATGACATAATGGTTCTAGTAGAATGTGACATCATTTCTCCTGTTTAATCTTTTTCTTCTTATTATACCATCTTTATGATATTACATTAATATTATTTTGGAAATTAGTGATATGATAAGCCGGTCTTTACTTCATAAAAAAGCTCATCTTCATTTGAAAAGATGAGTTGTTGTTTTTAGAGATTTTTTGTCATGGTTTGATGATCAATTCCTGCTTCTTGGAAAATATCTCCTTGCGAGATAAATCCTAGTTTATCATAGAAGGGTTTGGCACTTAGTTGTGCATGTAGTTCCATCGTTTTGAAGCCTTGCTTTTTGCAGTAGGTCATGGTTTCTTGCATGAGGAATTGGCCCAATTTTTGACCTCTGTAGTTGTCGAGCACAGCCATTCGTTGTAGGGTGACTTGTTTCATCTGCTTGTCTGGGAGAATGCGGCAAGTTGCGCAAGCTATGTCTTTGTCGTCGTAGGCGACAAAGTGTAGGCAGAGTGCCTCCTTGTCATCAATTTCAATGTCCAGGGGAACGCCTTGTTCTTGAACGAAGACTTTTTCTCTAATTTGTATGGCATCAATATAGGTTGGTGAGAGGGTATCTCGGCTTTGTCTTATTATCATACCTTTATTTTAACGAAAAAAAAGACATTGTCAATTGACAACATCTTTTTGTGAGTGATTATTTGCTTCTAACTTCTGTTACAGCATCATCCATTGACAGAACTTCGTGGAAGACACGGTGAGTTAATTCAGCTTTTTGTTCAGGTGTAAGGTATTTAGTATTTACGCAGTATCCAGAGATACGAACGATAACATCTTCGCCACTCATGATTTTGTCGTAAACTTCTTTAAGGTCCATTACGTTCAAGTTAACGTGTTGTCCACCGTTTTCGAAGTAGCCATCAAGAACAGTTACTAAGTTATCAACTTGTTCGTCAAATGTTTTACCAAGTGCGCGTGGTGAAACTTGAGTAGTCAATGAGATACCATCGTTAGCGTGTGAAAAGTCAAGTTTAGCTAATGAGTTCAAGTTTTGTAACCAACCACCTTTGGCTTTGTTAGATGGGTTAG
The DNA here is from genome assembly GCF_000785785.1 of Streptococcus uberis. Classification (GTDB taxonomy): domain Bacteria; phylum Bacillota; class Bacilli; order Lactobacillales; family Streptococcaceae; genus Streptococcus; species Streptococcus uberis_A. The sequence goes on from NZ_JRQN01000002.1 coordinate 62,229, forward strand.
CACCTGGTGAGAAGAATTCAACTTTACTTGTGTTAGTTGTTCCATCTTCATTTAAGAATACACCACGGTGAACTGGAGAGTTACCAGTTTGTTTAGAGTAAGCAACGTTTGATGTGATTGTAAGAAGTGAAACTGAAGCTTCTGCGTTCTTGTAAAGTTTGTGGCTTGCTAGACGTGAATGGTAAGCTTCCATCAACCATTTAGCGATATCATCAACACGGTCATCATCTTCACCGAAGCGTGGGAATTCACCAGTTACTTCATAGTCGTAGATGTAGCCATTTTCGTCGCGGATAGTTTTAACTGTAGCATATTTGATTGCTGACAACGTATCAACAGTATTTGCGAAACCACAGATACCGAATCCCATGTTAGCACGTTGTTTACTTGGCAAGAAAGCCATTTGAACCGCTTCGTAGTTATATTTATCAGTCATGTAGTGGATGATATTAAGGGCATCTACATAAGTGTCTGTCAACCAGTCAAGGGATTTTTCGAAGTTAGCCATAACGTCATCGTAGTTAAGGATTTCAGAAGTGATTGGTTCAACAACATTAAATACTTTGTAGTCTCTATGAACATCGTCGTAACCACCGTTAAGGCCTGTAAGTAGAGCTTTAAGAACGTTAACACGTGCACCGAAGTATTGGATGTTATGACGTTGGTCTTCGTTTTCTGGGTCAAGTGGAGATACACAACATGAGATACATGACATTTCGCCGTATCCCTCTTTAGCCATAGTTGTAACACCTTCATATTGGATTGAAGAGTGTTTATGACTCATTGTCATACAATAGCGACGGAAAGTATGTGGTAATTGGTCAGTCCAAAGAACTGTTAAGTTTGGTTCTGGGGAGTTACCGATGTTATCAAGAGTGTTCAAGAAACGGTAGTCCATTTTAGTAACACGGTGACGACCGTCGTTACCCATACCAGCCATAGATGTTGTGATAAATGTCGGGTCACCTGAGTAAAGTGCATCGTAAGCTTTTGTACGACCAAATTTAACAGTACGTAATTTAAGAACGAAATCATCTACAAATTCTTGGATTTCTGATTCAGTAAATGTTCCACGTGCTAAGTCGCGTTCTGCAAAGATATCAAGAACGATTGGCACCCGTCCAAGAGATGTAGCAGCACCATTGATGACACGACATACAGCCATGAATGCAATGTTAACCCATTGGATGGCTTCTTTAACATTTTCAGCAGGACGACGAACATCAACTCCGTAAAGATCACCAAGTTTAGCAACTTCACCAAGTGCTTGGTATTGTAAATTAATTTCTTCGCGTAAACGGATTGACTCTTCATCAATTTCAGTGATTGAGTTCCAGTCGTTTACTTTTTCTTGCATCAAGTAGTCTGCACCGTAAACAGCAAGACGAGCATAAACACCGATGATACGTCCACGTGAGTAGGCATCTGGAAGACCGGTTACAGTGTGAGCGTGACGTGCGCGACGAATGTTTGAAGTATAGGCCCGGAAGATACCATCATTAACTGTTGTTACATATTTTGTGAAGATTTCATGTACAGCTGGGTCAGGTTCATAGCCATTTTCTTTAAGAGTAGTTTCCGCCATACGGATACCACCTTTTGGCATGAAGTTTAATTTGAACAATTCATCATTTTGGATACCGTAAATAACTTCATTTTCTTTGTCGATATATCCAGCAGGAATCCCAGCGATTGATGAAGGACGAGTATCATACGGGAAGCGAGTTGCTTCATAATTTGCTTTAGTTTCTTCGATTACTTTTTTAATGTGAAGTGAACGTTCAGTTGCTCCAGCTAAGAAAGTTTCGTCACCATCATAAGGTGTGTAGTTAGCTTGAACGAAACGAGAGACACTTGCTTTTTCTTTCCAGTCTGTTCCTTTAAAGCCTTCCCAAGCCTTTTCAAAAACATCTGAGTTAGTTTTTACAGTTGCCATTTATTTTCTCCTTTAAATTCTAGTAACAGTATCTGTTACACTTACAAACATAGTTTATCATACAGGAAACGGTTTCCCAAGCAAATTTCTTGACAAATCTTCAATTCTTTTATAATACAGTTCGAAATAGTCCAAAAATCTGTATTATATGATTAAAATTGAACAGTTTAGTCAATAAAGGTATAATGGTGACAGAGGTATATTATGCTTATTTTCCCACTAATAAATGACACATCACGCAAAATAATCCATATTGACATGGATGCTTTTTTTGCTGCTGTGGAAATTCGTGATAATCCTAGTTTGCATGGGAAAGCAGTTATTATTGCCAGGGACCCTCGTGAAACTGGTGGCCGTGGTGTAGTCTCCACCTGTAGTTATGAAGCAAGGGAGTTTGGTATTCACTCAGCAATGAGTTCAAAGGAAGCTTATGAGCGGTGTCCGCAGGCGGTCTTCATTTCTGGTAATTATGCTAAATATAGGGAAGTTGGTGCTCAGATTCGTCAGATTTTTAAACGGTATACGGACTTAGTAGAACCTATGTCAATTGATGAAGCCTACCTTGATGTGACCGAAAACAAATTAGGTATTAAATCTGCTTTGAAAATAGCAAAGCTGATTCAGCATGATATTTGGACAGAATTGCATTTGACCTGTTCAGCGGGTGTTTCCTACAATAAGTTTCTCGCCAAATTAGCTAGTGATTATAAAAAACCGCATGGTTTAACACTTATTCTTCCTGAGGATGCGCAGCGCTTTCTTTCGGACTTACCAATTGAAAAATTCCACGGTGTAGGTAAAAAGTCAGTAGAAAAACTGCATGAAATGGGTGTATACAAAGGGGAAGAGTTGCTACTTCTGACAGAGATGACCTTAATCGACCAATTTGGTCGTTTTGGATTTGACCTCTACCGCAAAGCCAGAGGGATTAGTCAATCACCAGTGAAACCTAATCGGATTCGAAAATCAATTGGTAGTGAACGCACTTATGCAAAGCTCTTATATAATGAGGGGGATATAAAAGCTGAAATTAGCAAAAATAGTAAACGCGTAGCTGATTTAATGGAAAAAAATGATAAGCTCGGAAAGATAGTTATTTTGAAGGTTCGTTACTCTGATTTTTCAACCTTGACCAAGCGTCTTAGTCTAGAAGAATTGACCCGTGATTTTGATGTTATTAATCAAAAAGCGCTTGATATTTTTGATAGTCTTGATGAAAATGACAGCGGCGTGCGTTTATTAGGAGTAACCATGTCAGGACTTGATGATAAGCAACTTGATATTTCTTTAGAGATATAAAAAACGCCACGTGGGCGTTTTTTTATGCGTCTATTTCTTCGCTATTGTCATCAGTTTCTTTGTTGTTTAATGTTTTTGCTTTTGAAAAAGCAAAGTAATAAAGAGTCAAGAAGATTATTTGGATGACTATAGCAACTATTGAAGGTTGCGCAGTAAGGATTGAAATCAAGTTTACAGTTACCAAGCCGAATCCTAATAGGTAGGGTAAAAGTGAAATTTCTAAACGATTTTTAATTTTCTTGTGATTGAGGATACAAAAAACAATGATACCAATTGTTAAAAGTATAGAAAGTACGGAAATGAAGATTGCAAATGGTGACATGGCTTGTTCAATAACGGCAAGTTTCTCAGTGGGAATAGATGATTTGAATTCGTCATTTCCTAGGAAGAGAATCATTAATACCAATCCAATGACTGATAAAATCGCTAGAATGGTATTAAGGACAATAATAAAAATATTTAGTGTTTTAAGTGACTGACGCACTTTTTCATAAGATATCATAAAACCTCCAAAATTTGTATGCAATTAATAATACAACACAAGTATAGCATAGTTTTGCCACTTACAACATAGCAATTACTTATTTTTTAAAAAATTTTTCAAAATCTGCTTCTGTCAGACCGATTAAGGGGTCAATAGTCATCAAATTGTCTAAACTTAAAATAGATGTTTGAGCTATATCAGTAGGGGGCTTGGATGAGGTAGAGGTAACTTCACTTGTAGAACCCACGTCATCAGCAGTAGAACTGATAGATAAAGAGTCTTCACTTTCAGTTTTTTTAGAATTTTCGTGTATTAAGTCTTCTGTTTTGTTTGTGAATCGTTGCACGAGAAAGGTTTTGCGTTTGTCACCTTCATTTTTGATGGCAAAGTCAAAAGCTGAGTACTCTCCCAGTAAAATCAATTTACTCTTAGATCTTGTGACAGCCGTATAAATTAGATTCCGTTGAAGCATCCGCCCACTTTGACGAGTTATAGGTAAAATGACGACTTGGAATTCACTCCCTTGCGATTTATGGATACTCATGGCATAAGCTAACGTGATTTTTAACCATTCGTTTCGAGGATAAGTTACCTCGGAACCATCAAAGTCCATCACAATTTCATCTTGTTTTGATTCGGTGTACTTTGCTGGAACTAGGTCGATAATATAACCGATATCTCCATTAAAAACGTTTAACTGAGTATCGTTAACTAAATGTAAAATTTTGTCCCCTTTTCTGAAACGCATGTCATTAAAGAGAAACTCTGTACGATTGTCTAAAGGATTGAGTAAGTCCTGCATTAATTGGTTGAGATTAGTGATGCCGGCTTGGCCTTTATACATTGGAGCTAAGATTTGAATTTCATCAGCTGGGATACCACTCTTGACTGCTGATGCAACAATTTTGGTGACCATGGTGGGTATGTGTTGTGGCATAGCCTCAAAGTAAGAGCGGTCAGCTTTTTTATCGCGAAAGTCGACTGGTAGTAAGCCTTGTCGCATTTGGTTTGCTAAATTAACAATGGTTGAATCTGTAGACTGTCGGAAAATTTTACGGAGGGCGATTTGTGGTAGACTGCTAATTTTTAATAAGTCAGCTAAGACTTGCCCTGGCCCCACAGAAGGTAATTGATCACTGTCGCCGACTATGACGATTTGTGTGTTAGACGAAATGGCGCCTAATAATTGATTGGCTAACCAAGTGTCAACCATGGAGAACTCATCAACAACAAGTAACTTGCAATCTAAATAATCTTCCATGGCTTGGTAATCATTGTCACCATTTAGTCCAAGGTGTCGGTGGATGGTTGCACTTGGTAAGCCAGTCAGTTCATTAATTCGTCTGGCAGCCCGACCAGTCGGTGCTGCTAAAACAATTGGTAAATCCTTTTTATTTAAATCAATTTGATTGATGCGAGCGTAGGCTTCTAAAATGCCTCTGATAACAGTTGTTTTACCTGTTCCTGGCCCGCCAGTTAGAATGAAAACCTTACTTGTTAAAGCTCGATAAATTGCATCCTTTTGGATTTGATCGTAAGTAATAGCAAAGTCATTTTCGATGGCTTTGATTTCTTTGGCAATCGTTTCTTGCGATGTTTGATTCTCAAAAGGGGTATCAAGCAATCGTTGTAGATGTGACTTGATTCCCTCTTCAGCAGAATATAAGGAGGCATCAAAAATCTTTGTTCCAGCATTATAAACTTTTTGATCAGTAATTAGTTGGCTTAATTCTTGGGCAACTTGTGCAGGATCGCATGCAATTTGGCGAGAATCTTCTAATAAATCAATGGCATAGGCCAGCAAATCACGAGCTTCAATATAGGTATCGCCTTGATTGATAGATTGCTCTAATAAACTGTGGAGAAGTGCAGCTCGGAAGCGTTCGGGTGCAGTATCAGCAATGCCTATTTCTTGAGCTAACTTGTCGGCCATTTTAAAGCCAATTCCTTGAATATCCTCAACAAGTTGATAGGGATTGGATTTAACGCGTTCAACGGCTTCTTCTTTATACTGATCATAAATTTGGAAGGCCATCCGATTAGATAAGCCTAGTTCTACCAGGGCTGCGATAATTTGCTCTGTCCCATAATTGATTCTTAGCTTGGCAACAAAAGCTTCTCGGTTAGCTTTGGAAAATCCATTAATCGTTTCTAATTGGCTTGGGTCTTCTAGAATTTTATCAATGGTATTATCGCCGTACAAGCTGATAATTTTTTCAGCGGTTTTTTTACCAATTCCTTTAAAGTGATCACTTGCAAAGTATTTGATTAATCCTGATCTACTCGGTTTAGCGCGCTGGTAACGGCTAAGTTGAAGTTGTTGCCCATACTTTGGGTGTTGGCTTAGTTGGCCCCAGAATGTGTAATCCTCACCTTCCATGATGTCTGCCATAGTGCCCGTGATGATAATCTCAAACTCATCAAAATCACTATCAGTGTCTTCAATCATAAGCGTTAATATTTTAAAAAAATTGCTACTATTTTCAAAGATGATGCGGTCCACGGTTCCGGAAAAGAAATATTCCATGTCATATCCTTTCTAAGGAAATGCCTAATTTAGAGAGTGGGACAAAAATCAGTAATTTCTTAGAAATTTGATTTTGTCGTCCCACCTCCGCAAAGTTTAGTAGAGCTGTAAAAGTTGATTTTCAACGTATTAGAACCCACTCAACCACTGCCTTACATACATAAATCTATAAAAAAATTGAGACTGAGAACATTTTGTCCCAGACTCCTGACTTATTTTAAAAAATTGATACGGTTAAATGGCCAAAAACGGAATTTAACTTCGCCGATTAAATTTTTGGCTTTAAAGGTTCCTACTTCTCGACTATCCTTTGAGACGATACGGTCATCACCTAGTAGGAAGTATTCTCCTTTAGGAACAGATACTGAAAAACTAGTTTGCCCTTGGCTATCCGTTGTAAAGGCATTTGAGTTTCTTGCCAATTCTTGGAATAGACTACTGTAAGAATAGGTTTTTTGAAGTTTATCTTTCTTGAATAGCGCAATAAATTTTTCCAGATAGCTCTCTTTGGTCTGTTTGCCATTGATATAGAGGGTATCGTTTTTGTATTCAATTGTGTCACCAGGTAATCCGATAACACGTTTGACAATTTCTTTTTTAACACCATTTTCTGTTTCTTGAGCAACGACAATGTCAAAACGGTCAATTTTAGCTTGGTTAAAGACAATTAATCGTTCCCCATGAGCAAGTGTTGGGTCCATTGAATGCCCATCTACTTTTACAGGTTGCCAAATGAAAAGGCGGCTAAGTCCAAAAATAAGCATAAACAGGGTGAATAACCCCCATTCTTTAATAAATTTTTTCATGATACTCCTTATGGTAATTTCTTAGCTAGACCAAGAGCTTTCTTGGTATTTGCAAAATGTAATTTGGCACTAAATTCTAAGGCTGCCATGCCATAGGCTTCAAGCAATTTAGAAGCGACTTGGTCAGACCGTTTGCCAGCACCACTTGGTAATTGATAACCTAATTCTGCACCTAAATCCTTTAAATTTTCTAAAAAAAGATTTCTAGCAATAATCGAACTGACTGCAACGGCAAGGTAATCACTTTCAGCTTTCTCTTGGAAAGTTAATGGATTCCTAAACTGATTTTTTTCTTTTTTTAAGTGTTTTTGGTAATTGGCTTGACTGGTGAAGGCGTCAATGACAATTTTATCGGCTGTCACGCCCTCTTTTAGCAGTAAAAAGATAGCTTGATTATGGAGTGCCACTTTGACAGACACGGCATTATAAGGCTTGTCTGGTCCAACCATTTGATTATATTTTTTAGGGGACAATAGCAGAGCTTTGTGAGGTATTCTTGCTTCCAATAGTGGTGCAATGTGTTGAATTTTTGGATCTGTTAAGTTTTTTGAGTCATCAACTCCTAATTCTTTCAGATAGGGATGGTCTTCTGGGGTAACAAAGCTAGCTACTACGGCAATGCCCCCAAAATAAGAGCCGTTGCCTACCTCATCGCTTCCTATCAGGCAAGGTTTTGGTTTTTAGAGCTATCCATTCCCCCAAGAGAAGAAGTAGGAGTTTGATAACCAAACTCAGTAGCAACATCCTGCGATGCAGTTCCTTGAAAAACCAGCTTGCCTGAGGTATATAATAATATAGTGACCCCTTGGTACTTTGCGCAAAAGGCTACATAGGGATTGTTATTAGCGGTTTGATAGGCATTCAGACGATTTAAAAGCTCTGCTTTTTGAGGACCGTCTATTTTCATCACAATGGTTTCCATAGAAGATATTCTATCATAAATTAGTTTGTCCTGGGTAGTTTATCTTCTTACAATCTGATTAAGTTTGTTATTTTACGAAAGTTTGAAATTAAGGTATAATGCTATAAGAGGTATCCTATGAATAGTAAGAATCGTTACAAGTTCACATTTGGTGAAAAGACATTAACCTTAACGACTGACAAAGACAATCTCTTTATGGAAGAAGTTGAACGTGTTGCCACAGAGAAGTATAAAGCAATCAAAGATAAGTTGCCAGAGGCTGACAGTGAAACAGTAGCTATATTGATGGCCATCAACTCCTTATCAACGCAGTTGAAACGTGAGATTGAAGTTGAAAAAATTGAGCAAGAGATTAGCCAATTACGTCAAAAAACCTTAGAGGGTATACAAGAAAAAGCTAATCAAGCTGATTTAGGTGAGGAGTAGTTATGCTGTCACTTCTCATTCTTTTGGTGGTGCTTTGGAATTTTTATATTGGTTACCATCGAGGCATTATTTTACAATCTTTCTATGTTATTGGTATTGTGCTTTCTCTTTTTGTTGCTAGTCAGCATTACCAAAGTTTAGCTAATAACATTGCTTTATGGGTTCCCTATTCAAATCCTACTGAAGGTGTCACTGTTTATTTCTTCAAAGATGTTTCTCTTTTTGATTTGAGCAAAGTCTATTATGCAGGTATTGCATTCTTTATTATTTTTCTGGCTTGTTATGCCTTATTCGTTTGATAGGCATCTTAACTTATTTTTTCCCTATTGACTATTTTGATAATATAAAGACCAATATTATTGCGGGTATCATCGCTAGTTTAGTGATTCTACTTGTTTGTGCAATGGGGTTGAGTATCCTTGCAACAGTTCCGTCGGAAACTGTCCAATCACAATTACATCATCATTTTTTAACGCGATTTTTAATTGAACATTTTCCGCCAGTGACAACGATGATTAGAGAGTTGTGGATAACAAAAGTATTATAGAAGTTGGGACAGGAACCCATGAGGACTTTGTCCTCATGGGTGTCTGTCTACTCACTTTAGTCATTCATTTTAACGCGAATTTAGGGTATAATGATGTCTATGGATATAAAAATTTTAGAACAGTTAGAATTTCAAAAGGTCAAGGAGCAATTCCAGGCCTATCTTCAAACTGAACAGGGGAAAGTGGAACTGCAACAATTAGTTCCTACGACTAACCCGGATAAAATCAACGATTATTTTACAGAAATCTCCGAAATGGAAGGGATTTTTATTGAACATCATCATTTTGCTTTGGGATCGCTCCGTGATGTCAATGATAGCCTTCACCGTCTAGAATTGGACGCTGACCTAAATATCTCAGAGCTTTTAGACATAAAAAAACTCTTACTTGTTTCTGCAGAAGCCAGTCGTTTTTACATGGATTTAGAAAATGTCGAATTGGTGGCCCTGAAAAGACTTTTTGAGAAAATAGAAATTTTCCCTCAGTTGCAGGGAAGCCTACAAGCCATCAATGATGGAGGCTTCTTAGAGAATTTTGCCAGTCCAGAATTGGAAGCAATCCGTCGTAAGATTTCAAATAGCGAACACCAAATTCGACAGTCGCTACAAGATGTGCTCAAGAAGCATGCTGATTATCTGTCAGAATCCTTAATTGCTAGTCGAAACGGCCGTAGCGTGCTTCCTGTGAAAAATACCTTTAGGAATAAAATCGCAGGGGTTGTTCATGATATTTCTGCTTCAGGGAATACAGTCTATATTGAACCGCGTGCTTGGTGCAATTGAATGAAGAAATAACGCAATTACATGCCGATGAACGTCATGAGATGGCACGAATTCTCAAAGAATTATCAGCCATGGTTCGACCACATAGTCGGGCGCTCACTAATAATGCTTGGTTACTGGGACATCTCGACTTTGTCCGTGCTAAGTACCTCTTTATGAAGGAGAAGAAGGCGACTATTCCAACTGTTACTGCTGATAAATCAGTGCAATTGTTGAACGTCCGTCATCCACTCTTGCAAAAAGCTATTCCTAATGACTTGCATTTTTCTAAGGATCTAACCGTTATTGTTATAACGGGTCCTAATACGGGTGGTAAGACAATTATGTTAAAAACCCTCGGTTTAGCACAATTGATGGGGCAGTCAGGATTGCCTATTCTAGCTGACTTCGGATCCCAAATTGCTGTTTTTGATGGGATTTTTGCAGATATTGGCGATGAGCAATCAATTGAGCAAAGCCTCTCAACATTTTCTAGTCATATGACCCACATTGTGTCAATTCTTGACCAAGCGTCAGCTGATAGCCTCGTTCTCTTTGATGAACTTGGTGCTGGTACTGATCCTCAAGAGGGTGCTAGCTTAGCTATGGCGATTTTAGAAGAGCTTAGATTAAAAGAAATAAAAACAATGGCAACGACGCATTATCCGGAGTTGAAGGCTTATGGTATTGACTCTGCTTTTGTGGAAAATGCAAGTATGGAGTTTGACAGTAATAGTCTGAAACCGACTTATCGGTTTATGCAGGGGGTCCCTGGTCGTTCAAATGCTTTTGAAATTGCTAGGCGTTTAGGTTTGGCAAGTCATATTGTGATGGATGCTCAGCACTTTACGGATACGGATTCTGATGTGAATCGGATTATTGAAGAACTGGAAAGACAGACCTTAGAGAGTCGTAAGAGACTGGATCATATCAAGGAAGTTGAGCAAGAAAACCTCAAATTTAATCGGGCAGTTAAAAAGCTTTATAATGAATTTTCTCATGAACGTGATAAGGAAATGGAGAAGGTTATCAAAGAGGCGCAAGAAATTGTTAATCTGGCTTTGGCAGAGAGTGAGTCAATTCTTGCCAAACTGCATGATAAATCTCAATTAAAGCCACATGAAGTGATTGAGGCTAAGACACAGTTGAAAAAATTAGTACCTCAATCTGACTTGTCACAAAATAAGGTTTTGAAAAAAGCTAAAAAGCTACGTGCTGCAAGGGTTGGTGACGATATTATTGTGACAGCTTATGGGCAACGTGGAACCTTGACCAGCCAACTAAAAGATAAGAAGTGGGAAGCTCAAGTTGGATTAATCAAGATGACTTTGAAAGAGGATGAATTTACCTTGGTTAAGGCAGCTGAAGAAAGTCAGAAACCTAAGAAGCAACTGGTTAATGTCATTAAAAAAGCTGCAACTGGCTCTGGCCCCGTGCCCGTCTTGATTTACGAGGCAAGCGGTATGAGGAAGCGATGCAAGAGTTAGATGCTTTCATTGATCAAGCTTTGGTTAACAATATGAGCCAAGTTGATATTATTCATGGTATTGGGACGGGGGTTATTCGTGAAGCGGTCACCAAGTATTTAAGACGCAATAAACATGTTAAGAGTTTTGCTTATGCCCCGCAAAATGCAGGTGGTTCAGGTTGCACCATTGCGACCTTGGGTTAATAGTTGCAAAAGACATTTTTTAAAGTGAAGGTAATAAAAAAGCTTAGTCAGTCTCAATTGCATGAGATGACTAAGCTTTTTTGATACCACCTAAATGGCTTGTCTTAGAAATTGAAAACGTCGTTTAGGTTTTCGACCATTGATGGGTGAGTGAAGACCTGATTTTTCAAGTAAGTGTATGGGATATTATTATCCATTGCCATTTTGATTACATTAATATATTCCTGTGATTGACTGGCGAATAAGGTAGCTCCTAGTATCAGGTTAGTTTGGGTATGGACAATAACCTTGAAACTACCACGTAAATCATTATTTACATGGGCCCGTGGCATATTAGCTACGAGTAATTCGTTGGCTTTGTATGGGATATTTTTTTCTTGAGCTTCTTTTTCAGTCAGTCCAACTTGTGATAATGGTGGTTCAAGGAAAGCAGTAGTTGGAAGGTTCAGGCGTTCTTTGTGACTGTAGTTACTATTTCCTGTTAACTGACCATAGACAATACGAAAATCATCAAGTGATGTATAGGTAAATTGAGGGCCTCCGTTAACATCACCAACGGCATAGATACCGTCAACTGCCGTTTGACAAAAGTCATTAACTGAAATGGCACCACGGTCAGTGACACTAATATCTGTATTTTCTAAACCTAAACCTTCTGTTGCAGGTTTGCGACCCATGGCATAAAGGACGAGATCAAAGGTCTCGTCTTGGTCATCCGCAGTTACACTAACGCGGTCATCGGCTGTATTTTGAATGTTTGCTACTTTTGCATCTAGTTTAAAGCTAATGCCATCTTCTTCCATATAGCTTTTGGCTAGTTTAGCAATACTTTCCTCGTAACGTCCGAGAATTGTGGGAGCAGCTTCGTATACCACGACTTGACTGCCGAGTTTAGCATATAAACTAGCAAATTCTAAACCAATATTTCCGCCTCCAATAACTGCAAGTCGTTCTGGTTTTTTATCAATGGCTAAGATACCTGTACTATCAACAACATGACGACTTGTCATTAAGCCAGGGATTGGGAAGTGATTAGATACTGCACCAGTATTAATAACAATTGTTTCTGCTGAGACATTGACTTGTTCTTCGCCAGCTGAGATTTGGATGATTTTGTTTTCTAAGAAGGTTGCTTTACCATTGTAGAGCGTAACCCCAGATGAGCGAAGACCATTTTCATTTTTTTGTCGCAGACGTGTCACAACTGTTTCTTTATGTGTCATGGCTTCTTCGAAGTTGGCGTTTTTTTCTGTAGCAAGTATTAAAGCTTTAGTGGGAATACAACCAATATTGATGCATGTTCCACCAAACATCTCCTTAGATTGTTCAATCAGTGCAACTTTTTGGCCTTCTTGTGCCATTTTGCCAGCTAGAGTTTTTCCTGCTTTACCGAAACCAACGACAATGAGATCATAATTTTCCATCGCAAACTCCTTGTATTATATTATTGTAGTTGTTATTTTAGCAAATGATTGGGTACCTGTCTGAAATCTGCTACGCTTTTTATATTTTTTGTTATCAATTTTTTTATTGACAGATCAACGTAGTAGATTCTTGCCATATCAAATGATTTGACTTAAAATAAGGATATAAACTAGAAGAAAGTGAGAATATCAGATGACACAGATTGTAACAGATGCAACATTTGAATCAGAAACTAAAGAAGGCTTGGTCTTAGTTGACTTTTGGGCAACATGGTGTGGTCCATGTTTAATGCAAGCACCCATCTTAGAACAATTATCTGAAGAGCTAGATGAAGATGAATTGAAAATTGTAAAAATGGATGTTGATGAAAACCCAAACACAGCACAAGCATTTGGGATTATGTCTATTCCAACCCTATTATTTAAAAAAGACGGTCAAGTTGTAAAACAGGTAGCTGGTGTACATACCAAAAGTCAAATCAAAGCTATCATTGCTGAATTAAGTTAAGACAAAAAGCCCTAAGTAGGGCTTTTTTGCTACTTCAACAATTGTGCCATCATTTTTTTCTGTGGTGTGGCCATTGGGAGATTATCAAAATCTTCTAAGTGAAGCCATTGCAGTTCTAAATGATTGGGCAATTTATCATCACTGACGGAGCCTTCTAAGAGCTCGATGGACCACTTTTGATGACTGAAAGTGTGAGTAAGCTTTTTATGAACGGTCTCATGCCAGGTCGGCTGTAGTTGATAGTGTTCAGAAAAAGCATCCTTCTGTGATAAGGTCTCAAGAATTTCCTGTGACTGACCAAAAAGATCCATTTGTTGACTCTGAAAATTAGTCTCAATAATTGGAAAAGTCCAAAAACCGCCAAGAAGAGGTCCAGCATTATTCTTTTCAATCAGGTATTTACCTTCCGCATTTCTAATCACAAAAGCCTGAATTTCCATGGGACGCGGCTTTTTCTTAGGTAACTTAATGGGATATTTGTCGTAAGTTCCATGGAGATAGGCTGCGCAGAAAAACTTAATTGGGGAGTCATCTGGTCTGGGATTTTTAGCAGATTCGATATCAGTGCCCAGATCCATTAGTGCTTGGTTGAAATCTCCGGGGCGATCTGGATCAATTAGTTTTTCCATGATTGCCTGAAAAATTTTTCGATTCTTAGGATTTCCAATATCATAATCAACCTCAAATAATCTAGCCATCACACGCATGACATTGCCGTCAACAGCAGGCTCAGGTAAATTAAAAGCAATACTTGAGATTGCACCAGCGGTATATGGGCCAATCCCTTTTAATTCTGATATGTCTTCAAAGCGTGATGGGAAAGTCCCATCAAAATCGGTCATGATTTGTTGCGCAGCCTTCTGCATATTTCTTACGCGTGAGTAGTAACCAAGCCCTTCCCAGGCTTTTAACAGTTTTTCTTCAGGGGCGTTAGCAATTTTTCAATAGTCGGAAACCACTCAAGAAAACGCTGATAGTAAGGAATGACAGTTTGAACTTGAGTTTGCTGGAGCATAATCTCAGAAACCCAAATGAAATAAGGATTTGTTGTACGTCTCCAAGGGAGATCTCGTTTTTCTTGGTCGTACCAGTTTAGGAGAGTACGACGAAAGGAATCAATTTTTTCGGGATTCCACATGTCAATACCATAATCTTTTAAATCTAACATGTCCATATTGTAGCAAATATTGACTAGTTGTGGAAAGGAAAAGATAGTTTTTTGTGATGCATAAAATGTAATTTTATAAAAAAGAGGAGTTTTATATTGACAAAAGGAAACGCTTACATTATAATAAAAGTATAAAGAAGGATGACATAATGACACAGATTTATAGGAGGTTTTCTTATGATGAAACTACATGTCGCACGGTACAAAAACGGAGACTAAGTAGCTCTAACTGCGGTAGGCAAACCCAATTTTACGTATGTTAACAAAGTGATCACGCTGTTAAACTTATTCTAAGCTCGAGAGATTTGGCCAAAGGAGCGCTCTATACAGTATAAGTTGTAGCTTTTATGTTTTAAGAAGTGTCAAACACTTTTTAGAATTAGCATATACAAGTAATGAGGTTTTTCTAGATAAGACTTTCAAAAATTGTATAGTTTGTTATTGTCACTCAGGGAAAACGTTAAAAATTATTATTGTTATTGTCGCACAGGGAAATGAGTTTTTCTTTATTAGGAGGATCTTATGAATCTTGCAAGATACAAAAACGGAGACACAGTTGGCTATTGCAAAAAATAGCCAAAGAAGTGAAACCAATGTAAAATTTACAACATCATCATTATAGATTATGTGAAAACTAAATAGTATATATTTTAAAGCATTTCATAGAAAGAGAGGAGAATAAACCCTATCAGAAAAATAATAAGATTTATTTCCTTTTATATAGGAAAGTTTGCAGATAACTCCTTATGAAATGAATGAGAAAGGAATATATTCTATAAGAAAGAATTAAATGAAAAAGGCATCCAAAAGTGTGCATTGGGTGTCTTTATTTTTTTAAAATTTTTCCTTGCTTATAGCTTAAATTTAGAGTATAATAGTAGTCTGTGAGAATACCTCACTTACCTACAAAAAAGTTGTAGGTCATTAGTCCAAAAGGAGGAAAAAATCAATGGCAAAATACGAAATTCTTTATATTATTCGTCCAAACATTGAAGAAGAAGCTAAAAACGCTTTGGTATCACGCTTTGACTCTATCTTAACTGACAACGGTGCTACAATCGTTGAATCAAAAGATTGGGAAAAACGTCGTCTTGCATATGAAATCAATGATTTCCGCGAAGGTCTTTACCATATCGTTAACGTTGAAGCAACTGATGCTGTCGCTCTTAATGAGTTTGACCGTTTATCAAAAATCAACGGTGACATTCTTCGTCACATGATCGTTAAACTTGACGCTTAAGACTTATAAGAAGGTAGTTTATGATTAATAATGTAGTACTAGTTGGTCGTATGACCAAAGATGCAGAACTTCGTTACACACCAAGTCAAGTGGCTGTTGCTACTTTTACACTTGCTGTTAACCGTACATTCAAAAGTCAAAATGGGGAGCGCGAAGCAGATTTCATTAACTGTGTTATCTGGCGTCAACCAGCTGAGAACTTAGCGAATTGGGCTAAAAAGGGTGCTCTAGTTGGTATTACTGGTCGTATTCAGACTCGTAATTACGAAAATCAACAAGGGCAACGTGTCTATGTAACTGAAGTGGTTGCGGATAATTTCCAAATGTTGGAAAGCCGTGCTACACGTGAAGGTGGTTCATCTAACTCTTATAATGGCGGTGGATTCAATAACAATTCATCATCATCAAACAATAGTTACTCAGCCCCTACTCAGCAAACACCTAACTTTGGTCGCGATGATAGCCCGTTTGGTAATTCAAATCCAATGGATATCTCAGATGACGATCTACCATTCTAATAGAGTGGGTTTGGGAAAATGAACTCTTCAGAGTTCAGATACTGATAATTTATCAGGTCAAAAAGATAATATAAAAGGAGAAAACACATGGCTCAACAACGTCGTGGCGGATTCAAACGCCGTAAAAAAGTTGACTTTATCGCAGCTAATAAAATTGAATATGTTGATTACAAAGACACTGAACTTTTAGGCCGTTTCGTTTCAGAACGTGGAAAAATCTTACCTCGTCGCGTAACAGGAACATCAGCTAAAAATCAACGTAAAGTAACAGCAGCGATCAAACGCGCACGTGTTATGGCATTAATGCCTTACGTAAACGAAGACTAAATTAAAGAAGAGCGTAAGCTCTTTTTTTATTTGGGATCATTGCCCTTGTTTATTTTAACAATAACTATTTGTCTTGATTTTTGGGTAATAGTGGAACGGTCTAGGCAGTGTAACTATGGGAAAACAGACTAAGAACAAAAGCACCGACAATTTAATGTCGGTGCTTTTGTTAGTCATAATTAAATTTCTATCTTAGCGTTGTTGTGCAGCCATTGCATTTTGAACATTGTATTTGCGTTTCAAATAGTAACGTAAAGCAAAAGCTATGCCTCCGATGATAACAAGTGGAAATGGTGGAAGAAGTGGATTTATAGATCTTGGTAAGAAAGCTGTTGCAGAATAAATCCCAAACCAACCTAGCATCGCAAGAGATAAGGCACCGAAAGTTTTTATCCAATTTGGGCGTTGGCTTTTCTCTTTGCCTAAATGGCGATAGATAAAGTAGTAAGTGGCATACATTGATGCTCCGCCCCCAAATCCTAGTGCTAGAAGGGATACAAGTCCAGTTACTGTTGCATTGGGATTAAAGAAAGTCATCATTCCATTTAACAAGGAAACAACTCCGATGAAGAGAAAAGATGTATCTAACCACATTAACCAAGGATTAGTGTTTTTTGGTTTGTCATTGGCTTTTCCATTTGTTCCATCTTTTTTCTCAGTAAATGATGCAGCCCAAGCTGTAGGTGCTCCAAGAAAAGATCGTGCAGGAATACCTTGTCTTTGTTTTTCGAGGATAGTTGGGACTGTTTCTTCAAGAATGTCTTTAATTTCTTGATCAGTTTTACCATCTTCAATTAGACGGTTAGTAGCAATATGAATAAATTCTTGGTTTTTCTTTGTTAAGTATTGAAAATCCATTGTTTCTCCTTAAAATATATCTTTTTTATAGTAGTTTGTTTTACAGATTAACAGGTCAATTATCGTTTTTGATATACTTAGAACCATTTTTTTCGAATAAAATAGAAAACAATGAATGACGATAAGAGGCTTGCTAGTAATACGACGACCCAAAAACCGTGTTCTAAATCATTTAGTGGTAGCCAATTGTTTTGGAAGTTCATACCATAGGCAGAAAAGATAACTGTTGGGATATCTAAAGTCATCGTCATCAAGGCCAAAGTTTTCATGATCGTATTCTGATTATTATTAATGATTGACGCAGTCGTATCAGTCATAGCATTCAAGACATTTTCATAGATGCCAGCCATCTCGATGGCCTGTTGCGTTTCAATCAGCGTGTCTTCTAAAAGGTCTTCATCTTCGATGTATTTTTTTAATGAGCTAGTGCTGCTAGACAATTTCTTAACAATTCGTTCGTTGAATTTCAAGGAAGCTTTCAGGTAGACAATAGACTTTTCAAGTTCCATCATGTCAATTAGCTCTTCATTACGAGTGGCAGCCTCTAGCTGGGCTTCCAATCGATCGCTTTGTCTGTCGATAGTGCGAAGGGCAGTAAGAAATAGCTCAGCGTTGCGGTAGAGCAACTGGAAGACGAAGCG
The DNA here is from genome assembly GCF_000785785.1 of Streptococcus uberis. Classification (GTDB taxonomy): domain Bacteria; phylum Bacillota; class Bacilli; order Lactobacillales; family Streptococcaceae; genus Streptococcus; species Streptococcus uberis_A. Next base: position 80,294 of record NZ_JRQN01000002.1, read on the forward strand.
GGTCTTCATAAAAGTATAAAAGTTTTTAACCCGTTTATTATGAAAATGCTCAAAGAGTGTTAAGTCATTCAAACAAGTCGTGATTACAGCATTTTCTGTAACAATAATACCAAGCGGAACAGTCACATAATAGCTTTTGTTATTGCGTTCTTCATAGGCTGGAACGTCGACAATGATCAATGTATAATCATCTTCAACTGTTATACGAGATGTTTCTTCAATATCGAGTGGCGCACGTAAGTCAGAAAGATCGATGTTAAATTGATCAGCAACTTCAATCGACTCTTCCTGGGAAGGGTTGACCAATTTAATCCAAGCCCCTGGCTCGAATGTTTCTATTTCTTTGAATTCAATTGCCGATGAAAGAAACATTTGTTTCATGACAAGCCCTCCTTTTTCTGAAAAATTCATGTATAACATTAGCCATTTTATAGTAGGAAAATTTTTGAAAAATTACTAAAAAGGCAATAATACCTTACTATTATACTACAAAAAGTAAAATTTTGGGGTAGTATAAAATGATAAAATTTTCATATTGTCCTAGAAAACGTTTTAATGAATTTTTGTATTATTTTTCAACTAACATCAAACTCCATTTTCTTTCAAGCTAATTTGATAGGTTAAAGTAAAAGAGAATAAAATTTCTAATTTTGCACAAAGTATAGGCAATCTTTTCAGTCAGCTATCTCTTAAAATTTTGGTATAATATAAGAAATTTCAAGGGAGGTGTGCTGACAAGCACTATCACATGCAAGATAAATTAATTATTCATGGAGCTAGGGCTCACAATTTAAAAAATATAGATGTCGAGATTCCTCGGGATAAGCTGGTTGTTGTGACGGGGTTATCTGGTTCTGGGAAGTCTAGTTTGCTTTTGATACCATCTATGCTGAGGGACAACGCCGTTATGTGGAGAGTCTTTCGGCTTATGCACGCCAATTTTTAGGTAACATGGAGAAACCTGATGTTGACTCAATTGATGGCTTAAGCCCAGCTATTTCCATTGACCAAAAAACAACCAGTAAAAATCCACGCTCAACCGTGGGGACTGTGACGGAAATCAATGACTATTTGCGCCTACTTTATGCGCGTGTTGGCACGCCATACTGTATCAATGGGCATGGAGCTATTACGGCTTCATCTGTTGAACAGATTGTTGAGCAGGTTTTAGAATTGCCAGAACGGACAAGAATGCAGATTTTGTCACCAATTGTACGTCGTAAGAAGGGGCAACATAAGTCGATTTTTGAAAAAATTCAAAAAGATGGTTATGTGCGTGTTCGGGTTGATGGGGATATCTATGATATTTCAGAAGTTCCGGAATTATCTAAGAGTAAAATGCATGATATCGAAGTGGTTATTGACCGTTTGGTCAATAAAGATGGCATCAGAAGTCGTCTTTTTGACTCAGTAGAAGCAGCCCTTCGTTTAGGGGATGGCTATCTGGTAATTGATACTATGGATGGCAATGAAATGCTCTTTTCAGAACATTACTCTTGTCCTGTCTGTGGTTTTACTGTTCCAGAATTGGAACCTCGTCTCTTTTCATTTAATGCACCGTTTGGTTCATGTCCGACCTGTGATGGTTTGGGAATTAAGTTGGAAGTCGATTTAGATCTCGTTATTCCTGATCCTAGTTTGACGCTAGCGCAAGGAGTCTTAGCACCTTGGAATCCCATTTCTTCCAATTACTATCCAACCATGCTTGAACAAGCCATGAAAGCTTTTGGGATTAGCATGGATACGCCTTATCAAGAGCTTTCAGATGAGGAAAAAGAGATTATCCTTTATGGTTCAGGTGATAAGGAATTCCATTTCCACTATGTCAATGATTTTGGTGGTGAACGTAATATTGATATTGCTTTTGAAGGTGTTATTACCAATATCAACCGTCGCTATCATGAAACTAATAGTGAGTATACACGTAATGTCATGCGTGCTTATATGAATGCTCTTAAATGCACAACCTGTCACGGTTACCGTCTCAATGACCAAGCTCTTTGCGTGCATGTCGGCGGTGAAGACGGTTTAAATATTGGGAAATTGTCAGAATTATCAATTGCTGATCATCTTGAGTATATTGAACAATTACAATTGACGGAAAATGAGTCAACCATTGCTAAGCCAATTGTCAAAGAAATTCATGATCGTCTGACCTTCTTAAATAATGTTGGTCTTAATTATCTGACCCTTTCTCGTGCTTCGGGAACCCTGTCTGGTGGGGAGAGTCAGCGGATTCGACTAGCAACGCAAATCGGTTCTAACCTATCGGGAGTGCTCTACATTCTGGATGAGCCATCGATTGGTCTCCACCAAAGAGACAACGATCGCCTCATTGATAGCTTAAAGAAAATGCGTGATTTGGGGAATACCTTGATTGTTGTTGAACACGATGAAGATACCATGATGCAGGCTGATTGGTTGATCGACGTCGGTCCAGGGGCCGGTGAGTTCGGTGGTCAAATCATTGCTTCAGGTACGCCAAAACAAGTAGCTCGCAATCGAAAATCGATTACAGGTCAGTATTTGTCTGGTAAGAAATCAATTCCTGTACCTTTAGAACGTCGTAAGGGCAATGGTCGTTTTATTGAAATAAAGGGGGCCAGTGAAAATAACTTGCAAAACCTTGATGTTCGATTCCCTTTAGGCAAATTTATTGCTGTGACCGGTGTCTCCGGATCAGGAAAATCTACGCTAATTAATTCCATTCTGAAAAAGGCGCTGGCGCAAAAACTCAATCGTAATTCTGAGAAGCCGGGTAAGCACAAATCCATTGAAGGAACGGAACATATTGAACGCTTGATTGATATTGATCAAAGTCCAATTGGTCGGACGCCACGTTCAAATCCGGCCACTTATACGGGGGTCTTTGATGATATCCGTGATCTGTTTGCACAGACCAATGAAGCTAAGATCCGTGGCTACAAGAAGGGGCGCTTTTCCTTCAATGTCAAAGGCGGACGTTGTGAAGCCTGTTCTGGTGATGGGATTATCAAGATTGAAATGCATTTCCTACCTGATGTCTATGTTCCGTGTGAAGTTTGCCATGGCCGACGTTATAATTCAGAGACTTTAGAAGTTCATTATAAAGAGAAAAATATTGCTCAAATCCTAGATATGACTGTTGATGATGCTCTGCCATTCTTCTCAGCTATTCCGAAGATTGCTCGTAAGATTCAAACGATTAAGGATGTTGGTCTAGGTTATGTTACTCTTGGTCAACCAGCGACAACCCTTTCTGGTGGTGAAGCGCAACGGATGAAGTTGGCTTCAGAGTTACACAAACGGTCAACAGGTAAGAGTCTTTATATCTTAGATGAGCCAACAACTGGTCTTCACACTGACGACATTGCACGTCTCTTGACTGTTTTAGAACGCTTTGTTGATGAAGGCAATACTGTTCTTGTGATTGAACATAATCTTGATGTCATTAAATCAGCGGACCATATTATTGACCTTGGTCCGGAAGGTGGTGTTGGCGGTGGACAGATTATTGCGACTGGTACGCCAGAAGATATTGCCAAAGTTAAAGAGAGCTATACAGGTTATTATTTGAAAGAAAAATTGGATTTGAAGTAAATAACTAGAAATTGATAATTCATATACTTTTCTTATGTGATGAGGGAAGGCAACGACTTTCGAAGAAATTCTATGCCTAATTTTTTAGCCTAGGTCTAAAAAATTCCCCGTACTTGAAAACAAGAGTTTTCAAGTACTAACACCACATTGAGAAGTATTTTTTGTTAACCCAAATAATGATGAAACATATATTATATAAAAGGATTGACGATAACTTTCAAATGCCCATAAATCATGGTAAACTAGAGGGAAGTAATGTGTACAGGAGAATAAAAATGGAAAACTTTTTAAGTAGTCGTTTAGCGACTTTACAAAATCGTTTAGTAAGTGATCAGTTAGAAGCTATCTTGATTACAAATCTCAAAAATATTTATTATTTAACTGGCTTTTCTGGAACAGCGGCGACGCTTTTGATTACCCCAAAAAGAAGCATTTTTATTACTGATGCTAGATATACATTGATAGCTAAAGACAAGGTTAAGCATTTTGATATTATTGAAAGCCGGACACCCTTAAAAGAGATATTAGCCATTTTACAGGCAGATAAGTGCCAAAACTTAGCCTTTGAAGATGATATTAGTTTTCTTTTTTACCAACAACTTCAAGAGGTCTTTCACAACATAACTTTACAGCATCAGTCAGGATTTATTGAAGAGCAACGCTTGATCAAAGATAGCAGTGAAATTGCGACAATTGCCAAAGCTTGTTCCATCTCAGACAAAGCCTTTAGTGATGTACTTGATTATATCAAACCAGGTAAAACGAGAGAAGTGGACGTGGCAAACTTCCTTGATTTTCGGATGCGTCATTATGGGGCTTCAGGAACTTCCTTTGAGACGATTGCAGCCTCTGGCCCGCGTTCTGCGATGCCACATGGTCGTGCTAGCAATAAAGTGATTGAAAGTGGCGACAGTTTGACCATGGATTTTGGGTGTTACTACGACCATTACGTCAGTGATATGACCCGGACAATTCATATTGGGCAAACAACAGACCAAGAAAAAGAAATTTACCAGATTACTTTAGAGGCTAATAAGGCTTTAATTGATAAAGCGCGTGCTGGCATGACATACACGGACTTCGACCGGATACCACGTGAGATAATTACAAGTGCTGGCTATGGTCCCAACTTCACACACGGGATTGGACATGGCATTGGTCTTGACATTCACGAGAATCCATTTTTTGCCAAAAGCGATAAGGTCTTGCAAGCAGGAATGGTAGTCACTGACGAGCCTGGTATCTATCTAGATAATCTCTACGGTGTACGGATTGAGGATGATTTAGTGCTAACTGAAGATGGTTGCCAAGTTTTAACACTAGCACCAAAGGAATTGATTGTGATAAACTAATCAGCTCTGCAATGTGAAAGAGGAAAAAGATGGAAAAAAGATTATCATGGCAAGATTACTTTATGGCTAATGCTGAACTTATTTCAAAGCGATCAACCTGTGACAGAGCATTTGTCGGGGCTGTTTTGGTTAAGGATAATAGAATCATCGCAACTGGCTATAACGGTGGTGTCTCAGCAACAGATAATTGCAGTGAAGCAGGTCATTATATGGAGGATGGTCATTGTATACGGACTGTTCATGCTGAAATGAATGCCTTAATTCAGTGTGCTAAGGAAGGGATTTCAACCGATGGGACGGAGCTTTATGTGACTCATTTTCCGTGCATTAATTGTACCAAAGCACTGCTACAAGCAGGAGTCAAAACGATTACTTATAAAGCTCACTATAGACCGCACCCTTTTGCAATTGAGTTGATGGAGAAAAAAGGTGTTATCTATCAGCAACATGATGTGCCAGAAATCACTTTGGGTGGTCAAGAGATAAAATAATCGGAGAAGTCATTCTACCTTAGTTAACCTAGGGCTAGACATAAACTGAAGTAGGCATAAAAGATTTGAGAATAGTCTGTTTTTGTGTTAAAATGGGTTGATAAATATTTTAGTAAGAGGTAATAATAATGATTGAAGCAAGTAAGCTTAGAGCAGGTATGACTTTTGAGGCTGAAGGTAAATTGATTCGTGTTCTTGATGCAAGTCACCACAAACCAGGTAAAGGTAATACAATCATGCGTATGAAATTACGTGATGTACGTACAGGATCAACTTTTGATACAACTTACCGTCCTGATGAAAAATTCGAACAAGCAATTATTGAAACTGTCCCAGCTCAATATTTATATAAAATGGATGATACAGCTTACTTCATGAATACAGATACATATGATCAATATGAAATTCCTGTAGCAAATGTTGAGCAAGAATTGCTTTACATTCTTGAAAATTCAGATGTAAAAATTCAATTCTACGGAGATGAAGTAATCGGTGTAACGGTACCAACTACAGTTGAATTAACAGTTGCTGAAACGCAACCATCTATTAAAGGTGCAACAGTTACTGGATCAGGTAAACCTGCAACTCTTGAAACAGGACTTGTGGTTAACGTTCCAGACTTTATCGAAGCTGGACAAAAACTTGTTATCAACACAACAGAAGGTACATACGTTTCTCGTGCCTAATAGCTTGTCAACCATTAGTTGAGAACAGAAAGGAAATGCTATGATTAGTGAAAATATTGGTGAAATTGTTATTTCACCACGCGTTCTAGAAGTGATTACTGGGATTGCTACAACACAAGTTGATGGCGTTCATTCACTACATAACAAAAAAATGGCAGATAGTTTTAATAAAGCTAGCCTTGGTAAAGGTGTTTATCTCCGTACAGAAGAAGACGGAACTGTTACTGCAGATATCTATGTGTATCTACAATATGGTGTGAAAGTGCCAACGGTTTCAGTTGCTATTCAAAAAGCAGTTAAAGCTGCTGTATATGATATGGCAGAAGTGATACTTTCAGCTGTTAACATTCATGTAGAAGGTATTGTTCCAGAAAAAACACCAAAACCGGATATGAAATCATTATTCGATGAGGATTTTTTGGATGACTAAGAGTTTTCAAAATTCGAGACGTGATTTACGGGAGCGCGCTTTTCAAGCTTTGTTTAATATGGAACTTGGTGGAGAATTCTTAGAAGCCTCTCAATTTGCCTATGATTATGATAAGGTTATTGAAGAAGACGAGAAATCTGATATTCCAGCCTTCTTATTAAACTTAGTAAATGGTGTTAATGACCATAAAGCAGAATTGGATCAATTAATCACAGAAAACCTTAAAACAGGTTGGTCAATTGAACGACTTACTTTATCAGATAAAACAATGTTACGTTTAGGTCTTTATGAAATCAAATATTTTGATGAAACACCAGACCGGGTTGCTTTGAATGAAATCATTGAGATTGCCAAAAAATATTCTGATGAAACATCTGCAAAATTTGTAAATGGCTTACTCAGCCAATTTGTGACTGAAACAGATGATACTAAAAAAGACTAAAGCATTAGCTTCAGTCTTTTTTAGATGCTTGATCCAGGTAGAAGAGTAATCGGTAAGATGTAATCTTTACTGGTTTTTTCTTGCTTTATTTTTTTGATTAAAATCTCAATGGATAATTTAGCAATTTCTTCAATGGGTTGCTTGATAGTGGTTAATTGTGGGAAATAATTTTCAATAAAAGCAGTTCCATCATAGCCGATTAATTTAACATTTTCGGGGACTGCTAAACCTAGTTTTTTGGCAACTTTCATAATTAAAATAGCTGTCAAATCATCAGAAGCAAAGATGCCATCTGGCTGTCTAGTGGATAAGATTGATCGGATTTCCATTTCTCGTCGGATAGTCGATAAATTGTTAGGTAATCTGATGATTTCAGCACTCTTTTTCAATTGGTATGAAAAACCTAATTGTCTCAGACCAGTTGGTGAGTCAGAATTATCATTACCTGTAATCATAATCATTTTTTGGCAGTTATACTTTTGCAGAGTTTGGGCGGCTAAGATTCCGCCTTGAAAATTATCAGATGAAATAATTGGGATTTTGGGAGCTAAATTTCGGTCAAAAGCAACAATAGGAGCTTCAACACGTTCGTAGTCTTCAATACCCAAATTATGACTAGAAGAAATAATACCGTCTACTTGATTTGCAGCCAACATTTCTAGGTATTCTTTTTCTTTTTGAGGATTGCTTTGGCTATTACAAATAATTGCTTTATAACCATGATTAAACAGTTCGATTTCCAGATATTCAATTAGCTCTGCGTAAAAAATATTACTGATATTGGGAAAAATTAAACCAACTAATTGGGCTGATTTTCCTTGTAAACTTCTAGCTAGATTATTAGGTTGGTAGCCTAATTCTTTCATAGCTTCTTTTACCTTATCAACGGTTTTTTGAGAAAGATAGCCTTTTTTATTGATGACACGTGAGACAGTTGTTGGACTAACACCTGCTAATTCTGCAACATCAGTTAATTTTGCAACCAAAATTATTTCCTCATTTCATAGTAATTACCTGAAACTTGACCTTTGATAATTGAAATGCCAGATTCCTCTTTTGAAGGGAAGACGCGACTTGTTAAAACTTGATTTCCTTGATTAACAAAAATTTCAATTGTCGACTTGTCAAGATAGATATTAAGTGTAACATCTTCTTGAGGGATTTGGCAAGTTCTGATCGTCCCAAAATCAGTAGCATATTGTTGGCCAACCTGACTTCTATCCAGGCTTAATTGACCAGACTTGGTATCAATTGTTAGCACTAAGCCGCGTCCTTTTCCATCTGAAAAAACCTTTAACTCAGTCACTTGATTTGCAGGAACTTGCAGTTCTAATTCATAAGTATTTGAACTACTGGCTTTATCGGCAAAAGCTTGTGCCTCCCTCTAAGGGATGTGATGGCATCAACAGGTGTCTGATAAAGTTGTCCATCTTTGATATGTAACTCTTTGACTAAACTTAGAGCGCCCTGGTAATCAAATTGATCACTTGGATAATTGATATCAGGTAAGCCAATCCAGGAAATAGCTAATGCTTTCCCATCAGGATTATTAAAAGCCTGGGTAGCATATGCTTCAAAACCGAAATCTAAGTTTTCAAGTTTTCTTGGACCAATTAATTTTCCATTTTCAGGGTCGAATGACTCGAAGATTTGATAAGTATTAGGGTAGATGTTGGCGTAGTTTAACACCTGTCGTGATAAGCCTGTGGACTAAAGATGAGCACTGGCTTACCATCGACAAAAACTAAGTTTGGGCACTCAATCATATAGGCTGTTCCACTATTATCAAAATTCAAGTCAGCGACGAATTTCCAGCTGTCGACTTGGTTGTTAACAGCTTTGTAGAGTTTAATAATGCCTTTTTTGTTGAGGTTTTGACCACCGATAATGGCATAAAACTGCTCTTGATATTGGAAAATCTGAGGATCACGAAAATGATCAGTAGTGTCTTCTGGTTGCTCAATCAAAGCATGGTTAAATTTCTCGATTTTTCCATTTTTATCCATGAAGGCTCCGATTTGTAAGGGGTGGCGTACCCAATCTTGATCCCGCACATTACCTGTATAAAAGAGGAAAAGTTTTTCGTCAATAGCGTAGGCTGAACCTGAGTATGCACCATGACTATCATTTGCATGGTCTGGTAACAATTTGGTTCCTGTCTCGGTAAAGTTTACGAGATCCTTCGATACCATGTGAACCCACTGTTTTAATCCATGAGCTGCGCCAAATGGCCAATTTTGATAGAAAAGATGATATTGGCCATCAAAATAAGAAAAGCCATTAGGATCATTTAATAAGCCTGTTTTTGCTTCAATATGATAGTTGCAGTGCCAAGGAGATTGACTGATACGTTCTTCTATTTTTTCAATTTCCGCTTTTGTCCATTGATCATAAGTTTTATAACGGACTTCTTTTGGTAATTCCATTTGAGGCTCTCTTTCGTTTTACTCTACACTATTATATTAAACGTTTTCCTTTGTAAAATCAACAATAAATAGAGAAATAAAAAAATATATGTCAAACGCTTGACATGTATTTTTGACATGCTAAAATATTAAGCAAGAGGTGAAACGGTTTCACTTAAAAATAAAAGGAGATTTTTGCAGAATGGACAATAAACAAATTGCAAAAGAAGTCATTGATGCAATTGGTGGTCGTGAAAATGTAAAAAGTGTCGCACACTGTGCAACGCGTTTACGTGTCATGGTTATTGATGAAAACAAGATTGATAAAGAGAAAGCTGAAAACATTGAAAAAGTTAAAGGTGCCTTTTTCAACTCAGGTCAATATCAAATGATTTTTGGTACTGGTACGGTCAATAAAATTTATGATGAAGTAGTGGCTCTTGGTTTACCGACAGCATCAACTGGCGAACAAAAAGCAGAAGCTGCTCAACAAGGTAACATGTTCCAACGCGCTGTCCGTACTTTTGGTGACGTTTTTGTTCCAATTATTCCTGCAATTGTAGCGACTGGTTTGTTCATGGGGGTTCGTGGTTTAGTTACACAACCTACTATTATGGAACTGTTCGGTATTCATCATTACGGTGAAAACTTCTTAATGTATACACGTATCCTTACTGATACAGCTTTTGTTTATTTGCCTGCATTAGTTGCTTGGTCAGCCTTCCGCGTTTTTGGTGGAAATCCTCTGATTGGTATTGTTCTCGGTTTGATGCTTGTTTCAAATGAGTTGCCAAATGCTTGGGTTGTTGCTTCAGGTGGGGATGTTAAACCTTTAACCTTCTTTGGTTTTATTCCAGTTGTTGGTTACCAAGGGACAGTGCTTCCAGCTTTCTTTGTTGGTTTGGTTGGGGCTAAATTTGAAAAATGGTTGCATAAAAAAGTACCAGAAGCTTTGGACTTATTAGCTACGCCATTCTTAACCTTTGCTATTATGAGTGCCCTAGGACTCTTTGTCATCGGTCCAGTTTTCCATTCTCTTGAAAATGTTGTTTTAGCTGGTACGCAAGCAGTATTACATTTACCATTTGGTATTGCTGGTTTGATTGTCGGTGGTATCCAACAATTAATCGTTGTAACTGGTATTCACCATATCTTTAACTTTCTCGAAGCACAATTAATTGCTAATACAGGAAAAGATCCATTTAATGCTTACTTAACAGCAGCAACTGCAGCACAAGCAGGAGCAACATTAGCTGTTGGTGTTAAAACAAAATCTCTTAAACTTAAAGGGTTAGCTTTCCCTTCAACACTTTCTGCTTTACTAGGGATTACAGAGCCAGCTATCTTTGGGGTTAACTTACGTTATCCAAAAGTATTTGTCTCGGGTTTACTCGGTGGTGCCGTAGCTGGTTGGGTTGCTGGTCTCTTCAAAATTGCCGGTACTGGTTTTGGTATCACTGTATTACCAGGTACATTACTTTACTTAAACGGACAATTAGTTCCATATATTATTACGCTTTTGACAGGCTTATCAGTAGCCTTTGCGATTTCATATGTTTGGGGTTACAAAGAAGAGGAAGCAACAGAAATTGTTGCGTTATCATCTGAAACACAAGCTCCAATTGCTGAGAGTGCACAATCAAGTTTAAAAGAAGAAACAATTGTTAGTCCACTTTCAGGTACTTACCAAGCGCTTGATCAAGTGTCTGATCCAGTATTCTCATCTGGTGCAATGGGTAAAGGTATTGCAGTGAAACCAAGTGGTAATGCAGTTTATTCTCCAGTTGATGGAACAGTTGAAGTTGCTTTTGAAACTGGTCACGCTTTTGCTATCAAATCTGATTTAGGTGCTGAAGTACTTATTCATATTGGTATTGATACAGTCTCAATGGCTGGCGATGGCTTTAAACCAGCTGTTAAAGTTGGTCAAAAGGTTCAAAAAGGCGCCTTGTTAGGTCATTTTGATTCGGCTCGAATTGCTTCAGCAGGTCTTGATGATACAACAATGGTCATTGTAACTAATACGGCAGATTATTCAGATGTGAATATCCTTGCTACATATGCTCTGACGACAAGTCAAAAAATCTTGACTGTAAAATAATAAGTGGGCTAGGAGACTAGCCTTTTATTATTATTAAAACTAAGATTGTATCTTAAGAAAAGTAAATAATAGCTTGATTAACCTATTTGAAACACCTATAATATAAAGAAGAAAACGCTTTACAGAAGGAGAAAAAATGGCAAATTTATATGGTAGTCTAGAGGCTGGCGGAACAAAATTTATTTGTGCCGTTGGTAATGATGACTTAGAAATTGTTGCTAAAAGCCAATTTCCGACAACTAGTCCAGAAGAGACAATTGCTGCAACCATTGCTTTTTTCCAAGACTTTAAAGAAGACTTGGTAGGACTTGCTATTGGTTCTTTTGGGCCAATTGATATAGATGACAACTCAGAAACTTATGGTTACATCACAACAACCCCGAAACCAAACTGGGCTAATGTCGATTTACTTGGTAAAATTAAAGAAGCCTTGCAAGTTCCTGTTTATTTTACAACTGATGTTAACAGTTCGGCATATGGTGAAATGCTGGTACGTAATGGTGTTGATAGCTTAGTTTACTATACCATTGGAACTGGTATTGGTGCCGGAGCTATTCAGGATGGCCATTTCATCGGGGGCCTTGGCCACACCGAAGCTGGTCATACCTACGTCATGGCTCATTCTAATGATATTGAAACTAACTTTACTGGCGTATGCCCATTCCACAAAGGTTGCTTAGAAGGCATGGCCGCAGGTCCAAGTTTGAAAGCAAGAACTGGCATTCGTGGCGAGCTGATTGAGGAAAATTCAGCTGTTTGGGATGTTCAGGCTTTCTACATTGCTCAGGCCGCACTGCAGGCAACCATGCTCTACCGTCCGCAAATCATCGTTTTTGGTGGTGGTGTAATGGCCCAGTCCCATATGGTGACTCGGGTTCATCAGGCTTTTGAGGAATTAATGCAGGGCTACCTACCAGTCCCAGACTTGAAAGGTTACATTGTCACACCAGCAATTGCGGAAAATGGCTCCGCTACTCTAGGAAATTTTGCTTTAGCTAAATTAGTAGCTGGTCAATAATCAGAAAAACCACTTAAACAGTATTTTAAGTGGTTTTTTCCTTTCTTTTACTTCCAAGAGATGATACTATTTTAGTATCAAATGACTACGGAGAAGACATGGACTTTAAAGAACGTATATCTGTTCAATTTACAAATCTGACGAAAACAGATAAGAAAATATCTAATTATTTAATACAAAATCCTGAGTTTTTAACGGAAAATAGTGTACAAGGCGCAGCTAAGCTAATGAATACCTCACCAGCTGCTTTGGTTCGTCTTGCTCAAAAAATTGGCTATAAAGGCTTAGCCGATTTCAAAATGGACTTGGAAAATTATGCCAAGGATAAACCAGGTAAGGAGCAAGCAGAAGGCGCGACGGTTCGTGATCAAGTTTTATCTAACTATCGTGATACACTTGACATCATACAAGGACATCTAAGAGAAGAGGATTTACTGCAAGTGGTACGAATTATTCTTGAAGCCAGTCGGGTCAGAATTCTCGGAATAGGGAGTTCAGGATTGCGGGCTGAGGAGATGGTTTATCTTTTGCTTTACCAGGATGTCTATACAGAAAGTATCACCAGTAAGACCAAGATGCTTTATCTGGCTCGCAATTTAAGGCCAGATGATGTTTTGATATTCTATACGGTTTCTGGAAATAAAGATTTTCAAGAATTATTTATTGCAGCTAAAAAAGTTGGTGCGAAAATTATTATCTTAACTATGGTTGATAATCCCTATGTTCGTGACTATGCTGACCATTTATTTGTTTTGCCTTCAAATTTACAACAATTAACCAATACCAGTGGTGAATTCTATCAGATGGATAACCGGCTGCAGTTTTCAATTTTCTCTGAAATATTAGCAGCTTATGTCAATCAAGAGTTAAAATAAATTTCAAAGTTAAAATTATAGTTGAAATAAATTTCAAACGTGGTATAATAACCTTACATAAAAAATACTATTCACTAGTTAAAAGGAGATTACCATGAATAAATTTATGGATATGCTTAGTGAAAAGGTCTTGCCTGTAGCAACTCTTTTAGGAAATAATAAATATTTATTAGTCCTTCGCGATGCTTTCATGCTTTCTTTTCCTTTGACAATGTTTGGTTCTTTGATTGTAGTTTTCAATAATCTACCATTTTGGCCTGATAGTTTAAAAGCCCAATTTTCAACGCTTTTTGGAAATGGTCAAAGTGCAACCATGTCGATAATGACAGTTTTCGTGTCATTAGGAATTGGTTATTACATGGGTAAAGCAGAAGAAATGGAAGAAGGCATTTATGCCGCGGTCGTTTCTCTAGCTTCATTCCTAGTCTTAACACCATTCTTTTTTGATGTTTTAGGTGAAGATGGCAAAGTTGCAGCAACTGCAAATGGTGCACTGAGCCTTGACCGTCTTGGTGCTAAAGGAATGTTTCTTGGTATTATTGCTTCATTCTTAGCAGCAAAATTATTTGTCTACTTAACAAAACGTGGCTTTACCATTAAAATGCCGGAAAGTGTTCCACCAGCAGTTTCAAAATCTTTCTCAGCTTTGATTCCTGCCATTGGGACCTTATTATCATTCTTAATTGTTAATGCTATTATGGTTGGTTTATTTAAAACTAATTTACATGATGTGATTTATAACCTAATTCAAAAACCATTAACTGGTTTAGGGACAAGTTTACCTGCCACAATTGTTGCCCTCTTCTTTGTTCAATTTTTATGGTTCTTTGGTTTACATGGACAAGTTATTGTCAATTCTGTATTTGAACCTTTCTGGCAAACAAATATGTTAGATAATGCTCAATTAACCCAACAAGGAGCAGATGCCTTAGCAAAACATGGTCATATTGTAACTAAATCATTCATGGATACCTTTACAGTTGGTTTGGGTGGTTCTGGTTCAACTTTAATTGTTGTTTTAATCATGGCATTCTTTATGAAACATAAACAATATAAAGAAGTTGGTCGCTTTGCTTTAGGACCTGGTATCTTCAACGTAAATGAACCTGTTATCTTTGGTTTACCAATTGTTATGAATGCTAGTATCTTTATTCCATGGCTGTTAGCTCCAATTGTCTCAGTCATTATTGCTTACTTAGGATTTGCTAGTGGTTTGGTACCATTAACTACAGGTGCCCAAGTACCATGGACTATGCCAATCTTTATTTCCGGATTCTTAGCAACTAACTCAATTATGGGCTCATTATTGCAATTGGTTCAAGTTGTTGTGATCGGACTTATTTGGTTCCCATTCCTCAAAATGATTGACCGTGATGACCAATCATTATAATATAAATCAGGAGGAAGTTGACATGACATCGACTTCCTTTTTTAAGGAGAAATTATGAAAACATTACAATTCCCAGAAACTTTTTGGTGGGGAGCAGCGACAAGTGGTCCTCAGTCAGAAGGTAATTTCAAGAAAAAACATCAAAATGTGATGGACTACTGGTATGCGACTAGTCCCCAAGATTTTTACAATCAGGTTGGTCCTGATACAGCTTCTGATTTCTACCATGACTATAAATCGGATATCAAATTAATGAAAGATTGTGGTCTTAATACGGTTCGTACCTCTATTCAATGGTCTCGCTTGATTGATGATCTGGAAACAAACACCGTTAACCAAGAAGCAGTTGATTTCTATAATGCTGTTATTGATGAGTTCATAGCCCAAGGCATAACACCATTCATGAACTTGCACCATTTTGACTTACCTGTTGAATTATTGCACACCTACGGAGGCTGGGAAAACAAGCACGTTGTTGATTTATTTGCAGACTTTGCAGAAAAATGTTTCCAGCTTTTTGGTGATCGTGTTAAATACTGGTTTACGCATAATGAACCTTTAGTTGTTGTAGAAGGTGGGTACTATGAGCAGTTCCATTACCCTAAAAAAGTCGATGGCAAAGCTGCTGTCCAAGTTGCCTACAATCTCCAGCTTGCAAGCAGCAAAGCAATTGCCAAGTATCGTCAATTGCAATTAGATGGACAAATTGGAATCATTCTTAACTTGACACCGGCTTATCCAGCTAGCCAAGACACAGAAGACTTAAAAGCTGCACACATTGCTGATTTATGGTATAACCGCCTCTTCATGGATGCCAGTAGCAAGGGGCAATTTCCCCAAGAGTTAGTGGAAATCCTATCGCAAGAAGGAGTTCTTTGGCAAGCAAATGATGAGGAGTTGACTCTTATCAAAGAAAATACCATTGATTTGCTCGGTGTGAATTTTTATCATCCAAATCGTGTTCAAAGACCTAAATATTCGTCAAATAGTTTAGCAGTCGATTTTTTACCAACAAAATTTTGGCAGGCTTATGACATGCCAATGGCTAGGATGAATGTTGATAAGGGGTGGGAAATTTATCCACAGGCAGTTTACGATATTGCAAAGGACATTCAGAAAAACTATGCTAATTTAGACTGGTTTATCAGTGAAAATGGTATGGGTGTCTCTCGTGAAGAACGTTACCTTAACGAGGAAGGAATGATTGAAGATGATTATCGGATCCAATTTATCCAAGAGCACCTTTACTGGCTCCACAAAGGCATGGAAGAAGGCAGTAACTGTCTGGGTTATCATCTGTGGACCCCGATTGATTGTTGGAGTTGGGCCAATGCTTACAAAAATCGTTATGGACTTGTGACAAATAACATACATACCCAGGTTAAATCTTTGAAAAAATCAGGTTACTGGATGAGTGAGCTAGCAGATAACAATAGTTTTACAGTTGATGAAACGATTTTGGAACACTAATGTGCTCATATATTTAGCTGATTTTAGGAGTTAAGCATGTTCTGGAATAATTATCGTCCTGAAATAATTGTTATTATGATATTTTTTGAAAAAATAACCTTAAAAAGCTAATTTCCACTTAACAAAAGCTCGTTTTTAGGATATCATTAATTTGTATAAGAAATTTCTGGAGAGAGTATATTCTTATACATACCAAACAAGACGAGGGGTAACGCCGCGTTACTCCTTTTAGATTTTTAAATACCAATAGATTTTTGGATTAAAAAATCACTTACTGGTCTAGCTTTTAAAAACGATTAATGATTGAATAAAATGCTACTAAAAGATAGTTAGCTTGACTACCTAAAAAATGCTATAATAAATTTAAAAGTGATAACAGTGAATAGAGGTATATTATGTCAGAACCATTTTTTCTTAACGCTAGCATGCATGATAAAATTTGGGGTGGAACTAAATTAAGAGACATTTTTAATTATGATATTCCAACAGAAACAACAGGTGAATATTGGGCAATTTCGGCTCATCCAAATGGAGTTTCAACGATTGCAAATGGCAAATTTAAAGGGCAAGGATTAGATCGGGTTTATTCTGAAAATCCTGATTTATTTGGTAACCCTACTGAAAAAGTTTTTCCGCTTTTAACAAAAATCCTGGATGCCAATGACTGGCTTAGTGTTCAGGTTCATCCAGATGATGCTTATGGATTAGAGCATGAAGGTGAACTTGGCAAAACAGAATGCTGGTATATCATTTCTGCGGATCCCGGTTCAGAAATTATTTATGGTCATAATGCTAAATCAAAAGAAGAGTTAGCTCAGTTGATTGAGGCAGGTGATTGGGAGAATTTGTTGACACGTATCCCTGTTCAAGCTGGAGACTTTTTCTATGTGCCAAGTGGAACAATGCATGCTATTGGGAATGGTATCTTGATACTTGAAACACAACAATCAAGTGATACAACCTACCGTGTTTATGACTTTGACCGTAAGGATGCAGAAGGGAAATTAAGAGATTTACATATTAAGGAATCAATTGATGTCTTAACAATTGGTCAACCAGAAAACAGTGTTCCAGCCACAATGGTAATGGATAATATTGTTACAACAACTTTGGTGTCAAATCCATTTTTTACTGTTTATAAATGGTCTATCAATCAGATTGTTAGCATGAAGCAAACTGCGCCTTATTTGTTGGTTTCTGTTTTATCTGGTCAAGGGCAATTGGCTGTGGGAGATAAGGCTTATGCACTTGAAAAAGGAATGCATTTTATCTTGCCAAACGATGTTAAAACGTGGTCCTTAGAAGGACAAATTGAGATGATTGTTAGTCATCCGAATCAGAAATAAGTATTAAATTTTTTAGAAATAGAAAAAAGATGAGAAAAGAGCTAGGAATAAGCTTCTTTTCTCTTTTCATTTGGGGGGATTTCTTGAACTGAGTGCTCAATTGTGTTAGAATGAACTGATAAGAAGACTCGAAAGGAACTAGAATGGCCAATATTCTACGCAAAGTCATTGAAAATGACAAAGGCGAAATAAGAAAACTAGAAAAATTAGCAAAAAAAGTAGAAGCTTATGCTGATCAAATGGAAGCTCTATCTGACTCAGAATTACAAGCTAAGACACCTGAATTCAAACAACGCTACCAAAATGGAGAAAGTTTAGAAGATTTATTACCAGAAGCATTTGCAGTTGTCCGTGAAGCTTCTAAGCGTGTTTTAGGTCTTTTCCCATATCGTGTTCAAATTATGGGGGGGATTGTTCTTCACAATGGTGACGTTCCTGAAATGCGTACTGGTGAGGGGAAAACTTTAACAGCGACCATGCCTGTTTACCTCAATGCTCTTGCAGGTGAAGGTGTTCATGTCATCACTGTTAATGAATACCTTTCAACACGTGATGCAACTGAAATGGGTGAAGTCTATAGTTGGTTAGGTTTATCTGTTGGGATTAACTTAGCAGCCAAATCACCAGCTGAAAAACGGGAAGCTTACCTTTGTGATATTACTTACTCAACCAACTCAGAAGTAGGTTTTGACTATCTCCGTGATAATATGGTTGTCCGTCAAGAAGATATGGTTCAAAGACCACTTAGCTATGCTTTGGTCGATGAAGTTGATTCAGTTTTAATTGATGAAGCTAGAACGCCATTAATTGTTTCAGGTGCTGTTAGCTCAGAAACCAACCAATTATATATGCGTGCCGATATGTTTGTTAAAACATTATCTAAAGATGACTATATTATTGACGTTCCAACGAAAACAATTGGTTTAAGTGATTCAGGTATTGATAAGGCTGAGAGTTATTTCAATCTCAATAATTTATATGACATTGAAAATGTTGCCCTTACTCACTTCGTCGATAATGCCTTACGTGCAAACTACATCATGCTTTTAGATATTGATTATGTGGTCAGTGAAGATGGTGAAATTCTAATTGTCGATCAATTTACGGGACGCACTATGGAAGGGCGTCGTTTCTCAGACGGCCTTCACCAAGCAATTGAAGCCAAAGAGGGCGTACGTATTCAAGAAGAATCTAAAACGAGTGCATCAATTACCTACCAAAATATGTTCCGGATGTACAAAAAATTGGCGGGGATGACTGGTACAGCTAAAACGGAAGAAGAAGAATTCCGCGAAGTTTATAACATGCGGATTATTCCAATTCCGACAAACCGTCCAGTAGCTCGTCTTGACCATACAGACCTTTTATACCCAACCTTGGAATCTAAGTTTAGAGCTGTTATTGCTGATGTTAAAGAGCGCCATACTAAAGGCCAACCAGTCCTTGTTGGTACGGTTGCCGTTGAAACCAGTGATTACATTTCTAAAAAATTAGTTGAAGCTGGCGTTCCTCACGAAGTTCTTAATGCCAAAAACCACTTTAAAGAAGCCCAAATTATCATGAATGCGGGGCAACGTGGCGCTGTTACCATTGCGACCAACATGGCTGGACGTGGAACAGATATTAAACTTGGTGAAGGTGTTCGTGAACTCGGTGGTCTATGTGTTGTCGGGACAGAGCGTCACGAAAGTCGCCGCATTGATAATCAGCTGCGCGGACGTTCAGGGCGTCAAGGTGATCCAGGTGAGTCTCAGTTCTACTTATCACTTGAAGATGATTTAATGAGACGTTTTGGTTCTGATAGAATTAAATCAGTACTTGACCGCATGCGCTTGGATGAAGAAGATACTGTAATCAAATCAGGCATGTTAGCTCGTCAAGTTGAATCAGCACAAAAACGTGTTGAAGGTAACAACTATGATACACGTAAACAAGTCCTTCAATATGACGATGTTATGCGTGAACAACGTGAAATCATTTATGCTAACCGTCGTGATGTTATTACAGCAAATCGTGATCTTGGTCCAGAAATCAAAGCAATGATTAAACGTACAATTAAACGTACCTTAGAAGCTCATTCACGTAGCAATCGAAAGGATGCCTTGGACGCCATTGTTGCTTTTGCACGAACAAATATTGTTCCTGAAGAAAGTATTTCCGTCAAAGATATCCGTGACATGAAAGATGAGCAAATCAAAGACTATCTTTATGAGAAAGCCTTAGCTATCTATGAAAGTCAAATTGCTAAATTACATGATCAAGATGCTATCTTAGAGTTCCAAAAAGTCTTGTTATTAATGATAGTTGATAACAAATGGACAGAACATATTGATGCTCTGGATCAATTACGTAATGCAGTTGGTTTACGTGGTTATGCACAAAATAACCCTGTTGTTGAATATCAAGCTGAAGGCTTCATGATGTTCCAAGCGATGATTGGTGCAATTGAGTTTGATGTAACGCGTACTATGATGAAAGCTCAAATTCATGAACAAGAACGTGAACGCTCAACTCACCATGCAACAACGACAGCAGCACATAATATTGCTGCGCAAGGAAGTGGCCAAGAATCTGATGGTGCACTTGATTTTTCAGGTGTTAAACGTAATGAGCTTTGCCCATGTGGTTCAGGTAAGAAATTTAAAAATTGTCATGGAAGAAAAACCTACTAAGACAAGTCAGATTTTTTCTAACACATAAGACAAAGGAAGCTGAGAAAATTCTCAGCTTCCGAGGTTTATGATCACAAAATACATTGATTTAGGATAAGAAATGATTATTGGACATGGTATTGATTTACAAGAGATTTCAGCTGTTGAAAAAGCTTATCAACGCAATGAACGTTTTGCTCAAAAAGTTTTAACCAGTAAGGAATTGGCTGTTTTTAATAGTTTAACTGGGAAACGCCAGATTACCTATCTAGCAGGTCGATGGTCAGCTAAAGAAGCCTTTGCTAAGGCGATGGGAACTGGAATTGGTAAGTTAACTTTTCATCATATTGAAGTCTTGTCAGATGAAAAAGGGCGGCCCTACATTAGCCAGTCTCCTTTTACTGGCAACAGTTTTATCAGTATTTCTCACAGTGGGAACTATGTTCAAACAAGTGTGATTTTGGAGGAAAACAAATGATTTCAAGTTTACATCGCCCAACAGTGGCAACCGTCAATTTAGATGCCATCAGAGATAATATAAAACAAGTACAAGCTCATATCCCAACAGGTAAAAAGACTTATGCAGTTGTAAAAGCTAACGCCTATGGTCATGGGGCAGTTCAAGTTGCTAAGGCTATTGATGCAGAAGTAGATGCTTACTGTGTCTCAAATCTTGATGAAGCCATTGAATTACGCCAAGCAGGCATCACCAAAGAAATTCTCATTTTAGGGATTATTTTAGCAGATCAAGTAGCTTTAGCTATTGAAAATCAGGTAACCCTTACCGTTTCTAGTCTGGAATGGTTGAATACCCTAAAAGCAAGTAGTATTGATGTAAGTAATCTCCATGTCCATATAAAAGTCGATTCTGGCATGGGTCGAATTGGTGTCCGTAGTCTTTCTGAGGCTAAGGCCTTGATTGCTGCGCTCTTAGCTCAAGATATCCATGTTGACGGGATTTTCACCCATTTTGCAACGGCAGATGAAGCTAATGCGGACAAGTTTAATCAACAACTAAGATTCTTTACAGACCTGGTAGAATCATTGGACTACAAGCCTGCGCTTGTTCATGCTAGTAATTCGGCAACCAGTCTTTGGCATAGTGAAACCATTTTTAATGCTGTGCGTTTAGGTATTGTTATCTATGGATTAAACCCAAGCGGAACAGATTTGGATCTACCCTACCCATTGACTGCAGCGCTATCTTTGGAAAGTAAGCTTGTTCATGTTAAAACAATTGCAGCTGGACAAACTGTTGGTTATGGGGCTACCTATCAAGCAACCGAAGAAGTAGTCGTTGGTACGATTCCAATTGGTTATGCAGATGGTTGGACGAGAGATATGCAAGGTTTCTCTCTTTTGGTTGATGGGAAAACTTGTGAGATTATTGGACGGGTATCGATGGATCAGGTGACGATTAGGTTACCAAAGGTTTATCCGATTGGGACGACGGTAACCTTGATTGGTCAGAATGGAGATCATATCATTTCAGCGACGGACGTTGCCACTAAACGAGGAACAATCAATTATGAAGTGCTTTGTGTCTTGAGTGACCGGGTTCCACGTTTTTACAGTAATTAGAAATGACAATATATAAAGATAATGGCTTACAATTAAGCATTTTCATACAAATAAAAGATTTTGTCACCTTCAGTGCTGAGATGACCATAAGAGAACTGGAGAGGATATGATCATCCTCTCCTTTTTGCAAGTCAAAAGTTACTTGTTGGTTTTTTATTGATGTCATAAAAGAATAAAAATAGAAAGAATATGAGGTCTATGATCGAAAAGAATACATCATTAACAAGGCAAAAGAAGAAAGCCTTATTAGGTCGTCTAAAAAAAGAAGTCGCTTCTAAAATGCCATTGATTTATCTAGCGGCATTCCTATCTTGGTTGCAATTTCTAACACGGATTATTAGTTTTTATCTGATTGCACAGATGGCTTATCGGATTTATCAAGGGTATCCAATAAACTTAGGGAATTTGCTCTTAGCACTTCTTGGATTAAATGGGCTAGGATTTGGTTTAGCCTACTTTGCTAAAAAATTACAGGGTATTGCGTCACAGTTTGCTAGAGACAATCTCAAGAAGGCTTTTTTTGAAGCATTTATTAAACAAGATGGTCATTTTGAGCAAGATGTTAGTTTGGCAGATACCTTTATGGTAGCATCACAAGGGATTGATAGTTTGGATACCTATTATTCACACTACCTATCATTGTCATTTAGGACTTTGTTTAATTGTAGTAGTGTTTTAGCCTTAGTTCTAGCTGTCTTTCCAAAAGGAGCGTTGGTTTTTCTACTAACTCTTCCCTTGATTCCACTTTCAATTATTCTGATGCAAAATCGATCTAAAAAAATAATGGCTCATTATTGGGGTACTTACATGGATGTAGGTAATTTATTTTTAGATCATTTAAAGGGGTTGAATACACTATATTCCTATCAGGTTGATCAAGCCTATGAAGACAATTTTTTAAAAAAGGCTGAGTCTTTTCGAGTGGCCACAATGAACTTGTTGGCATTTCAATTACAGGCTGTGGGTTATATGGATGTCGTCATGTATCTTGGGGTTGGTATATCAGGCTTATTATCAGTGAATGCTATGGCACTAGGGCAGTTGAATCTTGCATCCTTTCTCTTTTTTATCTTAATCGCAACAGAATTTTTTGTTCCCATTAGAGAGCAAGGATATGGTATGCATCTGGTTATGATGAATACTAAAATGGCAGATCGTATTTTTAGCTTTTTAGATAGTATTACTACTGATAATGAGCTTTTAGCTTATCAGTCTGAAACGATGCCTGCTTTTGATCAAGTTAGTGTTAGAAACTTGTCATTTTCTTATGACCAAAAGCCCTTACTATCAAACATCACAATTGATTTACAAAAGGGGCAATTGACTGCTCTTGCAGGTGTTTCTGGTCGAGGGAAAACAAGTCTAGCTCAGCTTTTTTTGAAACGATTCCTAGCTGATAGTGGAAATATCTTTTTTGGGAAACAAAGTATTCGAGACCTTAGTCAAAAAGCAATTAACACAGAAGTAATGTATATATCTAATCAGTCTTATTTGTTGAATCAATCTATTTATGATAATTTAGCAATGGCGACGGACATGTCCAAGGAAGACTTGCAGATCTGGCTGAAGAAGACTGATTGTCTAAATTTTATTGATAAATTACCAGATGGACTTGATACCTTGGTGGGGTCTGATGGTGATTATTTATCACCTGGACAACGACAACAAGTTATCTGTACCAGGGCTATTTTGGCTAAACGCTCATTTTATATTTTTGACGAGATAACGGCTAGTGTTGATCAAGATAATGAAAAAGTGATTATGGAATTAATAAAACATTTAGCAAGCGAAGCTATTGTCTTGATGATTACCCATAAAATGAAACAAGTGGCTCTTGCCGACCAAGTTTTATTTTTGGAAGCTAAGCAAATAGCTAGGGTCGCTGATCCAGTCAGTCTTTATCAGCAAAACAAGATATATCGTAACTTAGTTGATACACAAACTGGATTGGAGGAAAGTCAATATGCTTAAGTCAGTTATTCCTAGCTATAAGATGGCCAAGCGGTTACTTAGCTTAATGAAAGAATTGCTACCTTTTATTGCCTTAGCAGTTATTTTTGCTGTGATGGGTTTTGTGGTGACACTCACTATTCCTGTTGCCTTAGTTCGTTTGGGCTTAGCTTCTGTTAATGGTCAGTTTATTCCCGTATATTATTATGCTGTTTTTATAGGGTTAGCATTGCTGAGGGGCCTTTGCCGCTATGGAGAACATTACTTTGGTCATTATGTTGCCTTTCATACCTTAGCAAAATGTAGAGGTCTTCTTTATCAGAAGTTACGTCGATTAACACCACAAGCTCTTGATCAGAAAGACAGTGGTCAGTTGTTAAAAATGATTGGGGAGGATATTGAAGCTCTTGAAATTTTCTTTGCTCATACCATTGCCCCAATTTGTACAGGTCTTCTGTCAGCTCTGTTGATTTTTATTGTTTTTGCTTCGTTTAATATCCTTTTAGCAATTATTGCCTTGTTTACTTATTCATTACTGGCTCTTGTTATTCCTTATTATTTTGCGGATGCTTTGGAACTGTTATTAGCAGAACAGACAAAAAATCGTAAGCGTTACGCTTCCTTTTTTATTGAAAGTTTACAGGCAATGAAAGACTTATTGCAATTTCAACTGGTTAATAAACGCTTTTTAGCCTTGAATCAATTGAGTCAAAGCGTTAATGGTTCCGAAAGAAAGATTGCCCAAAAGCAATATATGCAATTTACTGTTACATTCTTTGTCCTTGGTTTAGGACTTACCTTATTTACCTTTATTGATTTTTATTTGATGAGAAGACAAGCTCTATCTTTTCAAGAAGGCATTCCATTACTAGTTGCTTTTTCAGCGTCATTTGCCCCCTTTTTGGAACTGGGCAGATTACCTTTAGGTTTTAAACGAGCCATGCATGCTGGGGATCACTTGTTCTCTATATTAGATGAAAGGGAGCCAGAATTATCTGGCAACAAGCAACTGGAGAGGCTTGATACTGTATCTATTGATAATTTAAATTTTACCTATCCCAATTCGGAACGAGTTCTCTATTACAATTTATCGGGAACTTTTTCAAAAAATGGTATAATAGCTATTCAAGGAGAGTCTGGCTCCGGCAAATCAACTCTAATGAAGTTGATTATGCGCTGGTATGCTTTTCAATCAGGACATATTTACTTGCAAAATCAAACTATCCAGGAACTCAATCCTTCTGAGTTACAAAATACGATTGCTTACCTTCCACAACATGCACAATTATTTTATCAAAGTATCAGAGATAACTTGACGTTAGGGCGGGAAGATATTAGCGATGAGGCTATTTGGAACTTGGCTGAAAGATGTGGATTGAAAAAGAGACTCTTATCTTGTCCACAAGGTCTAGATACGATCATTTCAGATCCAAATATGTTCTCAGCAGGTGAACGACAACGGCTTGAATTAATGCGCGCACTCTTAAAAGAAGCAGAATGCTATATCTTTGATGAGCCGACCTCGCATCTAGATTCTCTTAACGAAAGCTTATTATTATCAATTATAAAAAAAGAATGTCATGGTTTAGTCTTTTTAATCTCACACCGCCGGTCAACTCTTGCCTATGCGGATCAGATTTTTCAATTAGATCAGGGGCAATTAAAGGAGATACAAAAAAATGAATAGTTTGAAACTAAAAGATATTATTTTGACAGGTGCTTTTTCAGCACTCTACTTTATCTGTGTTGGTCTAGGAACCTTAATTGGGATATTATTTGATAAGTCAGGAAATATGATTTATGCACCTGCTTTTTCAGCACTTTTAGGGGGAACTGTTTACTTTCTTTTAGCTACTAAAATTCAGAAATTTGGAGCTATTACTTTACTAGGTGCCATCATGGGGTTCTTCTACTTTTTATCAGGTCATTTCTTGGCAGCGTTATTACCAGCACTTATTTTTGGTGTTGCAGCTGATGCCATTGCCTATTTGGGCTGTTATAAAAAACAGAGTTTCAACTTGCTTTCTTATATTATTTTTTCGTTTGTTAATACAGGGCCGATTCTTTTAATGTGGTTTGTACGTGATACCTATATCCAAAATTTACTAGCGCGTGGCAAAGATATGGCTTATGTTAATCGTGTCATGGTGGACTTAACTTTAGGCAATGTTTCATGGTTTGTCTTCACTGTTTTATTAGGTGCCTTTTTAGGTGGGTTGTTTGGCCTAAGTCTTTTGAAAAAGCACTTCCTCAAATCTGGTATTTTGTCATGACATTAGATGTCAGAACAAAAATGCTTTTGTTGCTGTTGGCCAATGTGACTTTATTGAGCAGGACACAGGGGTGGCAGGAAATGATGATTGTCATGGTTTTCATTCTTATCTTATATTTACTGGGGAAGAAACTACTAGCTAAGCATTATTTTCTCGCTTTTTTGTTTTTACTTGCCTTGGATAAGCTTCCGTTAGAGGTTTTACCAAACTATCTCTTTCATCTTTTATCTTTAATTTTAGTTCTTGCTAAATTTCTCTTGCCAACTTGTTTAGCGGCAACTATTTTATTGCGTACTAGTAGTGTTTATGAACTGGTTCATGGACTTAGAAAGTGGCATTTTCCTGAGGTCCTCTTGTTGACTTTTGCGGTCATGATGCGGTTTTTACCACAAATTAAGATAGAGGCTACTACGATTCAAGCAGCATTAAAGCTAAGAGGTATCTTGTTGAGGAAAGCTGATTTATTCAGGCATCCTAAACGTTACTTTGAATATTTTTTAGTGCCTTTAATGATGTCGTTATTACGAAGTAGTCAAGACCTAACACTAGCGACTCTAACAAAAGGTTTGGCTATAAAAATGAGAGCTACTGAATGCTTTCAATCACGTTTAACTATTTTAGATTGGGGGATTCAAATTTGGGCTCTGATAAGTATGATTTACATGGTGATAGTATAATAAAAGCTAAAGATTTGACGTTTACTTATGCGGCAAGAAAAGCTTTTTCTTGTCAGGTAGAAAATCTTGACATTAAAAACGGCGAGTTGATTGTCTTATGTGGAAAATCTGGCTCCGGAAAATCGACTTTTTTAAAATTACTAAATGGTTTGGTCCCTGATTATTTTCCTGGTCATTTAGAAGGTCAATTAACAATTGGTGAGCAGATAATCGGACAGGTTAGTGTTGAAGACTTATCGCGTCGTGTTGCATCTGTCTTTCAGAACCCGTCAAGTCAATTTTTTTATAAAGAGGTAAAACATGAGTTGGTCTTCCCATGTGAAAACCAAGGGTTAGAGCCTGAAAAAATTCAAAAAAAATTAGCACAAGTGGCTCATGATTTTACATTTTCTGACTTGTTAGAGCGGGATATGTTTAGTTTATCAGGTGGTCAAAAACAAAGAGTTGCAATTGCTAGTGCTATTATGCAAGGGCCAGATATTATTTTATTTGATGAACCAACGGCCAATTTGGATAGTCAAGGAATTGCTAGTGTAACTAGCTATCTTCATGCCTTGAAAAAGGCAGGTAAAACAGTTATTGTTGCTGAACACCGTTTAAGCTATTTGAAAGATTTAGCTGATCGTTATTTATATTTTAGAGATGGGGCCTTGGTTGAAACGTTTACTAATTTAGAAATGCTCCAAATGACAAGTGACCTAAGAGAAATTTATGGCTTGCGTTGTCTTGACGTAATCCCAGTCCAAGAAAAGCTGGAAAATCTAATGGTGACTAGAACTTTTGATGCCCAAAATCAGTTGGTCATCAGAGACCTTCAAGTAAAAGCTGGGAAAAAAAAATTAGCGTTCATTGATTACTTAACTTTTGAACGAGGAGTAATCACAGGTATAGTGGGACCAAATGGTATTGGGAAATCTCGATTTGCTACTTATTTAGCAGGATTATATGAAGATAAAAAGGCGACATTTACTCTGGATAAGCAGCCGTTACTAGTTAATGACCGTCTGGCTAAATCGGCCATTGTTATGCAGGATGTCCGTTTGCAGTTGTTTGCTGATACAGTTTATAAAGAGCTTACCCTTGGTCGAACTATGAAAGAAAGTGAAGCCTTAGCTATACAGTCAGTCTGTCAGGAATTGGGGTTGAATCATCTATTAGATAAACATCCAATGAGTTTATCAGGGGGAGAGCAACAGCGTCTAATGATAGCTTCCTGCCTACTCTCTGATAAGGATATCTTAATTTTTGATGAACCGACGAGTGGTCTCGATTTGGAACACATGATAGCAGTTTCGCGTTTACTCAAACAATTAAAAGCAAAAGGTAAACTGATTGTGCTTATTTCACATGATGAAGAATTGTTGTCTGATACATGTGATCGCATTTATAAGATGCCAAGCTAATTTTTTTGTTGATAATGGATGAACTAGACACTTTACCGTGCTAAAGCTAAAAAACTCTTGTATAATAGGTACAAGAGTTTTACTTATGATGAGGGGTATTATCGAAATATGAATAGACAATCACCAATTTCAGAATTGAAAGGGCTTGGCCCCAAGTCTGCAGAAAAGTTTCACCAATTAGATATTTATACTATTGAGGATTTATTGCTCTATTATCCTTTTCGCTATGAGGATTTCAAGAGTAAGTCAGTCTTTGATTTACAAGATGGTGAAAAAGCTGTTTTAACAGGACAAGTGGTGACACCGGCTAATGTTCAATATTATGGCTTTAAACGCAACCGACTTTCCTTCAAAATCAAGCAAGATGAGTTGGTCATTGCAGTCAATTTCTTTAATCAGCCTTATTTGGCTGATAAGGTTGGATTAGATAAAGAAGTTGCTATTTTTGGTAAATGGGACCAGAAAAAAACTGCCCTCACTGGCATGAAATTTTTGATGTCCTTAGAAGATGATTTACAACCAGTTTATCATACTGTCCAAGGTGTCAATCAAACAGCTTTGATTAAAGCTATTAAATCGGCCTTTGAGACAAATGTTTTACAAGAAATTACTGAAAATATCCCAGACATCTTACTCAAAAAATATAAGCTGATGCCAAGACAAGCGGCTATTAGAGCTATGCATTTTCCGAAGGATCTGACAGAGTATAAATTAGCTTTACGCCGTATAAAATTTGAAGAACTCTTTTATTTTCAAATGCACTTGCAATTGCTAAAAGTGGCTAATAAGTCAGAAAGTTCTGGTTTAGCTATCAACTTTTCACAAGAATCTGTCAATACTGTCATTAGCAGTCTTCCCTTCCCTTTGACTGATGCACAAAGCAAGAGCCTGACCGAAATCTTAGCCGATATGAAATCAGGCCAACATATGAACCGCCTTTTACAAGGGGATGTTGGTTCAGGGAAAACAGTTATTGCTAGTCTAGCCATGTATGCCGCCTGTACTGCTGGCTTTCAGTCAGCACTGATGGTTCCAACTGAAATTCTCGCTGAGCAGCATTATGACAGTCTCAGTCAACTATTTCCTGACCTGTCCATAGCTCTCTTAAAATCGGGAATGAAGGCAGCTGAGAGACGAACTGCCTTAGCAGCAATTGCTGATGGCTCTGTAGATATGATTGTTGGGACTCATGCCTTAATTCAAGATACCGTCCAGTACCATCATTTGGGGCTTGTTATTACAGATGAACAGCACCGCTTTGGGGTTAAGCAACGACGGATTTTTAGAGAAAAAGGTGACAATCCTGACGTCTTAATGATGACGGCTACGCCCATTCCTCGTACACTGGCCATTACCGCCTACGGCGAGATGGACGTGTCAATCATTGATGAACTGCCTGCAGGGCGTAAGCCCATTGTGACCCGTTGGGTCAAACACCAAGAGCTAGATAAGGTTTTGCCTTGGATTAAGGAGGAAATTGCCCAAGGCGCCCAAGTTTATGTCATTTCTCCCTTGATCGAAGAGTCTGAGGCACTTGATTTGAAAAACGCTGTTGCTTTAGAAGAAGAGTTGAAAGATTACTTTAAAGAGTCTGCCAGAATTGCTTTGATGCACGGCAAAATGAAAAATGACGACAAAGATGCCATCATGCAAGCCTTCAAAAATAAGAAGACTGATTTGTTGGTATCAACTACTGTTATTGAAGTCGGGGTTAATGTCCCTAACGCGACCATTATGTTGATTATGGATGCGGATCGCTTTGGACTTAGTCAATTGCATCAGCTTCGTGGTCGGGTTGGTCGTGGACATAAGCAATCTTATGCTATTTTAGTAGCTAATCCAAAGACGAATTCTGGGAAAGAACGGATGAAAATCATGACAGAAACCACTGATGGCTTTGTTCTAGCTGAAGCTGATTTGAAGATGCGTGGTTCTGGGGAAATTTTTGGAACACGCCAGTCTGGTATTCCAGAATTTAAAACAGCAGATATTGTTGAAGACTACAATATTTTAGAAGAAGCTAGACGCATTGCTAGTGAAATTGTTTCGCAAGTAGCTTGGCAAGAAGATGATCGCTGGCAAGTGATTCTATCACACTTGAGTGAAAAAGGTAATTTTGATTAACTGACATGAGCACATTCAAAGTCAGAAATCGATTACAAAAAATGGTATACTGAACTGATAAGCTAAATCAAAGGAGAGTATTATGAGCAATCAATTAATTGGGCAGACAGGCATTGAAGGGTCACGTATTGCATTAGGCTGTATGCGAATGGCATCTTTAGAAGTTGCTGAGGCAGAGAAAGTTATTGCAACGGCACTTGATGAAGGGATTACTTTTATCGATCATGCTGACATCTATGGAGGTGGAGAATCTGAAATTCGTTTTAGAGATGCGGCTAAAAATCTCGGCTTATCTCGAGACCACTATCTTTTGCAATCAAAATGTGGGATTCGTAAAGGATTCTTTGATTTTTCAAAAGATTATATCTTAGAGTCAGTCGATGGTATTCTAGACCGTCTTGACACCGACTATTTGGACTTTTTAGTTTTACACCGTCCAGATGTACTGGTTGAACCTGAGGAGGTTGCAGAAGCTTTCCATCAACTCGAAAAAGCTGGGAAGGTGAAGCATTTTGGTGTCAGCAATCAAAATCCCCATCAAATGGCATTGCTTCAGTCCTACCTTGATAAACCATTAGCAGTTAATCAAATGCAATTGTCACCTGCGCATACACCGATGTTTGATGCTGGTTTCAATGTCAACATGCGAAACCAAGCTTCAATTGATCATGACAACGGTGTTGTTGATTATTGTCGTCTTAATAAAATAACTATTCAGGCATGGTCGCCTTTCCAAATTGATTTGGACAAAGGGCTATTTACTGGTAACCCAGATTATGAAGACTTAAATCAAACCATTGCTAATTTGGCAGATCATTACAATGTTTCTGATGAGGCAATTATTATGGCATGGATTCTGCGTCACCCAGCTAAGATGCAAGCTATTGCTGGTTCAATGAATCCAGAACGGTTGAAGAGAATTACACAAGCTTACCAAGTCGAATTAACACGTCAAGAATGGTACGACATCTACCGTAGTGCAGGTAACGTTTTGCCATAGCCAAAAAGAATGTTTCCTGAAATAAGCATTCTCAGCAGCAAGACACGAGTCTGGAACAACTGTTCTCAGACTCTATTTTTTTTTTTATAAATTTATGTATATAAGGCAGTGGCCACAAACAGTTTTATTTCTTTGTCTGAGTAGTGTGTCAAGAAAAGCTGATTTGGCACTGTTTTCAAGCCATGTTTTAATCTTATTTTTCAACTTAAATTAAAACATGGCTTGAAAAAAATGTGATTATAATATAAAATTAGTTTAATTAACTCAACTATTGATAAGAATAAAAAAATATCAAAAGCATGAGAAAAGTTTGAAAAAAACTGCCTTCTTAATTACATATGTTGCTTGGAAATAGATTAAAAAGCAGTTTTGGGGTCTTTTTTGGACTGTTAAGGACATATGCCTTATGTTTCGTTGGCTAATAGTGTTATTTGGAGGTATTTTTTTAGGGAATCGTAAGCATGTCGCTTCGTAAATATTAAAAAATTAAGGATTTTTCGCAGATTAAGGCAATAGTTCGAAATAGAAGCTTCTAATTTTAATGAGGTGTTGTGTGAATAGCTACCAGAAAAAGACATTAATAGTCAGCTACAGAGGAGATGGAGGTATATGAAAGTAACAAAGATTAAGAAAAAGTTAATGCTTGTTTTGGGATGTGCAACAATTCAATGCTTTGCGATTTCGACAGTAGATACTGTTAGTAGTGACCAAATAACAAGTGATTTTAGCTCGTTTGAAAAATATAGAAGTGATAATAAGCAGAGATTAGTTGATGAATCTATGGGTTCAAACCAACACGTTCATTTTAATCGTAGTACCGTTGAATTAAAGGTCGGTGATGTGTTTGACTTGGATTTGGGTGAAGGGAACCGGAAAATTGATGATAGTCAAATTCAGTGGATTGGTTACCAACCCTATGGATATCCGACCCTCATCTCAAAAAAATTCTCTATTGAGAAGAGTCCTAGTTACAAAGAAACTAATGAACACTTTGCCCAATTAGATATAAAAAATGGGAAAATCACTGCCAACTTGCCAGGAGAGTACGAAGTTTATGCTAAGTACAAAGATCAGACTTTCCTTGCACGTGTCTATATTCTTGATAATGCAGAATTAGAGACTCGCTTAAAGGCTCGAAAGGTTTCAGCTGTTACAAAGGAAATTGCAGATTACATTAAATCTCAAACGTCAGATATCTATGAACAAGTCAAGATGGTACATGATTATATTTGTTTATCCGTATCTTATAGTGAACGAAATTGGACAAATCCGGCATATAATTCACTGATTGAAGGAAGAGCAATCTGTGTAGGCTATACTGAAGGAACCAAATTGCTCTTAGATGAATTAGGTATTCCAAATGCTGTTCAAAGAGGAACGATTAATAATTATGGTCATAGATGGAACCTGGTGCAAATTGATGGTATCTGGTACAACCTTGATACCACATGGGACAGCCTTGGCGGAAGAGTCCGGTATCAGTATTTTTTAGTTGAAAAAGAAGCTTTTGGGACAAATCGAAAAGTCAATGAGAACACGATTGCTAAAGCGGAATACCAATTAAATGGCAACTCAACGATTGGAAATAACAAATATAGTCAACTTCAGACTAGTGGGCAATTGAAGTTACAAGCAAATGAAGCTATTAAAGCTTTAGTTGACAAAAAGACTATAAAAACTCAGGCAATGGACAAATATGACTTCAATGAGATGCTGCTAAATAAAAAGGAATTTGGTAAAGGGAACCTGGATCCATTTGGTATTAAGGTAGAGGATGTTATTTTTGAAGAACCTGATCCAAAAGTGTTAGAAGCAGAAAAGCAAGCCGAGCAAGAGCGCCAGGCTAAAGCAGAAGCAGAAAAGCAAGCCGAGCAAGAACGTCAAGCAAAAGTGGAAGCAGAAAAGCAATCCGAGCAAGAACGTCAAGCCCAAGCAGAAGCAGAAAAGCAATCCGAGCAAGAACGTCAAGCAAAAGTGGAAGCAGAAAAAGAAGCTAAACAAACAAAGGTTCTGGTAGATAATGCGAGCACTATCACCATTACCTTGTCAGCTAGTGAAAAAGCAACAAGTAATCAGATTAAAAAACTTGATAGCAAATCTTTGGCAAATGTGAAAGACTTGAACGGAAAAGTAGCAGATACTTATGACATTGACCTACTTGATCAAGAAGGTCGTGTGACAAAACTATTAGGAAAAGCAACTGTTACACTTCCAAAACGTAACGGTCTAGTAGTTGAAAAAGTTCTCTATATTCATCCCACTTTTGGGGATAGTGAATCCCTTGTTTTCCACCAAAATGAGAATTCAGTATCCTTTGATGTTAGCCATTTATCAATGTATAGTGTCGTCTATGTCAATGTATCAACTAATGGTGAAGGCATAAATACAGTTTCAACACCATCCTTAGTTGTTCCTAACACAAGCCCGGTGGAAAACGTGACTGCTGCTAAACCTAACATGGTAGAGACTAGTGAGCCTGTGCTTAATTCAAATCCTGCAATGCTAGGAGCAGATATTAATGCAGCTTCAACGATGCTGTTGTCAGATGCTAACACAAGGTCAGGGGCCAAGTCAAAAGCTAAAAAACGTCCCTTGACAACGACTGGACATCGCGTCACCCTTATAGCACTTTTCAGTGTAGGTCTTATAGGCACAATCTTAATTTACCTGACAAAATTTTTTCGTCAAAAAGTCTAAATCAGTTTGACGCATTAGCACTTGTAATGGGCGACAAGGATTAGGATTTGAAGGGTACCATAAGCCTCATCTACTTCATTACATAAGAAATAAGAAGCAAAAAAAGACAAATAAGTTCCGTGACCTATTTGTCTGTTACCTGAGAATGCTCAAAGAGCATTCTTTTTTGTGTTTCATTTTACAAAGCTTAGCCTTCAATGTATTCTTTCAGTTCTTGCCCCTCTAAACCGGCATTTAGGGCTATTAATAGTTTGAGACGTGCTTTTGGAGCGTTTAGCTCTTTGACGAACATAATACCTGCTTTCTGTAAGCTTGCGCCACCACCTTGGTAATTATAGACTGGCTCTGCTATTCCATTAAAGCAGCGAGAGACAAGGACGACTGGAATGCCAAGGTCAATTAGTTTTTGTACTTCTGGGACAGCTAGTGGAGGGATGTTTCCAGCTCCTAAGGCTTCGATTACTAAGCCTTGAATAGTGTCAGGTGTGAGCAAGCTGAGGATACTTTGGTCACCCATTCCGGCGTAAGCTTTGACAATTGGAACAGTTCCCGAGATTTGCTTGAGGTCAAAGCGGACGCGAGGCTCGGCTGTTTTGAAGAAGAGAATATCATCTTTTAAAATAACGCCCAGTGGACCATGTGTTGGTGTTTGAAAGGTTGAAATGTTAGTAGTATGTGTTTTAGTCACATATTTAGCTGCATGAATTTCATCATTCATGACCACTAAAACCCCCTTGTCTTTTGCTTTGTCATTGCTAGCAACACGTAAGGCGGTCAAGTAATTATAAATACCATCACTGCCAATTTCATTTGAACTGCGCATTGCTCCAGTAATAACAATTGGAATTTTAGGAACTTGCATAGTATCTAAAAAATAGGCGGTTTCTTCTAAGGTGTCCGTTCCATGTGTAATGACAATGCCATCATATTTTGGTCCGTCTTCTTTAATTTTGTGGTAGAGATCAAGCATATGAACTGGTCTGATATGAGGACTTGGTAAATTTAAGAAATCAACGACACTTAATTGGATATTTTCGAGTTCAAGACCAATTTGCGTCATTGGATTAATGTGATTTGGAGCGACTTTACCAAATGCATCTGACTGCATAGATATCGTACCGCCAGTATGTAAGACCAAAATTTGTTTCATTATTTATCCTACTTCCTTCGATTTGTGGTATAATCTATTCTAACATAAAGAGAAGTGAGTAAAATAAGTTTTGACAATTAAAGCCGTTTTTTTTGATATTGATGGGACATTATTAAATGACCGAAAAAACGTTCAAAAAACAACTCAAAAAGCAATCAGAAGTCTTAAAAATCAAGGTATTATGGTTGGTCTAGCGACGAGTCGCGGGCCTGGTTTTGTGCAGCCTTTTCTTGAAAATTTTGGTTTAGATTTTGCAGTAACTTATAATGGCCAAATTATTTTAACACGTGATAAGATTCTCTATCAAAATCAATTACCAAAATCACTGATTTATAAAATCATTCGTTATGCTAGTGAAAAGAAAAAAGAAGTATCGTTGGGAACGGTAGCAGGCTTAGCTGGTTCACGTATTATTGATATGGGGACTAGTCAGTTTGGACAAGTTGTTTCAAGTATTGTCCCTAAAAGTATGGTAACGACAGTTGAAAGCAGCTTTAAAAACTTGATTCGTCGCATTAAGCCACAGAGTTTCACAAATCTCGTTACAATTATGCGCGAGCCCATTTATCAAGTGGTTATGGTAGCCTCAGTTGAGGAAACAAAAGAAATTATTGAAAAATTTCCTCATGTTAAGATTACTAGAAGTAGTCCCTATTCCATTGATTTCATCTCGATGGAACAATCGAAAATCAAGGGAATTGAACGTTTAGGTGAGATGTTTGGTTTTGACTTATCAGAGGTAATGGCCTTTGGCGATTCTGATAATGATTTGGAGATGTTGAATGGTGTGGGAGTCGGAGTTGCCATGGGCAATGCCGATGAATTGGTTAAAGAAGGGGCTCACTTTGTTACAGCTTCCAATAATAATGGGGGAATCTCAAAAGCTCTAGCTCATTATGGTCTGATTCACTTGGATATTGAAAAGAGCTTTAAGAGTCGCGATGAAAACTTCAACAAGGTTAAGGATTTTCACCGAGTTATGGATGGAGATACCGTGGAAACCCCACGAGGTTATTCATTGAAAGAAGCCAGTCACCGTGCTGACTTTAAGGTTGAAGAACTTGTTGAATTCTTATATGCGACTAGCCAAGGTGAGAAAAGTCATTTCACCCAGTCCTTGATGGATTTACACTCTGCAATAGATCGCGCAGCTATTAAAGTTCAATCAAAAGAACACCCTGAGACACCAATGGTTGGTCAAGTTGATGCTCTTACAGACTTGCTTTACTTTACATATGGTTCCTTTGTTTTGATGGGAGTTGATCCTCAGCCGATTTTTGAAACAGTCCATGAGTCAAATATGGGGAAAATGTTCCCTGATGGGAAGGCTCATTTTGATCCGGTTACGCATAAAATCTTAAAACCATCAGATTGGGAAGAGCATTATGCGCCAGAAAAGTCTATCAAGAAAGAATTAGATAAGCAATTACAAAAATCATTACAAAAATTGGAAAAATAAAAAAAGCACTCCATATGCTAGCGATCGGAGTCTTTTTAATAAGGTTTTGATTATAGTGTTTTTCCGCTATCACGTACAACTAATAGGTCGACTTTGGCATGACGCATGATATACTCAGATGAAGATCCGATAAGCAGACGTTCAAAGGTGTTAAGACCCGTTGCTCCAACCATGATCAAATCAACGTTTTCACGGTCAGGGATTTCATGAGCTAGTAAGTTTTTAGGGTTTCCAAATTCAATGACTTGACGTATTTTTGTTAACCCTTGGGCACGTGCTTGTTGCTCTAATTCGGACAAGACATCTTTGGCTTCTTGTTCTAATTTATCATAAATATAAGTGTCAAATGTGGCAACGCTTTGTAGGGCACGTGTATCAATAACATGAGCGAGAATTAATTCACCATTATTACGAAGTGCAACGTTTACACCTTTGTTAAAAGCCAATTCTGATTCGAAAGAACCATCAACTGCAACTAAAATGTGTTCATACTTTTGTGACATAACCTTGTCCTCCTATGTAAAACTAATAAAGTATACTTTATACTTGTATTATACACCAATTTATAAGTTATTGAAAGCGTTTTATGTTTTTTACTGAAATAAATCTTGAATATCGTTTCAAATCTTAATTATCGAAAAATTCTTTCTATTTTTAAAATATTTGTTTATAATATAGAGCAAAAGGAGTTTGCTATGAAGATATTTGAAAAATCGTCAAAATTAGACCATGTTGCTTATGATATCCGTGGACCTGTTTTAGAAGAAGCAGAACGCATGATGGCAAATGGGGAGAAAATATTACGATTAAATACAGGTAATCCAGCTGCTTTTGGATTTGAAGCACCAGATGAAGTTATTCGTGATTTAATTGTTAATGCACGTTCGAGTGAAGGGTATTCTGATAGTAAGGGTATTTTTTCTGCTCGTAAAGCTATTATGCAATATTGTCAACTCAAAAAATTCCCACCAGTAGATATTGATGATATCTATTTAGGAAATGGGGTGTCTGAGCTTATTTCAATGTCATTGCAGGCCTTACTTAATGATGGAGATGAAGTACTTGTTCCTATGCCAGATTATCCATTATGGACAGCTTGTGTTAGCTTATCAGGTGGAAAAGCTATTCACTACCTTTGTGATGAACAGTCAAATTGGTATCCAGATATTGAAGATATCAATCAAAAGTGACAGACAGAACAAAAGCAATTGTTGTGATTAATCCTAATAATCCGACTGGAGCACTCTACCCGGATGATATTTTATTAGATATTATTCAAGTTGCTAGAGAAAATGATTTGATTATTTTTGCTGATGAAATCTATGATCGTTTGGTTATGGATGGTGCTCAGCATAAGGCTATTGCTAGTTTGGCCCCTGATGTTTTTTGCGTGTCAATGAATGGCTTGTCTAAATCACATC
The DNA here is from genome assembly GCF_000785785.1 of Streptococcus uberis. Taxonomy (GTDB): domain Bacteria; phylum Bacillota; class Bacilli; order Lactobacillales; family Streptococcaceae; genus Streptococcus; species Streptococcus uberis_A. The sequence continues at coordinate 118,265 of NZ_JRQN01000002.1, forward strand.
GGATTGCGGGTTTCCGTGTTGGGTGGATGGTTTTATCTGGTCCAAAACGTAATGTTCATGGTTATATTGAAGGTTTAAATATGTTAGCTAATATGCGCTTATGCTCTAATGTCTTAGCGCAACAAGTTGTACAAACATCTCTAGGTGGTCACCAATCTGTTGATGAATTGTTATTGCCAGGTGGACGGATTTATGAACAACGTAATTTTATTTACAAGGCAATTAATGATATTCCGGGTTTGTCAGCTGTTAAACCACAAGCTGGGCTTTACATTTTTCCAAAGATTGATCGAACCATGTATGCTATTGACGATGACGAGATGTTTGTCTTAGACTTATTAAAGCAAGAAAAAGTAATGCTCGTTCATGGCAAGGGCTTTAACTGGAATGAACCAGATCATTTCCGCATTGTTTATCTTCCAACTGTAGAAGAATTAGCAGATGTTCAAGAAAAAATCACTCGTGTTCTTAGTCAATATAAACGATAATAACTAAAAAAAGTTTAGAAACTTGGCATATTTTTCCGAGTTTCTTTTTTTAAATGAAGTGAAAAAAAGATTAAAATAGGAATTGTAGAAATAATAAACAATTTTCTGATAATTCCTTGCGAAATCGATTTTCCTTTGATATAATTGAGACGCAATAAAATCAAAGGAAAAAGGTGAAAAATGCCAAATTTATTAGAAAAAACACGTAAGATTACATCCATTCTACAACGGTCTGTTGATAGTTTAGAAACTGAATTACCTTACAATACAATGGCATCTCGTTTAGCAGATATTATTGATTGTAATGCATGTATTATTAATGGTGGCGGAACGTTATTAGGTTATGCCATGAAATATAAAACAAATAATGACCGCGTTGAAGAGTTTTTTGAAGCTAAGCAGTTTCCAGATTCTTATGTAAAAGCTGCAAGTCGTGTCTATGATACTGAGGCAAACTTAACAGTTGAAAATGAATTAACCATTTTCCCTGTAGAGTCAAAAGATGTTTATCCAGATGGTTTAACAACAATTGCGCCAATCTACGGCGGAGGAATGAGACTTGGTTCATTAATTATCTGGCGAAATGATGAGCAATTCCATGATGATGATTTGATTTTAGTTGAAATTTCAAGTACGGTAGTGGGTATTCAATTGTTGAACTTACAAACTGAAAATCTTGAAGAAACAATCCGTAAACAAACAGCTGTTAACATGGCAATTAATACCTTATCTTATTCTGAAATGAAGGCTGTTGCAGCAATTCTAGGTGAATTAGATGGAAATGAAGGTCGCTTAACAGCCTCTGTTATTGCTGATCGTATTGGAATTACACGTTCAGTAATTGTTAATGCTTTACGTAAACTTGAAAGTGCTGGTATTATTGAGAGTCGTTCGCTTGGTATGAAGGGAACCTACCTGAAAGTCATTAACGAAGGAATCTTCGAAAAACTCAAGGAATATTAATATGTGACTAGATACTTAATATCATTAATTATACTCAAGATTCTGTTGTCGATAATGGAAGATTAACAGATAGTAAGCCAGCTTAAGCCATATCAGAAGCAATCTTTGAAGTGACTAAGGCTGGTTTCGAACGAGGAGATTATATCTTCTTTACTGTAGATAGTCATGATTTTGAGGATGGTTTTCATCCAGAATCAAAATTATTTCCACCTCATAATATTCTGGGTACAAATGGACGACATGTATTTTGCCCTAGCTGACTATTATGAGGCTATAAAGGCTGATGATGCTGTTTTTTTGGTTAGATAAGCGATATTATTCGGCATTCTCTGGAACTAACCTAGATGTTCGTTTGAAAACATAGAGTAACTAATCTGGAGTGTTAACAGAGATTTGTGTTTTACATACAGCGATTGATGCTTACAATTTAGCTTATCCTATTGAAATTGTATAAGATGCGGTTGCTAGTATTTCAGAAGAAAATCATCAATGGGCACTCAATCATTTTGAGTCTGTTCTTGGTGCTAAACTGATTTAAAAAGACGTGGGGAAACCACGTCTTTTTCGTCTACTTTTTAATAATTAAATTGATTGCTTGGTTAATACGTTCTTCTTGAAGTTTAGGATCTTCGGATGGATTTTCAATTACTTCAGTAATTTTTTCACCAATAATGACGCCCATTGTACTATTAATGCTTGAACGAATTGCTGTTAGTTGAGTGATAATATCAAAGCAAGATTGGTCTTCTTCAATCATCCGTTGTATTCCTCGGATTTGCCCCTCTGTTCGTTTAAGTCGATTAATAATATCCTTTTTTCTTGTTTTCATAAAAACCTCACTTCCGAGGATTAATTATACTTTCCTAAATCTGCTTTGTCAATTTATACCCTGTTTTTTTAGTTGACTTTAGAAGAGTGACATGCTATTCTAAAAATACCATACGGGGTATTTGAGGAGAGAAAATGATCTTTACTAAATTTTTTAAACAACAAGCATCTTTGACCACACAAGAACTGCAAAAACTATTACAAACTGATAACGTAACGTTACTGGATGTCAGAACACGACAGGAGTTTCAGTCGGCTCATATTAGAGAAGCAAGAAATTTTCCTTTATCGGATATTACAACCTATAAGGGAACAAAAGATAAACTGATTTATGTCATTTGTCAGTCAGGAATGCGGAGCAAACGAGCTTGTAAGACATTGAATCAATTGGGATACTCTACAGTTAATATTAAAGGTGGCATGTCTGCATGGACAGGACCTAAACTAAATTCGAAATAATAAAGAGGTAGAAAATGAAGATTATTATTGTAGGTGGTGTAGCAGGTGGGATGTCTGCAGCGACACGACTCAGACGTTTAATGGAAGATGCAGAAATTATTGTATTTGATCGGGGTCCATATGTTTCGTTTGCTAATTGTGGCTTGCCCTACCATGTTTCAGGAGAAATTGCTGATCGCAATAGCTTATTGGTACAGACTCCGGAACGACTTAAAGCAAGGTTTGAATTAGATGTTCGTCCAGAAACTGAGGTAATGGCGATCCATCCAAAGGAAAAAATGGTTACTGCTCAGCATGCTGGAGTAACGTATACAGAGTCTTATGATAAGCTTATCTTGTCACCTGGCGCGAAACCATTTTTTCCTCAGATACCTGGCTTAGATGAGTCTGAAAATGTATTTAGTTTAAGAAATATACCAGATCTAGATAAGATTATGGCTCAGATTGATCATCAAAAAGTGGGACAAGCAACGGTCATTGGAGCAGGATTTATTGGTCTTGAAATGGCTGAAAGTCTATCAAAGAAAGGCTATGACGTTACAATCGTTGAAAAGGCGCTTCATGTTTTGCCGCCTTTAGATGAAGAAATGGCTAGCTTTGTTCAAGCAGAGTTGGTAAAAAATAAGATCAAAGTCATTACTGGACAGTCTGCACAATCCTTTGAAGAAAAAGGACGCGTGATTATTTTAGAAGATGGTAGCAAATTAATGTCAGACCTGACAATTATGTCGGTTGGTGTCATGCCTGCATCAGATTTGGCAAAAGAAGCTGGGTTAACATTAGGGTTTAAAGATGGTATTTTGGTCAATGACAATTATCAAACAAGCAATGATGATATTTATGCAGTTGGCGATGCATCATTGTTAAACAAGAAATTACAGGTCAAGATGCTTTGATTTCTCTGGCTAGCCCAGCAAATCGTCAAGGCCGTCAAGTTGCAGATGTCATAGCAGGAATCAGCCGCAAAAATAAAGGAAGTATTGGCACAGCTATTGTCCGTGTTTTTGACCTTTTGGCAGCCTCAACGGGACTTAGTGAACGTCAAGCTAAACAAAGCTTTAACGATGTCGCTGTACTTCATACGAGTGGCAAAGATCATGCTTCATACTTCCCAGGTGCAACTGACATTACTCTTAAATTGGTATTTAGTAAAAACAGTGGCCTTATCTATGGCGCTCAAGCAGTTGGACAAAAAGGTGTTGATAAACGCATTGATATCCTAGCTACCGCTATAAAAGTTGGATTGACTGTAGAGGAATTGCCAGAGTTAGAATTTACTTATGCGCCACCATTTGGTGTTGCTAAAGACCCTGTAAATATGGCGGGCTATGTCGCAACCAATCTGTTAGAGGGAACTAGTGAAACGGTACAATGGTATCAGTTAGAAGAAGAATTGTCAAAAGGTAAAAAGCTATTGGATGTGCGTACTGTTTCAGAGTTTGCAGCAGGTCATTTTGCTGAAGGGATCAATATCCCTCTTGATGACTTACGTAATCGATTAAATGAACTTGATAAAGAGCAAGCGTATATTGTTAGTTGTCATAGTGGTTTGCGCTCTTATTTGGCGGAACGCATTCTTAAGCAGGAAGGTTTTACCGTTCAAAATTTAGATGGTGCCTACTCTCTTTATCAAAGTGTTTACCCAGAAAGGATTACCCATGTTTAAATCGGAATCAATCACACAGTTACAAGAATTACTTAAACAAGACAAGCTAAATCTAATTGATGTTCGTGAAAGCTTTGAATACGAAGCAGGACATGTACCAAGTGCAGTCAATATGCCCTTAAGCGACTTTGAAGAAAGCTATCAGACCTTGGATAAAAACAAAAGCTACCATATTATTTGCCATTCTGGTGGTCGTTCAGCCCAAGCATGTGCTTATCTGAGCAATCAAGGATTTGAAGATGTGACAAATGTTGAAGGCGGAACAAGCGCCTGGACAGGAAAATTAGATTAGCTATTAAAAGGCCTTAGGAAAACTCCTAAGGCCTTTAATAGATTGGGAATTGTGTTTAGGAAGAAAGAAGAGAGTTTATGTCACTAGGCGTAAAAGGTTAGTAAGTGTAAAAACCACGACCAGCAGATTTGCCTATATAGCCTTTATCTAAGAAATCTTCTTTTAATTATAGTCATATTTTTAAAAAAATAGACAAAAATATTTTTTTGACTTGTTTTTTTGAAAAAATAGACATATAATATATCACGTAAAGATATATATAGTATATCATATTTAAGCAAAAGTGAGGTATTTATTATTCAATTCACCACAAGACAAAAGTCGATTATATCGATTGTTAAAGAAAAAGAGCCAATAACTGGTGAAAAAATTGCAGATCTCTTACAAGTTACAAGAGCAACCTTGCGATCAGACTTAGTTGTTTTAACCATGCTAGGAGTTTTAGATGCGAAACCCAAAGTTGGTTATTTTTATGTTGGCAAGTCAGAATCTCATCAAGAATACCAGTTATATAAAAATATGAAAGTGTCAGATATTATGGGAATACCTCAAATGGCACATCAGAATGACTCGGTTTATGATGTTATCGTTCAAATCTTTATGGAAGATTCAGGTGGCGTTTTTATCTTGGATGAATCAGATTATCTCTGTGGACTAGTTTCTAGGAAAGATTTATTGAAAGCGACAATTGGTAGTGGCGATTTAACAAAACTGCCTATTGGAATGATAATGACTCGTGTACCTAATGTTTCAACTGTTAGTGGCGATGAATTTGTCCTTTCAGCGGCTGAAAAATTGGTGGCCCGAGAAGTGGATAGTCTTCCTGTCGTAGAACAAGCTGAACATGGTAAATTAAAGGTGATAGGAAAACTGTCAAAAACGATAATTACCAAACTTTTCCTTGAATTAAAAGAGAAGTAGATTGGTGGAGGTATTATGGACGATCAATTAGAAATATATATTGTATCAGATTCGTTAGGAGAGACAGCACGTGCTATCGCTAATGCCTGTATACAACAATTTCCAATGCAAGATGAATGGCAATTTAAGCGTTTCTCAAATATTAATACAGAATCACTTTTAGAAAATGTATTAGAAGAGGCGAAAAATAAGAATGTTTGCATCATGTATAGCCTCGTCGACGACCACTTGGCTACATATGCTCAGAAAAGATGTGAAGAAGAAGCTGTTGTCTATGTTGATTTATTAACCAATGTTATTAAAGCAATGTCAAGAGTTTCAGGGATTACACCACTTGGACAACCAGGACTGTTGCGGAAGTTAGATAAAGAGTATTTTAAGCGTGTCGAAGCTATTGAATTTGCAGTAAAATATGATGATGGCAAAGATCCAAGGGCAATTCTAGCTGCGGATTTAGTTTTATTAGGGGTATCAAGAACGTCAAAAACACCTTTAAGTATGTACTTGGCAGATAAGCATCTTAAGGTTGTCAATATCCCTTTAATACCTGAAATTCCAATTCCTAAGGAACTTTATCAGATTAATCCAAGAAAGATAATTGGTTTGACAAATTCGATTGAACGACTCAGTCAAGTTCGAAGAGAAAGGTTAAGAGCCATGGGCTTATCAAGCACTGCGAACTATGCAAATATGGATCGTATTTTTGAAGAATCGACCTATGCAGAAGACGTCATGAAAAAACTTACCTGTCCTATAATTAACGTTTCTGAAAAAGCTATTGAAGAAACAGCAACAATTATTCTTGAAATCTTAAAAAATAATGAGCTATAAAAATGGAGGCACACATGGAAACTAAGTTTGTTTATCGTTTTGTTGAAGGCCATAAAGACATGCGCAGTCTTTTAGGTGGAAAAGGAGCTAATTTGGCAGAAATGACAAGTATCGGCTTACCTGTTCCTCAAGGATTTACCATTACAACTGAAGCTTGTAATGACTATTATGATAATGATAGTCAAATTCGCGACATCGTATTAGATCAAATTGATTCCGCTTTGGAAGAATTAGAAGTTGAACAAGAAAAAAAATTAGGAAGTGATCAAGATCCACTTTTAGTATCTGTTCGTTCTGGTGCAGTCTTTTCAATGCCAGGTATGATGGATACCATTTTAAACCTTGGTTTAAATGATACCAGTGTCCTTGGACTAATTTCAGCAACGAAAAATGAACGCTTTGCTTATGATAGCTACCGTCGTTTTATCCAAATGTTTGCAGATGTAGCTATTGGTATTCCAAAATACAAATTTGAATCTGTTCTAGATAAAGTCAAAGCAGAAAATGGCTATCAAGATGATACAGATTTAACAAGTGAAGACTTACAAAAAATTGTAACCGCATTCAAAAATATTTATCAATCTGAAACTGGAACTGCTTTTCCACAGGAACCAAAAGAACAGTTGATGCTAGCTATTGAAGCAGTTTTCAAATCTTGGAATAATCCAAGAGCTCAAGTTTATCGTCGACTAAACGATATTTCACATACGCTTGGCACAGCAGTTAATATTCAATCAATGGTTTATGGAAATATGGGTGATAACAGCGGAACAGGGGTTGCTTTCACTCGTAATCCATCAACTGGAGAAAAACATCTTTTCGGTGAATACTTAATTAATGCTCAAGGCGAAGATGTGGTTGCAGGTATTCGCACACCTCAAAGCATCGATCGTCTTAAAGAAGATATGCTTAAGATTTATGATCAATTTGTTGAAATTACAAACATCCTTGAAAAACATTATAAAGATATGCAGGATGTTGAGTTTACCATTGAAAAAGGACGTTTATTTATGCTCCAAACACGTAATGGTAAACGGACAGCTAAAGCTGCTATTAAGATTGCAGTAGACCAAGTTAATGAAGGTTTAATCACAAAAGAAGAAGCGATTCTTCGTATTGAACCTCGTCAGTTAGAACAAATATTACACCCGTCATTTGATCCAAAAGATTTAGAAAATGCCGAGCTTCTTGTCAAAGGACTTCCTGCATCACCAGGTGCAGCTTGTGGTCAAATTTACTTCCACGCCGATGACGCGGTACGTGAAGCCAATGCAGGTAAAACAGTTCTTCTCGTAAGACAAGAGACATCTCCTGAAGACATTGAAGGAATGGTTAGTGCCAAAGGTATCATTACTGCGCGTGGTGGAATGACGTCACATGCCGCAGTTGTTGCCCGTGGTATGGGTAAACCATGTGTGGCTGGATGTAGCCAATTAATGGTTGACGAAGAAGAAAAAGTTTTAACATGTGGACCATTAGTTATCAAAGAAGGCGACTTTTTATCAATCGATGGTGGAACAGGATCAGTATACCTTAATCAAGTACCAATGGCTTCAACAGCTCTTGATCAAGACTACCTAACTTTCATGGAATGGGTTAATGAAGAACGTGACATAATGGTTAGATGTAATGCTGATACACCTCGTGATGCAAAAAAAGCCTTGGAATTTGGTGCAGAAGGTATTGGCTTATGCCGTACAGAACATATGTTCTTTGATGATGAACGTATCCCACTCGTTCGTGAAATGATTGTTGCTGACAATGTGGATGATCGTGTTAAAGCACTTGATAAGCTACTTCCTCACCAAAGAGATGACTTCTATCAACTCTTCAGGGTGCTTAATGGCAAATCTTGTACTATTCGTCTTTTGGACCCACCGCTTCATGAATTCTTGCCACATGATCAAGCATCTGTTGAGAGTCTTGCTAGCCAGTTAAGGATGTCAGCTAAAGATCTCCAAAAACGGATCAAGGAACTTGAAGAATTTAACCCAATGTTAGGTCATCGTGGTTGTCGTCTTGCAATTACCTATCCAGAAATGTGCATCATGCAAGCGCGAGCAATTGCCCAAGGGGCTATCAAGGCACATAAAGAAGGCGTAAAAGTTAGTCCTGAGATTATGGTTCCATTGGTAAGTATCGTTGAAGAATTCAAGATTTTAAGAAAACTTATTGAAGATACTGTTGAAGAAGAGCTAGCTGCTGCTAATATTCAAATGAATTATACAATTGGTACAATGATTGAAATTCCAAGAGCTTGTGTCACTGCTGATGAAATTGCAGAAGTTGCTGACTTCTTTAGCTTTGGTACTAATGACCTTACTCAAATGGGCTTCGGTTTCTCTCGTGATGATGCTGGCAAGTTCCTCGGAGAATATGTTGATAAAAACATCTTTGAAAAAGATCCATTTGAAGTACTTGATCAAAAAGGGATTGGTCGCCTCTTAGGCATGGCCGTTGAACTTGGTCGTGGTGTGAAACCTGAGCTTAAACTTGGTATCTGTGGAGAACATGGTGGAGAACCAAACACAGTCGAATTTTGCTACCGTCAAGGTCTCAACTATGTTTCATGTTCGCCTTTTCGTGTGCCTATTGCTAAATTAGCTGCCGCACAAGCTAAGATTAAAGGCCAAGGCTCAAGCCTTCATGTAGATAAATAAAGCCAAACCTTAATTGATTACATATGTAATCAATTAAGGTTTTTTGTAAGTGCAAAGCCTAAAAGAATCAGTTGGTCGGCTGTAAAAATTGGGTTGAAATGTGTTATAATAACTTAGACTATGTCAATTTGAAACCTAAGGAGTAGACATGAAAATTTCTGAAGAAGAAGTTCGCCATGTAGCGACACTATCAAAATTATCATTTACAGACCAAGAAACAAGTGAATTTGCCACAACTTTGACAAAAATTGTTGAATGGTAGAAATGTTAAATGAAGTTGATACAGAAGGTGTTGCCATCACAACAACAATGGCAGACCGTAAAAATGTGATGCGTCAAGATATTGCCCAAGCAGGAACTGACCGTGACTTATTATTTAAAAATGTTCCAGAAAAAGAAAATAACTTTATCAAAGTACCAGCAATCTTAGAAGACGGAGGAGATGCATAATGTCATATAATCACTATACAGTTGACCAATTACATGAGCTCCTTGTCATGAAAGAAATAACAGTTAGACAATTAATTGAAGCGACAATTGCTGATATTAAAGAACGTGAAGAAGCAATTGGTTCTTTTATTACTCTTGCTGAAGAGCAAGCACTTGCAGCCGCAGATGCCCTTGATGCAAAAGGCATTGATCCTGAAAATGTGATGGCTGGAATTCCTTTGGTTGTTAAAGATAATATCTCAACAAAAGATATCTTAACAACAGCAGCTTCAAAAATGCTTTACAATTATGAACCAGTCTTTGATGCAACAGTTATTGCTAATGCTAAGGCAAAAGATATGATTATCATTGGGAAAGCAAATATGGATGAGTTTGCCATGGGTGGCTCTACTGAAACATCCTATTTCAAGAAAACGAAAAATGTTTGGGATCAAACCAAAGTTCCTGGTGGTTCATCAGGTGGTTCAGCAACTTCAGTTGCCTCAGGTCAAGCACCACTATCTATTGGATCTGATACAGGTGGTTCAATCCGTCAACCTGCAGCTTTTAATGGTGTAGTTGGTATGAAACCAACTTATGGAACTATTTCTCGTTTTGGTTTGATTGCCTTCGGTAGTTCATTAGACCAAATTGGTTCATTTTCAAAAACAGTTAAAGAAAATGCCCAATTGATGAATGTCTTAGCTAGTCCAGATGAAAAAGACTCAACATCAGCACCAGTTAGAATTGCTGATTTCACTTCTAAAATTGGACAAGACATTAAAGGCATGAAGATTGCCCTTCCAAAAGAATACCTTGGTGAAGGAATCGACCCTGAAATCAAAGAAAATGTTCTAGCAGCAGCCAAACAGTTCGAAGAACTAGGTGCGACTGTTGAAGAAGTTAGCTTACCACATAGCAAATATGGCGTAGCTGTTTACTATATTATCGCCTCATCAGAAGCATCATCAAATCTTCAACGCTTTGATGGCATTCGTTATGGCTACCGTGCCGAAGATGCAACTAGCTTAGATGACATTTATGTCAAAACTCGTAGTCAAGGTTTTGGTGACGAAGTTAAACGTCGAATCATGCTTGGAACATTTAGCTTGTCATCAGGTTACTATGATGCCTACTTTAAAAAGGCAGGCCGTGTTCGTACACTGATTATCCAAGACTTTGAAAAAGTATTTGCTAATTATGACTTGATCATCGGCCCAACAACGCCAAGCCCTGCATTTGGATTGGATACACTTAACCATGATCCAGTTTCCATGTACCTTGCTGACCTCTTAACTATCCCAGTCAACTTAGCTGGTATCCCAGGTATCTCAATTCCTTCAGGATTTGTTGATGGCTTACCAGTTGGTATCCAATTGATTGGACCTAAGTACAGCGAAGAGACAGTCTATCAAGCCGCTGCAGCCTTTGAAGCAGCAACAGATTACCATACAAAACGACCAAGTATTTTCGGAGGTGACAAGTAATGAATTTTGAAACTATCATTGGTCTTGAAGTCCATGTTGAATTAAATACAAATTCAAAAATTTTCTCACCTTCATCTGCCCATTTTGGGCAAGAAGCTAATGCAAACACCAATGTTATTGACTGGTCATTCCCAGGGGTCCTCCCAGTCATTAACAAGGGTGTCATTGATGCGGGGATCAAAGCTGCGCTGGCACTCAATATGGATATCCACCAAGAAATGCATTTTGACCGCAAAAATTATTTCTACCCTGATAATCCCAAAGCCTACCAAATTTCTCAATTTGATGAGCCAATTGGTTACAATGGATGGATTGAAGTGCAGTTGGAAGATGGCACTAAGAAGAAAATCCGTATCGAACGTGCCCACTTAGAGGAAGATGCTGGTAAAAACACTCACGGAACTGATGGCTATAGCTATGTTGACTTAAACCGTCAGGGTGTCCCATTAATCGAAATCGTATCTGAAGCCGATATGCGTTCTCCAGAGGAAGCTTATGCCTACTTAACAGCTCTTAAAGAAATTATCCAGTACACGGGTATTTCAGATGTTAAGATGGAAGAAGGGTCAATGCGCGTGGATGCCAATATTTCGCTTCGTCCTTATGGACAAGAAAAATTTGGTACTAAAACGGAATTGAAAAACTTGAACTCATTCTCTAATGTTCGTAAAGGTTTAGAGCATGAGGTTGAACGCCAAGCTAAGATTCTTCGTTCTGGTGGCATTATCCGTCAAGAAACACGTCGCTATGATGAAGCCAATAAAGGGACTATCTTAATGCGTGTCAAAGAAGGTGCAGCAGATTACCGTTACTTCCCAGAACCTGACCTACCATTGTATGAAATTGATCAGGCTTGGATTGAGGAAATGCGTGATCAATTACCACAATTCCCTGCAGAACGTCGTGACAAATATGTCAGCCAACTTGGCTTATCAGATTATGATGCTAGTCAGTTAACAGCAACCAAAGATTTATCAGATTTCTTTGAAGCTGCGGTTGCTATTGGTGGAGATGCTAAACAAGTTTCCAACTGGTTGCAAGGTGAAGTAGCTCAGTTCCTAAATGCTGAAGGCAAAACAATTAGTCAAATTGAATTGACACCAGAAAACTTAGTTGAAATGATTGCTATTATTGCTGATGGTACCATTTCATCAAAAATTGCTAAGAAAGTTTTTGTTCACTTAGCAAAAAATGGTGGTTCTGCGCGTGAATACGTTGAAAAAGCTGGTTTGGTTCAAATTTCAGATCCTGAAGTCTTGATTCCAATTATTCATCAAGTCTTTGCTGATCATGAAGCAGCCGTGGCTGACTTTAAATCAGGCAAACGTAATGCTGATAAAGCTTTTACAGGTTTCCTTATGAAAGCTACAAAAGGCCAAGCAAACCCACAAGTTGCTCAACAATTATTAGCACAAGAACTGCAAAAATTATTAGATTAATCAAAAAGAGGGCTTGGCTCTCTTTTACTTTTCTCAAAAATTTGATTCTGCAAGCATACTTTTTCTATGATACAATAGTTAGAACAAATAAGTTAGAATGGTGGTTATTGTGAAGAATAAAGGGTCATTAATGGTGTTGATGGCAGGTCTTGCTTGGGGCTTGTCAGGTGTTTCAGGTCAATATTTGATGTCACATGGGGTAGAAGTGAATTTACTTACCTCGCTTCGTCTGATGATTTCTGGAATGGTTCTTTGTGGTATGGCGTTTATGACACAAAGAGAAAAGCTCCTCCATGTCTTATCACACAAACAGATTCTAATCAATATTTTGATGTTTAGTATCATTGGGTTGTTAATGAATCAGTATTCCTATATGAATGCCATTAAACACACAAATGCCGGAACGGCGACTGTCTTGCAATACTTATCCCCTGTCCTCGTTATGACAGTAGTTGCCTTAAATGAAAAACGTAAACCAAGTGTAGCAGAAGGTCTTTCTATCTTTTTTGCGATTTTTGGAACTGCTATCATTGCCACTCATGGACAGTTGGGCAGCTTAGCGATTACTCCCAAAGGGCTTATATGGGGCTTGATTTCAGCTGTAACAGCTACCCTTTATGTGATGATGCCTGCACGGTTGATTGAAACTTGGGGGAGTTTGGTTGTTATTGGTCTGGCTATGATTTTCTCGGGTTCAATTTTTACAGTCATTGTTCGACCATGGCGTTACCATTTGGAGTTGACGGTTGGCAACAGCATTGCACTTTTTGGGCTAATTATCGTCGGCACAATTTTTGCCTATACTTTCTTTTTAAAAGGGGCAAGTCTCGTAGGGCCTGTCAAGGGAAGTTTATTAGCAGCTGTTGAGCCTATTGCTTCGGTACTCTTTGCTGTTCTTCTCCTTTCGGAAATTTTTTATCCCATAGATCTCCTTGGTATGCTTTTTATTATGATGGCTGTGCTACTGATTTCACTTAGAGATATTATCCTGTTGAGGCGTCAGAAGAACTTTCAAGATTTGCGCTGAGCTTGAAAGCTTACTTTGAAGCAAACTATGATATAATGGGTAAAACTAAAAAGGAGACTATTATGATTGGGTCGATAATTGTCGGTGCTATCATCGGGATGATAGCTGGAAAAATAACTGAAAAAAGTGATTCAATGGGTTGCATCACTAATATTGCAGCTGGTCTAATTGGGTCATCAGTTGGCCAAAGTTTATTTGGCAATTGGGGACCACATTTGGCTGGGATGGCCTTGCTCCCATCAATTTTGGGTGCGGCTATTGTGATTGCCCTAGTTTCGATGTTGTTTGGAAAAAAATAAAAACCGTTGGGCGATCAACGGTTTTTGCATGAAAAATGCTATTTGATGAAATACATGACAAGAATAATCTACTAGAAAGCATCGTATAGAATGAAAAGACAAACTGTAACAGCACGTCTGGTCAAATCAATTGGGTGGGAAGACAATGCCCTAGAAGTCGAGTATGTCTCAGGACTAATTCATCACTACCATGAAGTCACTGAAGCAGACTATATCCGCTCCCTAACGGGAAACATCGACAAAAAAATCAGACTCATCGGCAAAAGCATCAATTTATTAGGGTGGTGGAGTAGGGGATAAATCAAATAAAAGTTCCAATCAAAAATGCTAAACTGATGATAATAATCAATAACATTGCAGTTTCGATAACAGCATTATTATTCCTTAAAAATGTCGTTTTTTCAGCAGTAAAGCCCCACTTATACTGCTTTGGAATGGGAATGGCTAAAATTAATATGACTATTAAAATCCCATAACTAAAATAAGTTGAAAATCCTTTGCTTAACAGAATATTTCCTAAGAGAAAAAGGAAAATTTGGACAATTTTGATTAGCCTAATAAATTTAATATCATTTATTTTTTTCATTCCGAGCCCTCTTTCTATTACAATCCTCTTTAAGGTATTCACAAAGTGCAAGCCAAAGTTGGGTAGAAACAATAGTTATAACACTTTGAACTGAGTTTCCAAAGTAATACCTTAGATTATTTTGATACCTAAATGATACCTCAGTAGTGAAAAAGATACAATAGTACAATCAAAAGTGTGAAAAGATTTTATATTTAATAATTGATCACAAAAAGAAACAAAAGCCATCTAGAAGGTGACTTTGCTATATCATGCTAGCCCATGTTCCACCGATTTTTTGGACGGCTACCGCTTTTTTATCAAGATTATAGATTTCTTTAAATTGTTGTTGGATTTGAGAAAGGTTCATTTTTGTTTTCCCAACGTAACCACTTAAACTATCTTGATAAGTCCAATTAGATAAAGCATTAATTTCTGGGTAATTTTTAATTGATTCAGATTTATCCTTAAACTTAACCAATATCTTATGTTCGAACTTCTCAGAGGCACCTAATTTTGTAAAAGTATCATTTTTTATCTCAATAGCTATAGCTATATACCACCTTTTTATTAATATAAGAGGAATTATAGCATCTTTGTAACCGTTATCAATTGAATAAACTATTTTTTATAAATATTATTTTCAACAAAAAAACACACCTAGAAACCTTGTTAAATCAACATTTCTAATAGTGTGTTCTTTACAAGCAACATAAAATTGTCTTATCTCTTTTATTGGTTGCTATGCCTATTATAGATAATCAGTATGGTTTTTTGGTGTCAATTGAGTGACAATTTTTATCTTAAATGTTGTAGTTGTCATCTTTCTGAAATGAATTAACGAAATAGCAAGGGTGTTCTGGAATTGTTCGTATTTTTATGGTAAAATTTAACAAATATTAGGAGGTGCTTCGAATGAAAGCTATTATTACAGTGGTTGGTAAAGACAGCAAAGGGATTGTTGCTGGTGTTTCTGGTAAGATTGCTGAACTTGGTTTAAATATTGATGATATTTCGCAAACTGTCCTAGATGATTATTTTACCATGATGGCCTTGGTTTCGAGTCCAGATAAGCAAGACTTTACGGTCTTACGTCAAGCTTTTAAAGATTACGGTGATAGCTTACAAGTGAAGATTAATATCCAAAGTACGGCTATTTTTGATGCTATGCATAACTTATAAGGAGCCTCTAAATGGATATCAAACAAGTTAAAGAAACAATTGATATGATTGAAGAACAACACTTTGATATCAGAACCATCACAATGGGAATTTCCCTTCTTGATTGTATTGACTCTGATATTGATCGTTCGGCTGAAAAAATCTATCAAAAAGTAGTGACAAAAGCTGCTAACCTAGTTGCTGTTGGTGATGAGATTGCTGCTGAATTGGGTATTCCCATTGTTAATAAACGTGTGTCGGTCACACCAATTGCTTTGATTGGCGCAGCAACTGATGCAACAGACTATCTACCTCTTGCTAAGGCTTTAGACAAAGCTGCGCATGAAATTGGGGTGGACTTTATTGGTGGCTTTTCGGCACTCGTTCAAAAGGGCTACCAAAAGGGTGATGAGATTTTAATTAATTCTATTCCTAAAGCACTAGCTGAGACTCAAAAAGTTTGTTCATCCGTAAACATTGGGTCAACTAAGTCAGGGATTAACATGACTGCGGTAGCTGATATGGGCCGTATCATTAAAGAAACTGCTCAATTATCAGATTTAGGTGCTGCAAAACTGGTGGTTTTTGCCAATGCTGTGGAGGATAATCCATTTATGGCTGGCGCATTCCACGGGGTTGGAGAGGCTGACGTAGTGATTAACGTTGGCGTTTCTGGTCCTGGCGTTGTCAAACGTGCTCTTGAAAAAGTGAGAGGCGAAAGCTTTGACGTTCTCGCTGAAACCGTTAAGAAGACGGCTTTCAAAATTACTCGGATTGGTCAATTGGTTGGGCAAATGGCTAGTGAGCGTCTAGGCGTTAAGTTCGGGATTGTTGATTTGTCCTTAGCTCCGACTCCGGCTGTTGGTGACTCTGTGGCGCGCGTGCTCGAAGAGATGGGTCTTGAAATGGTAGGGACTCATGGGACAACTGCTGCGCTAGCCCTCTTAAATGACGCTGTGAAAAAAGGTGGCGTAATGGCCTGCAACCAAGTTGGAGGACTGTCAGGTGCCTTCATACCAGTCTCAGAGGATGAGGGGATGATTGCGGCTGTTCAGAATGGATCTCTGAACCTAGAAAAATTAGAAGCCATGACGGCGATTTGTTCAGTAGGTCTGGATATGATTGCTATTCCTGACGATACCCCATATGAAACCATTGCTGCCATGATTGCTGATGAAGCAGCTATTGGTGTCATTAATCAAAAAACAACAGCAGTTAGGATTATTCCAAAAGGTAAAGTTGGCCAAATGATTGAATTTGGTGGCTTACTTGGAACTGCACCAGTCATATCAGTCAATAAAAACTCATCAGCAGACTTTATTGCGCGTGGTGGACAAATCCCTGCGCCAATCCATAGCTTTAAGAATTAAGAAGAAACACTTGCTTTTTAGCAGGTGTTTTTGTCAGCCTCTTGGTTTTTAATGCCCATCGATTAATTGTCTAAGATTGGCTGAAAGCTATTTAATGCTATAATATTAAAGAGAATCTGGAGGTTACTATGACAAAGACAAGATTATATATTGCGCGTCACGGGAAAACAATGTTTAATACAATAGGTCGTGCCCAAGGTTGGAGTGATACACCCTTAACTAAAAAAGGTGAAGAGGGCATCAGAGAATTAGGATTAGGTTTAAAGGATGCCGCAATCCCTTTTCAAGCAGCATTTTCAAGTGACTCTGGCAGAACCATGCAAACCATGGAAATTGTTTTACGTGAGTCAGAAAATGAGTTCCTACCTTATACTAGAGATAAACGAATCCGTGAATGGTGCTTTGGTAGTTTAGATGGCGCCTATGACTCGGAGTTATTTTTAGGTGTCCTTCCTAGAACAAAAGCCTTTGAAGGTAAAGAAAATATGTCAGAAGTTCCTTATTCTGAATTGGCACAAAGTATTGTTGAAGTAGATACTGCTAATTGGGCAGAGCTTGGGAAATATTGCGTAAACGGATTTATGATGGTTTTGAAGCTATCGCTTTATCTATTCAAAATAGTGGTGGAGGTAATGCCATTGTTGTGAGTCACGGAATGACTATTGGGACTTTCATGTGGTTAATTGATCCAAGTCGTAAAAAACAATACATTGATAATGGAAGTATTACAGTAGTTGACTTCGAAGATGGTAAATTCACTATTGAAACCGTTGGTGATATGTCCTACCGTCTACGTGGTCGCCAAATGATTGAAGAAGAATGTCATGAAAAATAGAAAAATTATTATTTTTTTAGGAAAAGTTTTGGTTGTTTTCGTCTTTTTCTTTGGACTTTATGTGCTTATCCGAGAGGATAATCCAAGTCAGACAGTCAGGCAAGATAAAGTTAATTTAACCAAGGATAAAAAACATACAACAACCAAAAAGAAAATTACTGGGCTACCTAAGGTATCAACAAAAGATTGGGAACTCATTTTGGTAAATAGAGATCATCCTACACAAGAATTGAATCCAACTTTAGCTGACTTAAATGGGATCCAACTAGATGCTCGTATTGTTGACGCTGCAGCAGGATTTTTAGCAGCTGCGCAAGCCATTGACCCCGAAGAACATCTCATCTCGGGTTACCGTAGTGTAGAGACGCAAGCCCAACTGTTTCAGTCTTATATTGATCAGGAAAAGGCCAATAATCCTAGTTTGACGGATGCTGAAGCTGAAAAATTAGTTCAAACCTATTCCCAACCAGCAGGGGCTAGTGAACATGTGACTGGCTTAGCGATGGACATGGGAACCTCTAACTACTTGAATCAGAGCCATGTTGAAACGGTCAAACAAATTGTTGCACTAGCTGCTGATTATGGTTTTGTCTTACGATTCCCTGAAGACAAGGAAAAGATTACTGGAGTTGGGTATGAAGATTGGCACTATCGTTATGTGGGAAAAGCTTCCGCTAAGTACATGTCTGAGCATAAGCTGACGCTAGAAGAATATATTGCCTTACTAAAGGAGAATCAATGAGATCGCGATTAACATTAAATACATTTTTACTCCTGTTATTTTTCTTTGTTTTTGCAATCGTCACACCCTTGTTGTTACATGCTAAAACACCAAATGCTAGTCAGCTAGTCACTGTTCCTTATTCTGAAAAAGGTTTTATTGATGACATTGCAAAGAGGGTGAAACCTTATGCGAAAATATACGGCATTAGACCTCTATTGTGATTGGTCAAATTGTAATAGATAGTCAAAATGGGCAAAGTATTTTGGCGGCCAAGTATCATAATTTATTTTCCATGCTTGCAAAACCGGGTGATAACTATGTTATTTTAGAGTCAACAAAGCCTATCTTAACTAATCCAAATAATACAAGATTAAAATTTAGCTCTTATCCAAATTGGGAAGCCTCTATTGCTGATTATTTTGCTTGTCTTCGACAAGGTACAATTTGGGATAAACAATTGTATCATCAGTTAGCTACGCAAGAAGGCTATAAGGCACCAGCAGAGTCACTAGGGAAATATATCTATTCTTATGATAAAAATTATCCGACAAAGCTTATAAAAGTCATTGAAGATAAGAATTTAACGCAATATGATTAAGTCATTAGCACTCTAAAAAAAGAGTGCTAATTTTTTATGCTTTTCTCTTGACAAGGTTCTTTTTAGGAGTATAATGGAAATATAAGTTAGCAGTCTAACTGGTAGAGTGCTAAAGTAAAAAGGGGGAGTGTTAATGATAACAGAACGTCAAAATGACATTTTAAATTTAATTGTTGACCTCTTTACTCAAACACATGAACCTGTTGGGTCTAAGGCTCTCCAAGCCAGTATCGAATCAAGTAGTGCAACTATTCGAAACGAGATGGCTAAACTGGAAAAAATGGGGCTACTTGAAAAAGCTCATACTTCTAGCGGACGCATGCCAAGTCCAGCCGGCTTTAAATATTTTGTAGAGCATTCTTTGAGTCTTGATAGCATTGATGAACGTGATGTTTATCAAATGGTTAAAGCTTTTGATTTCGAAGCTTTCAATTTAGAGGATATCTTAAAAAAAGCCAGTCAAGTTTTAGCTGATATTACAGGTTACAGCGTAGCCATTCTTGATGTTGAGCCAGCAAGGCAAAAGTTGACGGGCTTTGATATCGTTCAACTATCGACGCATGATGCTTTGGCTGTTTTAAACTTAGATGATTCAAAGCCCTTGACTGTTCAATTTGCCATTCCTAAAAATTTCTTGGCACGTGATTTGTTCAAACTCAAAGAGATTGTGGATGAAAGGTTGACAGGTAGGGAATTGTTGGATGTTCACTACAAGTTAAGGACAGAGATTCCTCAAGTTCTACAGAAATATTTCGCGATTACGGATAATGTTTCAGACTTGTTTGATTATATTTTCAGTAGTCTTTTTCGGGAAACTATTTTTGTTTCAGGAAAGGTCAATGCTTTAGAATACGCAGGGATTGAAACTTATCAACAGTAGTGAGCAAGCTTTGGCACTGTCAATTAGGCAAGGGATGGCGGAAAATGAAATGGCAACGGTTCAAGTTGCTGATAGTTGTGAGCCGGCCTTATCTGATTTAAGTTTACTAACTTACAAATTCTTAATTCCTTATAGAGGGTTTGGCTTACTGAGTTTGATTGGTCCAATTGACATGAATTATCGACGCAATGTTAGCTTAATCAATGTCGTTGGTCGTATCTTAGCCATGAAGTTGCGAGATTACTATCGTTATCTCAATAGTAACCACTATGAAGTAAATGAATTTTAATAGAAAAATGAAAAGAGGTATGTGACTTGTCGAAACACAAAAATGATGATGTCAAACAAGAAGAAATCAATGAAGACTTAGATCAAGTGACTGAGGAAGTTGTTGCATCTGATGAGTCAGTTGAAGATGTTGCAGAAGAAAAAGTTCCTGAAAAAAGCGAGCTTGACTTAGCTATGGAACGGTCTGAAGAATTTGAGAATAAGTATCTTCGTGCACATGCTGAAATGCAAAATATCCAACGCCGTGCTACTGAAGAGCGTCAAACGATTCAACGATATCGTTCACAGGATTTAGCTAAAAAAATCTTGCCAAGTTTAGATAACTTAGAACGTGCTTTAGCTGTTGAAGGCTTAACAGATGATGTTAAAAAAGGTTTAGAAATGGTTCAAGAAAGTTTACTTCAAGCTCTTAAAGAAGAGGGGATTGAAGAAGTTGCTGTTGAAACATTTGATCACAACCTACATATGGCTATTCAAACGATGCCAGCTGATGATGAACACCCAGCTGATTCAATTGCACAAGTCTTCCAAAAAGGCTACAAACTTCATGAACGCTTGTTAAGACCGGCCATGGTAGTGGTTTACAACTAACTAGGATACAAAGGGCGTTAGAAATCTGTATGAAAATAGGAAATCGGTAGACAATTCTGAATTTCGAAACGATTTATCTTTTTCACTAAGATTTTAGCCCGTGTTCAACTAAATTAAATCTAAATTATTATTTCGACCGCCAAGTCGTTAAACTAGACTCTAAATAAATTAATAAACGAACTTTAAAATTTGAAAGGAATTGAACGTGTTCAATCGTTGATGTCAAAAGCTTCGCTTTTCTTATCTCCAGATTGAAATAGTCCACTGGACTATTTCAACGTTCTTGGTATCTTATATTATGTCTAAAATTATTGGTATTGACTTAGGTACAACTAACTCAGCTGTAGCAGTTCTCGAAGGAACGGAATCAAAAATTATTGCTAACCCAGAAGGAAATCGTACAACTCCTTCAGTAGTATCATTCAAAAATGGTGAAATCATCGTTGGTGATGCTGCAAAACGTCAAGCAGTAACTAACCCAGAAACAGTAATCTCTATTAAATCTAAAATGGGTACTTCTGAAAAAGTTTCTGCTAATGGTAAAGAATACACTCCACAAGAAATTTCAGCAATGATTCTTCAATACCTTAAAGGTTATGCTGAAGACTATCTTGGTGAAAAGGTAGAAAAAGCCGTTATCACTGTACCTGCTTACTTTAACGATGCCCAACGTCAAGCAACTAAAGATGCTGGGAAAATTGCTGGTTTAGAAGTTGAACGTATTGTCAATGAACCTACAGCAGCAGCTTTAGCTTATGGTATGGATAAAACTGATAAAGAAGAAAAAATCTTGGTATTTGACCTTGGTGGGGGTACGTTTGACGTATCAATTCTTGAATTAGGTGATGGTGTCTTTGATGTACTTGCTACTGCAGGTGATAACAAACTTGGTGGGGATGACTTTGACCAAAAAATTATTGATTTCTTAGTTGAAGAATTCAAAAAAGAAAATGGCATTGATTTGTCACAAGATAAAATGGCATTGCAACGTTTGAAAGATGCTGCTGAAAAAGCTAAAAAAGATCTTTCAGGTGTTACTCAAACACAAATCAGCTTACCGTTTATTACTGCTGGCAGCGCTGGCCCACTTCACTTAGAAATGAGCCTATCTCGTGCGAAGTTTGATGATCTTACTCGTGACTTAGTAGAACGTACTAAAACACCAGTTCGTCGCGCATTGTCAGATGCAGGTCTTTCATTATCAGAAATTGATGAAGTTATCTTAGTTGGTGGATCGACTCGTATCCCAGCTGTTGTTGAAGCTGTTAAATCTGAAACTGGTAAAGAACCAAATAAATCAGTTAACCCAGATGAAGTTGTAGCAATGGGTGCTGCAATTCAAGGTGGTGTTATCACTGGTGATGTTAAAGATGTTGTTCTTTTAGACGTAACGCCATTATCACTTGGTATTGAGACTATGGGTGGTGTATTCACTAAATTAATCGACCGTAATACAACAATCCCTACATCAAAATCACAAGTTTTCTCAACAGCAGCAGATAATCAACCAGCTGTTGATATCCATGTGCTTCAGGGTGAACGCCCAATGGCAGCAGATAACAAAACTCTTGGTCGTTTCCAATTGACTGATATTCCAGCTGCACCTCGTGGAATCCCTCAAATTGAAGTAACTTTTGATATTGACAAAAATGGTATTGTTTCTGTTAAAGCTAAAGACCTTGGTACTCAAAAAGAACAACATATCGTTATTAAATCAAATGATGGTTTAAGTGAAGATGAAATCGATCGTATGATGAAAGATGCAGAAGCAAATGCAGAAGCAGATGCAAAACGTAAAGAAGAAGTTGACCTTAAGAACGAAGTTGACCAAGCTATCTTCGCAACTGAAAAAACAATTAAAGAAACAGAAGGCAAAGGCTTCGATACAGAACATGATGCTGCTCAATCAGCACTTGATGACTTAAAGGCTGCTCAAGAATCTGGTAATCTTGAAGACATGAAAGCTAAACTTGAAGCATTGAATGAAAAAGCTCAAGCGTTAGCAGTTAAAATGTATGAACAAGCTGCTGCAGCACAACAAGCAACACAAGGCGCTGAAGGTGCTCAATCAGCAGATAAGGCATCAGCTGGTGACGATGTTGTAGATGGAGAATTCACGGAGAAATAAAACAGTCCTGTGGACTGTTTTATCCCACGAGCTTAGAAACAAAAAGCGAGAGGCAACTCAGTGGACTGTTTTATCCCACGAGCTTAGAAACAGGAAGTGAATGGGGGTTTCTGAGTGGCAACAAAATAGTCTCCACTTCTACTAAAGTAGCATTCCAAAAAGGCGGGGCGCCTCGCCCCGTCTGTTTTGGCTATCTATAAGTAATAAAAAGAAATCTTTCTATCATAATGAGATTTCTTGTCAATCATAATAAAAAGACAGTCAATTGTTTTGTAACAGTGAAGTAATTAGTCTAATACGTAGAGAGGAATTGAATTAAGTTGTTAGGGCGAGAATTCTACTTAGTAAAATATAAGTAGAACTGCTATGCTTAAGACCCGATGAAAAAGAAAAATATCTCCTGGATAGTGTTCTATCTTAACTGGATGGCCTTAATTTTCTTTGAGTCGTTTAATGGCTTACTATTTAAAATATATGAATAATACTGAATTTTATGAACGTCTAGGGGTAACCAAAGACGCAGCTTCAGACGAGATAAAAAAAGCATACCGTAAACTGTCTAAAAAATACCATCCAGATATTAATAAGGAAGCTGGCGCTGAACAAAAATACAAAGATGTTCAAGAAGCATATGAAACCTTAAGTGATTCACAAAAACGTGCTGCCTATGATCAATATGGTGCGGCAGGTGGACAAGGTGGCTTCGGTGGTGGATTTGATGGGGCTGGCTTTGGTGGCTTTGAAGACATCTTCTCAAGCTTTTTCGGCGGTGGCGGTGGCATGCGTAATCCGAATGCTCCTCGTCAGGGTGATGACTTACAATATCGCGTCAATTTAAGTTTCGAAGAAGCTGTTTTTGGTACTGAAAAAGAGGTTACTTATAACCGTGAATCAAGCTGTTCAACATGTAATGGTTCTGGTGCCAAACCAGGTACAAGTCCTGTAACCTGTGGTCGATGCCATGGTGCAGGCGTGATCAATGTTGATACCCAAACACCACTCGGCATGATGCGTCGTCAAGTGACTTGTGATGTCTGCTACGGAACAGGTAAAGAAATCAAAGAACCGTGTCATACTTGTCATGGAAGTGGTCATGAAAAAGAAACACACAAAGTATCTGTTAAAATCCCTGCTGGGGTTGAAACAGGTCAACAAATCCGACTTCAAGGGCAAGGTGAAGCAGGTACAAATGGTGGTCCTTATGGCGATCTCTTTGTTATTTTGAATGTATTGCCAAGCAAGCAGTTTGAACGAAATGGCTCTACAATCTATTACACAATGGATATTAGTTTTGTCCAAGCGGCTTTGGGTGCAAGTGTTGATATTCCAACAGTGCATGGCGAGGTAGAAATGTCTATTCCGGCAGGAACACAAACAGGGAAAGTATTCAGACTAAAAGGCAAAGGAGCTCCAAAACTACGTGGAGCAGGTCAAGGCGATCAACACGTTACCGTTAATGTTGTAACACCAACAAAATTAAATGATCAACAAAAAGAAGCTTTGGAAGCATTTGCCCTAGCGAGTGGTGAAAGTATTTCAAAACCAAAGAAAAAAGGTTTTTTGGATAAAATGAAAGACGCTTTTGACGAAATTTAATCGTAATTGAGAACTTATTCTCTTCAAAGTGGGGACAAAATTGATTGTCCTCACTTTTTTCTTTTCTTGAAAATTGACTTTTAAAGACCTTATTTTTATAACAATTTTTTCAGTCGCTAAAAAAATTTATTTTTTTCTTGCAAGATTTCAATAAGTGGTGTAAAATGTTTTTAAAATAGTTTGACTATCAAATTATTTGAATCTCAAATATTACTGGTGATAGAAAGTGAGTGGTTATGACATATCAACATATTCTTTTTGAGACAGTAGATGATACAGCAGTTTTGACATTTAATCGTGTTCAAGTGGCTAATGGTTTTAATATACCAATGTGTCAAGAAATCTTAGATGTTTTAGCGAGTGTAAAAGGAAATAGTGATATTCGGTTCTTAGTCATCAAAGCCAATGGGAAAATTTTTTCTGTCGGTGGCGACTTAGTCCAAATGCAGAAAGCTGTAGAAGAAGATGCTGTTGATTCATTAGTTAAAATTGCTGAACTTGTCCAAGATATTACATTTGAGATAAAACAATTACCTAAACCAGTTATTTTATGTGCGGACGGTGCGGTTGCAGGAGCTGCTTTCAACATAGCCCTTGCTGTTGATTTTTGTATTGCAAGTACCAACAGTAAATTTGTTCAAGCTTTCGTAAATGTTGCCTTAGCTCCGGATGCTGGTGGCCTATATCTGCTAACACGAGCTGTTGGTATTAATAAAGCGACGCATCTGGTAATGACTGGAGATGGTGTTACGGCAGAGCAAGCTTTTAATTATGGTTTTGTTTACAAAGCTCCTAATCCTGAGAAATTGGAAAAAACACTTGAACAATTGTTAAAACGTTTGAGAAGAGGTTCGTCTAACTCTTATGGCGCAATGAAACAGTTGATTTGGGAAAGTAATTTTTCAGATTGGGAAAATTACGCAAAACAAGAATTACACTATCAAAAAGAGCTTGCTTTTAAAGAAGATTTTAAAGAAGGCGTTATGGCTTACGCAGAAAAAAGAAGACCAAGCTTCAAGGGGAAATAAGAAGTTCTCATCTTGCATAAAACTTTGACGTTTGATATAATTTGAGAGTCAAAGTTTATCAGTAAGGAGGTGTAGAATTGGAATACAATAAAATCAATGATTATTTAGTGGATGTCTTTAATAGGATCTTAGTAATTGAGGAAATTAGTTTAAAGACTAGTCAATTTAAGGATGTTTCACTTAAAGAAATGCATACCATTGATATTATCGGAAAATATGACAATGTCACACCAAGTGATGTAGCTCGGGAACTTATGGTTACTCTAGGTACAGTGACAACTAGCTTGAATAAACTTGAAGCAAAAGGGTATATTACTCGGACTCGCTCCGTAAATGATCGCCGTGTCGTTTACTTATCCCTCACAAAACGAGGAAGACTGCTTGACAGGTTGCATGCAAAATTTCATAAAAATATGGTTGGTCAGGTGACTGAGGGTATGGATGAAGAGAGTATGGAATCGCTGTTAAAAGGTCTGAAAAATTTACATCAATTCTTGGAGGACTTGATTTAATGCCTTTTGCAAAAATCAGTCAAGTAGCACATTATGTTCCTAACCAAAAAATTGAAAATGATAAACTGACTCAATTTCTTGATACGAGTCACGAATGGATTCAATCTCGAACAGGAATCGAATCTAGGTACATTAGCCGAAATGAAAATACAAGTGATCTAGCAAGCCATGTTGCGCTGAAATTATTACAAGTGGCAGAATTAAGGGCAGATCAGCTTGATTTTATTATCGTGGCAACTATTACTCCCGATTCCATGATGCCATCAACAGCAGCGCTTGTCCAAGCAAAAATTAATGCTAAACAGGCCTTTGCTTTTGATTTATCTGCAGCTTGTAGTGGTTTCGTTTATGCCTTAGCGATGGGAGAAAAGTTGATTGCTTCAGGGCTATACCAAAGAGGTATTGTCATAGGGGCAGAAGTTTTATCAAAAACACTTGATTGGTCAGATCGAACAACTGCAGTACTGTTTGGGGATGGTGCTGGAGGTGTATTGCTTGAAAGTAGTCAGGGAAAACAATTTCTGGCTGAATCACTACATACAGATGGGTCACGAGGACAGAGTTTACAGTCTGGACTAAGTCCACTTGTATCCCCTTTCTCTGATACTATTTCATCCAATCCCTATTTAACAATGGATGGACGTACGATATTTGACTTTGCAATTAGAGACGTTTCAAAAAGTGTCTCTGATTTGATTGATAGCACAGCAATTGACAAAGATGCAATTGATTATGTCTTCTTTCATCAAGCGAATAGACGTATTTTAGATAAAATGGCACAAAAGGTCAAATTACCTCGAGAAAAATTTCTAGAGAATATGATGACCTATGGAAACACAAGTGCAGCAAGTATTCCTATCTTGTTATCAGAGTCAGTTGAAAATGGGAAAATTAGATTAGATGGTAGCCAAACAATCCTAATAGCCGGTTTTGGTGGTGGTTTGACATGGGGAAGTCTAATTGTTAAAATCTAGTTATATCATGTGCCTCGCACATTTATAAAAACATATACATTACTTAAGGAGAAATAAAATGGCAGTATTTGAAAAAGTACAAGAAATCATCGTTGAAGAATTAGGAAAAGAAGTAGAAGAAGTAAAAATGGAAACAACTTTTGATGAGTTAGATGCTGACTCGCTAGATGTTTTCCAAGTTATCTCAGAAATTGAAGATGCATTTGATATCCAAATTGAAACTGAAGAAGGCTTAAATACAGTTGGTGATTTAGTTGCTTATGTAGAAGCAAAAACTAAATAATAAAATACTGTTAAGACAAATTCAACTAGTCAGTAACTAGTTCTGAATAATTCTTAATATGTGGGTGAGATTAGCCCCTTTTATGGACCTAACTCACTCTTTCTTTTTTTATAATAGTTTGATAATCAAACTATTTTTCTTGGATAAAGTAGGTTAAAGTAATGAAAACACGAATTACGAAATTATTAAATATTAAGTATCCAATATTCCAAGGAGGAATGGCTTGGGTTGCTGACGGCGACCTAGCGGGAGCTGTATCAAACGCTGGAGGATTAGGTATTATTGGAGGCGGAAATGCCCCAAAGGAAGTTGTTAAAGCAAACATTGATAAAGTAAAATCAATCACAACTAACCCTTTTGGAGTTAACATTATGCTTTTATCACCCTTTGCAGATGATATTGTAGATCTTGTGATTGAAGAAGGTGTTAAAGTAGTAACAACTGGTGCGGGAAATCCTGGGAAATACATGGAACGTCTACATGCTGCAGGAATCCAGGTTATTCCAGTTGTACCTAGTGTAGCGCTAGCAAAGCGAATGGAAAAATTAGGCGTCGATGCTGTCATCACGGAAGGTATGGAAGCTGGTGGACATATCGGGAAATTGACAACAATGACTTTGGTTCGCCAAGTCGTTGATGCCATTTCAATTCCTGTTATTGCTGCAGGTGGTATTGCCGATGGTGCTGGCGCAGCTGCAGCCTTCATGCTTGGTGCTGAAGCGGTGCAAGTTGGAACAAGATTTGTTGTCGCAAAAGAATCAAATGCGCATCAAAATTTTAAAGATAAAATCCTCAAGGCCAAAGACATTGATACGGTAGTCTCAGCTCAAGTTGTCGGGCATCCCGTTCGATCCATCAAGAATAAATTAACGTCTGCTTATGCAAAAGCAGAAAAAAAATTCTTGAGTGATTTAAAAACAGCAGAAGATATTGAAGAGATGGGTGCTGGCTCATTACGCGACGCTGTTGTTGATGGTGATGTTGTGAATGGTTCAGTTATGGCTGGTCAAATCGCAGGGCTAATCAAAAAAGAGGAAAGTTGTCAGGAGATTTTGGAAGATATTTTCTATACAGCTGCCGAAGTAATTAATAAAGAAGCTCAGCGTTGGGTTTCAGTTAGTAGAAACGCATCTGAGAAGTAGAGGAAAGAAAATGACAGAAGTCGCATTTTTATTTGCTGGACAAGGGGCGCAAACTGTTGGATGGCAAGTGACTTATACGAAGCTTTCCCAGTTGTTAGGGAGACTTTTGCTCAGGCTCAAGCAATTTTAGGTTATGATTTACGATTGTTAATTGATCAGGAGCCAGATAGATTAAATCAAACAAGATATACTCAACCAGCTATTTTAACAACTTCAGTAGCGATATACAGACTCTTAGCTGAAAATGGGATTAAACCCACTGCTGTAGCAGGATTGTCACTCGGTGAATATTCTGCACTGGTAGCTACTGGTGCAATAACTTTTGAAGCTGCTCTGCAATTGGTTCAAAAAAGAGGACAGCTAATGGAAGAAGCTACCCCTGCTGGTTCTGGTAAAATGGTTGCTATTTTAAATACAGCTGCTTCGACTATTGAAGAGGTTTGTCTGCAAGCCTCATCCCTTGGGGTTGTTGCTCCTGCAAACTATAATACTCCTAGTCAAATTGTCATTGGTGGCGAGATTGATGCAGTTGATAAGGCAGTCACATTGTTGACTGAAAAGGGTGTCAAAAGAATCATTCCTTTGAATGTTTCTGGACCATTTCACACAGCACTTCTTGAATCAGCAAGTCAGGAGTTGGCAAAAGTTCTTGATAATTATGACTTTCAAGAAATGACAGTGCCACTTGTTGGAAATACTGAGGCAAGCGTAATGAAACAAGCAGAAATTAAGCAATTGTTAGCGCGTCAAGTTATGGAGCCAGTCAGATTTTATGACAGTATTGAAACCTTAAAAGCAATGACTATTAAAGACTTTATTGAAATTGGACCAGGAAAAGTTCTAACTGGATTTCTCAAAAAAATTGATAACTCCTTATCATGTACTAGTATTGACTCAGTTCAAAGTTTAACAGATTATTTAAATCAGTAGGAAGGTAAAGTAATGGATTTACAAAATAAAAATGTATTTATAACAGGATCAACACGAGGTATTGGTTTAGCCATCGCACATCAGTTTGCAAAAGTAGGTGCTAATGTCGTTATTAATGGACGTTCCACTATTTCAGGTGATTTATTAGATCAATTTAAAGATTATTCTGGACAAATCCTCCCTGTTTCAGGTGATGTATCAGATTATGCAGATGCACAAGGTATGATTGATGAAGCCACTAGCTCTTTAGGACAAATAGATGTTCTCATTAATAATGCTGGTATCACAAATGATAAACTTCTTTTAAAAATGACGGATAAAGATTTTGAGGATGTTTTAAAAGTTAATTTAACTGGGGCTTTTAATATGACGCAAGCAGTATTAAAACCAATGATTAAAGCAAGACAAGGAGCAATTATTAATTTATCAAGTGTAGTCGGTTTAACTGGGAATGCAGGCCAAGCCAACTATGCTGCTTCAAAGGCAGGGTTAATTGGGTTTACTAAGTCGGTTGCCCGTGAAGTAGCAGGTCGAAAAGTAACCGTCAATGCTATCGCACCTGGTTTTATAGAATCGGACATGACGGGAACATTATCAGAAAAGCAACAAGCTGCCATTTTAAATCAAATTCCAATGAAACGCATTGGACAAGCAGACGAAGTGGCTCAATTAGCGCTCTTTTTAGCAAGCCAAGACTATATAACTGGTCAAGTTATTGCTATTGATGGCGGAGTGACGATGCAATAAAGGAGAATAACAATGAGTGGAACAAGAGTAGTAATTACAGGATATGGGGTAACTTCTCCAATTGGACATACGCCAGATGAGTTTTGGACTAACTTAAAAGAAGGAAATATTGGAATTGGGCCAATCACAAAGTTTGATACTAGTGAGTATCAAGTGAAAAATGCTGCTCAAATTGATGATTTTCCTTTTGATAACTATTTCATCAGAAAAGATTTGAACCGTTTTGACATGTATTCTTTATATGCTTTATATGCCTCTTTAGAAGCCGTTAAGAATGCAAAACTAGACTTAGATAGCTTGAATCCAGATCGTTTTGGAGTGATTGTAGCAACTGGTATTGGTGGTATTAAAGAAATTGAAGAGCAAGTGATTAGACTGCATGAAAAAGGTCCAAAACGCTTAAAACCAATGACCTTACCAAAGGCACTTCCAAATATGGCTGCAGGAAATGTTGCCATGCGTTTGAATGCTCAAGGGATTTGTAAATCAATTAATACAGCTTGTGCATCCTCTAATGATGCTATTGGAGATGCTTTCCGTACGATTAAGTTTGGCTTACAAGACATTATGGTTGTGGGCGGTGCAGAAGCTGCCATTACACCATTTGCTATTGCCGGCTTCCAAGCATTGACAGCTTTGTCAACAACTGAAGATCCAAAGAGAAGTTCTATTCCTTTTGATAAAGAACGTAATGGGTTTATTATGGGCGAAGGAGCTGGAATGCTAGTGCTTGAAAGTTTAGAGCATGCTCAAAAACGTGGAGCAACTATTTTAGCTGAAGTAGTCGGTTACGGAAATACTTGTGATGCCTATCATATGACTTCGCCACATCCAGAAGGATTGGGAGCACGTAAGGCAATTATGCTTGCCTTAAATGAAGCGGGTATTGAAGCAAATCAAGTAGACTATGTTAATGCACATGGTACATCAACTCCAGCAAATGAAAAAGGTGAAAGTAGTGCAATTGTTGCGACTTTAGGTAATCAAGTTCCAGTTTCTTCAACAAAGTCATTTACTGGTCACTTGCTAGGTGCAGCTGGTGCAGTTGAAGCTATTGCGACTTTAGAGGCGATGCAACACTCCTTTATTCCGATGACTGCAGGCACTACTGAATTATCTGATGATATTGAAGCTAATATCATTATTGGACAAGGACAAGAAGCTACAATTCACTATGCTATTTCAAATACCTTTGGTTTTGGTGGACACAATGCTGTCCTAGCCTTTAAGAAATGGGAGGATTAATGTGACCTTTGAGGAGATTAGAAATTTAATTTCACATTTAGATGCATTATGCTTAAGCGAGTTTACTCTAAAAACAGAAAAAATTGATCTAATTTTTAAAAAGAATCATTCAACGGAATGTATAATAAAAGATACAAAGGAAAAGATAGAGATACTACCACAGGCGAAGACTTTTTTGAATGAAGAAGAATCTTTTAGTGGAACAATTTTGGAATTTGAAGATTGGGAGACTTAATTTGGATATTCAAATAGTAAAAGACTTGATGACACAGTTCGATGAATCAGGTTTAAGGGAATTTTCCTTTAAAACAAATGAAACTGAAATCAGTTTTAGTAAAAATGATAGTAAAGCTTCAGAAAATACAACAGTATTAGCAAAGGCTGTAGAAGCTCCAGTTGCTAAAGAGATAGATGTAACTAGGGAAGCTCCCCAAACGACTTCGACACCTGTTGATAATAGTCTTGCTGAGGGAGAAGTTGTTAACAGTCCATTAGTTGGAGTCGCTTATTTATCTTCTGCACCTGGAAAAGAAAATTTTGTAGCTGTAGGTGATAAGGTTAAAAAAGGACAAACACTTCTGATTATTGAAGCAATGAAAGTAATGAATGAGGTGCCAGCGCCGTCAGACGGAACAATTACTGAAATTCTAGTTGCTAATGAAGAACTGGTTGAGTTTGGGAAAGGTTTGGTAAGAATAAAATGATGGATATTAATGCAATTCAAGAAGCTTTACCCCATCGTTACCCGATGTTATTAGTAGATCGAATTCTTGAGGTTTCAGAAGACCAAATTATCGCATTAAAAAATGTCAGTATTAATGAACCATTTTTTAATGGGCATTTTCCTTCCTATCCAGTCATGCCAGGAGTTCTCATTATGGAAGCATTGGCTCAAACAGCTGGTGTTTTAGAATTATCAAAAGATGAAAATAAAGGAAAACTCGTTTTTTATGCCGGTATGGATAAAGTTAAATTCAAAAAACAAGTTGTTCCTGGAGATCAATTAATCATGACAGCCAAGTTTGTTAAACGACGTGCGAATATTGCTGTTGTCCAAGCAACAGCTGAAGTAGACGGGCAACTTGCTGCAAGTGGAACCCTAACATTTGCAATTGAGAAGTAAAAAAGAAAGTTTCTGTGGGGGAAGTTATGTTTAAAAAAATCTTAATTGCTAATCGTGGCGAAATTGCTGTGCGTATCATCCGAGCGGCTAGAGAACTTGGAATTTCCACAGTAGCAGTCTACTCTGAAGCTGATAAGGATGCTCTTCACACGATTTTAGCTGATGAAGCCATTTGCATTGGGCCAACAAGATCAACGGACTCCTATTTAAACATGAGTTCAGTCTTATCGGCAGCTATTATTACAGGTGCACAAGCTATTCATCCTGGATTTGGTTTTTTAAGTGAGAATTCTAAGTTTGTAACCATGTGTGAAGAGATGCATATTAAATTTATTGGACCATCTGCTAAAGTAATGGATAAGATGGGGGATAAAATTAATGCGCGTGCTGAAATGATTACAGCTGGTGTACCAGTTATCCCTGGCTCATCAGGCCAGATTGAAACTGTAGAGCAGGCTGTAAAAGTGGCCGAAGAAATTGGTTTTCCTTTGATGCTGAAAGCTTCTGCTGGAGGTGGAGGTAAAGGTATTCGTAAAGTGGAAAAAGCAGCTGATTTAGCTGCTGCATTTCACTCTGCTTCGCAAGAAGCTTTGAGTGCCTTTGGTAATGGTACCATGTATATGGAAAAAGTTATTTACCCGGCTAGGCATATTGAAGTGCAAATTTTAGGAGATGCCCTTGGTCATGTTATTCATCTAGGTGAACGTGACTGTTCATTACAACGAAATAATCAAAAAGTTCTTGAAGAAAGTCCATCAATAGCTATTGGACAGACCTTGAGAAAAGAAATGGGAGATGCAGCAGTTAGAGCAGCAAAGGCTGTGGGCTATGAAAATGCGGGAACCATTGAATTCTTATTGGATGAAGCTAGTGGGCAGTTTTTCTTCATGGAAATGAATACGCGGATACAGGTTGAACACCCAGTAACCGAATTTGTGACTGGTGTTGACTTGGTTAAAGAACAAATCAAGATTGCTGCAGGCAACCCATTAGAGCTTAAACAAGAAGATATTACAATTAAGGGGCACGCCATTGAATGTCGGATTAATGCCGAAAATCCTTCTTTTAATTTCGCGCCAAGCCCTGGTCGTATAACAGAGTTATATTTGCCAAGTGGAGGTGTCGGTTTAAGAGTTGATTCTGCTGTTTATCCTGGTTATACCATTCCGCCATATTATGATAGTATGATTGCCAAAGTTATTGTACATGGTGATAATCGTTTTGATGCTTTGATGAAAATGCAAAGGGCCTTATTTGAGATGGAAATTGAAGGCGTGTCAACAAATGTGAATTTTCAACTAGACTTAATTGCTAATCAACAGGTTATTGCCGGTGATTATGATACGTCATTTTTGATGGAAACATTTTTACCAAATTACAATAAGGATTAGGAGGGCGTATGGCTTTATTTAAAAGAAAAGATAAATATATTCGGATTACTCCTAATCACTCCTCAAGTAGCGCAATCGTTCCAGAAGTTCCAGATGAACTTTTTGCAAAGTGTCCATCTTGTAAGCAT
Organism: Streptococcus uberis; assembly: GCF_000785785.1. Classification (GTDB taxonomy): domain Bacteria; phylum Bacillota; class Bacilli; order Lactobacillales; family Streptococcaceae; genus Streptococcus; species Streptococcus uberis_A. The sequence continues at coordinate 152,293 of NZ_JRQN01000002.1, forward strand.
ATGGTTTATCAAAAAGATTTAGGTCTAACGAAAATGTGCCCAAGATGCGCCTATAACTTTAGACTTTCAGCATTAGAACGTTTACAGATGACTGTTGATCAGGGCTCTTTTAGTGATATGTTTACAGAAATTGAAACCAAGGATCCGTTGCAGTTTCCTGGGTATCAGCAAAAAATTCAACAGACAAGACAAATAACAGGGCTTCATGAAGCTGTCTTGACAGGAACAGCAACAATTAAAGGGCATAGATTAGCCTTAGCCATTATGGACAGCCATTTTATCATGGGGAGTATGGGAACTGTTGTGGGTGAAAAAATCACGCGACTGATTGAATTAGCCATTGAGGAATCGCTTCCTTTGGTGATTTTTACTGCTTCAGGTGGTGCGCGTATGCAAGAAGGTATTTTTAGCTTAATGCAGATGGCAAAAATCTCTTCAGCTATCCAAAAGCATTCCAAAGCAGGGCTCTTTTACTTGACCATTCTTACTGATCCAACAACTGGTGGGGTGACTGCAAGTTTTGCCATGCAAGGAGATATTATCCTAGCGGAGCCACAGACCATGGTTGGTTTTGCTGGTCGACGTGTTATTGAAACAACAGTTAGACAAGATCTTCCAGAGGATTTCCAAAAAGCTGAATTTCTCTTGAATCATGGTTTTATTGATGCCATTGTAGAGAGGCCAAATTTATCCGCAACAATAGCTCAATTGATTGATTTACATGGAGGTGGCAAATGACTGATACAAGTAGAATTCTAAAAGAAGCAAGAGATCAAGGTCGTTTGACTGCTTTAGAATATGCCAAGGCTCTTTGTCCAGATTTTATAGAATTACATGGTGATCGTCAATTCGCAGATGATGGGGCAATAATTGGTGGGATAGGTCATCTTGGTGATGAGCCTATTACAATCGTTGGGATTCAAAAGGGAAAGAATCTTCATGATAATTTGTACCGCAATTTTGGGCAGCCTCATCCGGAAGGTTATCGGAAAGCCTTGCGCTTAATGAAACAAGCAGAAAAATTCGGACGGCCGATTGTTACCTTAATTAACACTGCGGGAGCTTTTCCAGGAGTTGGCGCAGAAGAGCGAGGGCAGGGTGAAGCCATTGCCCGTAATCTCCTTGAGATGAGTGATCTAAAGGTTCCTATTATTGCCATCATTATTGGTGAAGGTGGTTCAGGTGGCGCACTTGCATTAGCTGTAGCCGACAAGGTATGGATGTTAGAGAATACTATCTATGCTGTTTTAAGTCCAGAAGGCTTTGCCTCAATACTTTGGAAGGATGGCTCGCGCGCCAGTGAAGCGGCACAATTAATGAAGATTACAGCTAGAGAGTTGCTTAATTTGGGTGTGGTTGATCAGTTGATTACTGAAAGAGGTTATTTTTCATCTGAAATAATTGATAGGATGCGTGATCATTTAATCACAGAATTTGCAGAATTGAAAAAGTTGACTCTAGACCAACTGCTTGAAAAGAGGTATCATAAGTTTAGACAATTTTAAAATCCTTAGTAGAAGGATTTTTTTATGACTAGGAGATTTCATTTGAAAAAAAGAAACTATTTGCTCTTAATCCCACTAATACTTACTTTATCAGCATGCCAAAGTACCTCCTCTCAAGGCGAGAAAACAGATACTAATAAGTCTACTGGATCGTTACCGATGAAAAAGACCCCAATTGGACAAAAAAATAAGCCTGTAAAAGTCACTAATAACGGCTCTTATTATAGTGTAGAAGGTAAATATGGCTCAGTTATTATTGTTAATAAGCGACATCCACTAGATAAGCATTATAATCCTGGTGAAGATGCTAAAGCTAAAAAGGCTTTTCTGCAAGTTATTGCTGAAATGAAAAATCAAGGCTTTTCAGTTAGTGACCAATACAGTGGTTTTAGGTCTTATGATACACAAACTGAGCTTTACCAAAACTATGTCAATCGAGACGGAAAAGCTCAGGCAGATCGTTATTCTGCCAGACCGGGCTACAGTGAGCATCAATCAGGTTTAGCTTTTGATATTCTAGATGGTCAAGGAAATCTATTAGAAGAACCACAAGCTTCACAGTGGCTCTTAGAGCATGCTCCAGATTATGGCTTTATTCTACGCTATTTACCTAATAAAGAAGCTTCTACAGGCTATCAGGCTGAAAGCTGGCATATTCGTTATGTCGGAAAAGAAGCTAAGGACATTGCCAAATCTGGAAAAACTTTAGAAGAGTATTATGGTGTGCCTGGTGGCGACTATCCAAATTAAAAAATTTATAATCTTGACACTCAAAAAGACAAAGCAGCTGCTTTGTCTTTTTCTATATATTTTATTTTGGAGCAATAACTTCTACCCCACCCATATAAGGGCGAAGAACTTCGGGAATTGTAACAGATCCATCCTCATTTTGGTAGTTTTCAAGGATTGCTGCTACGGTGCGTCCCACGGCTAAGCCTGATCCGTTCAAAGTATGCAAGAGTTTAACCTTGCCATCTGCTTCGTCGCGGTAGCGGATTTGAGCGCGTCGCGCTTGGAAATCTTCAGTGTTTGAACAGCTTGAAATTTCACGGTAGGTGTTTTGAGCTGGAATCCAAACTTCTAAGTCATATGTTTTGGCAGCTGAGAAGCCATATCTCCTGTACATAGAGTGATAACACGATAGGGCAAATTGAGTTTTTGAAGAATGTTTTCAGCATTAGCTGTCATTTTTTCTAATTCTTCATATGATTCTTCTGGCTTAGCGAATTTGACCATTTCTACTTTATGGAATTGATGGAGACGAATCAAACCACGTGTATCACGTCCTGCAGAACCAGCTTCTGAACGGAATGATGGACTCATTGCTGTGAAGTAAATTGGTAATTCTTTACCTTCCAAGATTTCACCACGGTAGAAGTTTGTTAATGGGACCTCGGCAGTTGGGATGAGAACGAAGTTTGTATCTTTCAATTCAAAGGTGTCTTCTTTAAATTTTGGATATTGCCCTGTACCAAACATTGAATCGTGGTTAACTATATAAGGTGTAATGATTTCTTGATAGCCTTCTTTACCATGTTCATCTAACATAAAGTTATAGATGGCACGTTCTAAACGAGCGCCTAAGTTTTTATAGAATAAGAAACGAGCACCAGTTACTTTTGCACCACGTTCCCAGTCAAGAATATCTAAACTTTCACCGAGTTCCCAGTGTGCTTTTGCTTCAAAATCAAATTCCCTTGGTGTACCCCAACGACGGACTTCAATATTTTCCTCCTCATCAGCACCGACTGGAACTGAGTCATGAGGTGTATTTGGTAAAATGGTGATGATTTCAGTAACTTTCTCATCGATCTCTGCTAATTCAGCATCGATAGCTTTGATATCAGCAGAAACTTTTTGCATGTCTTCAATTTGTTGACTAGCATCTTCTTTTTGACGCTTTGCTTGAGCAATCGCAGCTGAGGCGATATTACGTTCGGCTTTTAATTCTTCTGACTGTACTAATAATTGACGACGTTTTTCATCAAGATCTTTTAAATTAGTGAGGACATCTTCATTTACACCACGAACTTTTAATTTTTGGGCAACTTGATCAAAATCAGTACGAATTCGTTTTAAATCTAACATAGTATTTTCTCCTTTAATTTATAAAAATAAAAGGCACAGACTATGATATCGCTGGAGCGCTTTTGCGCGGTTCCATCCAGCTTCACAATCTGTGCACTTAATTACTATCTGATTAATTACTATCGGTAGAATTTCATACAGTTAACTTATCTGTTCACAGCGACCACAGACTTCCTGAAAAGTTAATAAGCATTACTTATCCGATAGATTCATTATATCAAAAATGAAAAAAAAGTAAACTACTTCTTTAAAATAGTCAAGAATAGCTCAAAATAGAATAATTAGGAAAGTTCTAAAATGAAGTTAGCCACTTAAGTGTATAAAAAAACATCTCAAAGAGATATAATTGTAATCTACGACAACCACAATTAGAAGGACTCTGAGATGCAAGACTATTATACACCAAAAGGAAAACAATTAACACTAGCCGAGCGTCAAATGATTGAACGTTGGCTTAAAGAAGGAAAATCCAATCGCGAAATGGCGAGAAGATTAGCTAAAGCTCCTCAAACCATTAACAATGAAGTCAAGCATGGGCAAGTTAGGCAGCTAATCCGTAAGGGAAAGTATGAGCTAGTTTACTCAGCTAACTTTGCACAAAACATCTATGACAATAACCGTAAACGCTCTG
>NZ_JRQN01000003.1 GCF_000785785.1 Streptococcus uberis
CTTTTATGCCATATTATTCTAACACCTTATTTTTAAAAAGGCTAGATAAGGTGTTTCTTTGGCGTACACTTTTTTCATGCTTACCACAGAAAGAGAGGACAATAAGCTACATTGAACTACTGTCCTCAAAATATTTTCACCTTAAAGCCTTGGTAGGCTTGACAAATGGTAGGAAAAAAACAGATTCCATCGAATCTGTCTTTTTATTAGTTAAATTGCTTTTTCATCGAGACCCATAGCACGTTGGATAGCTTTAACAATCTCAACCAGAACAACCATCAGTAATGAACCAATGACTACAACTAACCATTGTGTTGCACTTAAGTGTGATACATGGAAGAATTGATTAAATCCAGGTACAACAACCGTCACCATAAGCATGATGAAAGCTACTGGGATTGAATAGTTGAATAATTTATTTCTGAAAAGACCAACCTTAAACATTGATTGGTAAACAGACTTAACATTGTAAGCATGAACCAATTGGATCAAACCAAGTGTCACATATGCCATCGTTAAGGCATCAGCATGAACTTCTTTATAAGTAGCATGTTCTGGGAAGAATAATGCAAATGCATAGACGCCTAAAACAAGCATTGTTTGGAAAGCTCCTTGATAAAGAATGGCTTCTTTAACACCACCGTCGAAGAAACTTGATTTACGACCACGAGGTTTATGCTTCATCACTCCTGGTTCAGCTGGCTCTACACCTAAAGCAATAGCTGGAAGTGTATCAGTTACCAAGTTGATCCAAAGTAAATGAACAGGTTGTAAGACATCCCAACCAAATAATGTTGCTAAGAAGATAGTAAATACTTCTGCCATATTTGCTGAGAGTAGGTACTGAATTGTTTTTTGAATATTTGAAAATACCTTGCGGCCTTCTTCAACGGCAACAATGATTGTTGCAAAGTTGTCATCAGCAAGGACCATGTCAGAAGCTCCTTTAGAAACCTCTGTACCAGTGATTCCCATACCAATTCCGATATCAGCTGTTTTAAGTGACGGTGCATCATTTACCCCATCACCTGTCATGGCAACAACTTTACCTTCATTTTGCCAAGCTTTAACGATACGTACTTTATGCTCAGGTGAAACACGCGCATAAACTGAGTATTGTTTGAAGATTTTTTGGAACTCTTCATCAGAAATCTCATTAAGTTCCGCACCAGTGAAAACGTGATCTTCATGATCATTTTCATCAATGATGCCAAGTCGCTTAGCAATTGCCTCAGCAGTATCTTGGTGGTCACCAGTAATCATGATTGGTCGAATGCCTGCCTCTTTTGCAACCTTAACGGCTTGAGCTGCTTCTGGACGTTCTGGGTCAATCATCCCAACAAGACCTGAGAAAACTAGCTCTGACTCAACAATATTTGATTCTAAAGTTGGCACAGATTCTGTGTATTTATAAGCCATCATTAATACACGAAGCGCTTGTTTAGCAAGACTCTTATTAGTTGCAAGGATAGTTTCTTTATCTTGATCGGTGATTGGACGAATTTGCCCATTTTCTTCAATTTGTGTGACACGTTTTAATAGCTGATCTGGAGCCCCTTTGACTGCTACAAAGTATTTTCCATCAGCTTCTTTGTGGATTGTTGACATCAATTTTCTGTCAGAGTCAAATGGTAATTCGGCAACACGGGGCTCAGTCACCATGTAATCTCGAACGTCAAAACTGTGGTCTAAACCGTATTGAACCAAGGCTGTTTCTGTTGGATCACCAATTAATTTACCAGTTTGGTCGATTTTTGTATCATTTGCATAAGTCATAACACGAAGTGTGTTATTTTCAGCAGGAATTTCTTGTGCTGAATCTTGTAAGCTACCATTTGTATAAATTTGCTCAACAGTCATTTGGTTCATTGTCAATGTCCCTGTTTTATCTGATGCAATGATTTCTGTTGAACCTAATGTTTCAACTGCTGGTAATTTACGAATAATGGCATTACGTTTGGCTAACACTTGTGTACCAAGGGAAAGGACAACTGTAACTATGGCAGGTAATCCTTCTGGAATTGCTGCAACGGCTAGTGCGACTGAAGTCATCAATCCTTCAAGAGGATGTTGACCTCTCAAGAAAACACCAACTGCAAAAGTTACTGCTGCAATAACTAAAATAGCATAAGTCAAAATCTTAGATAGGTTATCTAGATTTTGTTTTAATGGTGTATCTGTTTCGTCAGCATTAGCAAGCATACCTGCGATATGTCCAACTTCAGTGTACATACCAGTATTTGTTACAAGACCTGTTCCACGTCCGTAAGTAACATTTGAGTTTTGATACCCCATATTAACACGGTCACCAATACCTGCATCAGCAGCGACAGTTGCATTCAAATCTTTTTCTACGGGAACAGATTCACCTGTTAAAGCAGCTTCTTCAATCTTAAGCGAACTTGCTTCTAAAAAGCGCATATCCGCCGGAACAACATCACCTGCTTCAAGTAAAACAATGTCTCCGGGAACCAATTCTTTAGAATCAACTTCCACAATATGCCCATTGCGTCGTACACGAGCAATGGGACTAGACATAGATTTTAAGGCTGCAATGGCTGCTTCAGCCTGTCCTTCTTGATAAACCCCAAAAGCAGCATTTAAAATAACAACTGCTAAGATAATGATGGCATCCGTTAACCCTTTTGAGCCTTCAGTGACCACTGACAAAATTGCTGCCACAATTAAGATAATAATCATTAAATCTTTAAATTGATCAATGAATTTCATCAAGAGACTACGTTTTTCACCTTCATCAAGTTCATTTCGACCATATTCTGCTAATCGTTTTTCTGCTTGATCGCTAGTTAAACCTTCTCTGCTAGAGTCTAGAATACTTAAGACAGATTCCTCCGACTCTACGTAAAAGGTGTGTTTCTTTTGTTCTTTCGACAAATTTCTTTCCTCCTTGGTCCCCTAAAAAGTATATAAAAAGACCTGTTCATTTTCTTAAACAAGTCTCGCTGTTTCAGACTGTGCCGGAAATCGAAATTCCGTAATGACGACACAAGCCACGGTAAACCGTCTGCTACTCCCTTGATATAGGAATATTATATTAAAATTTCTAGGAAAACACAAGTGAAAACACCGCAATTTTCAAAAAAACAAGCTTATTCATCAGATGATTTATCGTATCTTATTCCCGTAATTTTCATCAAATCGATCTAATTCTATTATAGATATAAACCTTTTTTACCAGATAGATTTTCTCGGATAGAAGCCTCAATTTCATTAACAAGGTCAGATGATTTCATTTTGTGTGTTTCTTTCAATTCAATCTTAGCTGTGATTAAAATATCAATTGCACTGAGATGGATTGTTTTGATATCAATAACCCGCTGAACATCTTCATGGTGAAAAACTGACTTTATCAACTGCAAATCAGCAGCACTTACTCTTTCACCAAATAGTAAGCCATAGAATTCCCTAGCTTACAGTATTGCAACTACGCAGAGCATCAGACCTATCAGTAAACCTGAGAAGGCATCATAGAAACTATTCTGAGTTAGCATCGTTAAAACAGTTCCAACAATGGCAAGAGCGAGTCCAATAACGGCACAAAAGTCCTCATCAAAAACGATTATAGTTTCATTATGGCGGCTTTCAGAAATTTAAGAATAACTGTCTTTTCCGTATTTAAATCATTTATTTCTTTAAAAGCAACTCGTAAACTGCTTCCTTCAACCATCATACCAAAGACGCAATAATACTGGCCATACTATGACTCTTTTTCGTTTCTATATTATTTCCATTCTATCTCTAGCTGATACTGAGCAAATTCTAATTGACTACTTGCTTGAAGCAATTTATAAGTGACTATAACCTTTTGATCTCTTTCATTAAGTTCAAAAGTGCTGGTATCCGTAATAAACTGTTGAATACCTACAGGCGTTGGTATAGCTATTAAAGCCTGCTTATTCTTTTTGAATTTCATGATTGATTGCGGTTGTGAAAAACGACTGATTGTCATTTCTTCAGTATTAAATTTAATAACTACTTTTTCTTCTTCGGTATTTTGATAACTGAGATAGTAATAGCGCCCTTTTTCTTGAAACTGGCTTGAATACTCTTCTTTTATTTTTTCTATCTGGTCATCATATCTGATTGTATTTTTTATTAGAATTGTCATTATAATCTTTCTTATGTATCGCAAATTTTAATCAGTCTATTTTACCAATTTCTGTGCATTTTAGCAATTTTTGATATAATAAAGCCATGAATGAAAAAGTATTTCGTGATCCTGTCCACAACTATATTCACATGAATCATCAGCTCATCTATGATTTAGTGAACTCAAGAGAGTTTCAAAGACTCAGACGTATAAAACAAGTACCGACTACAGCATTCACCTTCCATGGTGCTGAACATAGTCGCTTTTCGCATTGCCTCGGTGTTTACGAAATAGCTAGACGCGTTACTGAGATTTTTGATGACAAATATCCCGATGTTTGGGATAAAGAAGAATCACTTATAACTATGACTGCTGCCTTGCTTCATGATATTGGACATGGTGCTTATTCCCACACCTTTGAAAAATTATTTGAGACTGACCATGAAGCTATTACACAAGAAATTATTTGCAACCCTAAAACCGAAATTAATCAAATATTAGTTAAAGTTGCACCAGATTTTCCAGAAAAGATTGCGAGTGTCATCAATCACACCTACCCAAACAAACAGGTCGTTCAGCTCATTTCAAGTCAAATCGATTGCGACCGAATGGACTATCTGTTACGTGATTCTTATTTTTCTGCTGCTAATTATGGGCAATTTGACTTAATGCGAATTTTGAGAGTTATTCGACCGGTGGAAGACGGTATTGTCTTTGAAAAAAATGGCATGCATGCTGTAGAAGATTATATTGTTAGTCGCTTTCAAATGTATATGCAAGTTTATTTCCATCCTGCTAGCCGAGGTGTCGAACTCAATTTGCAAAATCTATTAAAACGTGCTAAATATTTGTTTGAAAAAGAGCCGAACTATTTTGAAAAAACGGCACCAGCCTTAATCCCATTTTTAAGTGGGCAATTTGATTTAATGGACTATCTAAAATTAGATGACGGTGTCATGAATACTTATTTCCAAAACTGGATGACGAGTTCTGATGATATTTTAGCCGATTTAGCAGGTCGCTTTATTAATCGGAAAATTTTCAAGTCAGTCACCTTTGATCAGGATTCCACTGAGGATTTAAAAAAAGTAACTGATTTAGTTGAAGCCGTTGGCTTTGATCCTGAATACTACACAGGCATCCATGTCAATTTCGACTTACCATATGATATTTATCGTCCAGAAACTAAAAATCCACGAACTCAAATCGAAATGATTCATAAAGATGGTAGCCGTTCTGAACTTTCTCAATTATCACCAATTGTAAAAACGTTAACTGGAACAACCTACGGGGACAGACGCTTCTATTTTCCTAAGGAAATGCTTAAAACGAATGATTTATTTGAACCAATAAAAGAAGAATTTAAGGCATTTATAACAAATGAACATTTTCAATTTCCAAATTAAAAGGACAAGCGTGTCCTTTTTATGATTAGTTGATTTTTAGCAGTTAAAACGTTTTCCTCAGCAGTTATAATTGTCTATATCATGACAAATCGACTCATTTTTAGTATGATAGAGGGTGGATATTTTTTATCTTTATTATTATTTGACTATTTCAAGGAGAATTCCATGTCTGTAAAACTAGTTGCTGTTGATATTGATGGCACTCTCATTACTGATGACCGTAAAATAACAAGCCAGGTTTATCAAGCTGTACAAGATGCCAAAAAAGAAGGTGTACACATTGTCATAGCTACTGGTAGACCCATCGCTGGGGTTACCCAATTATTAGAAGACTTAAATTTAAATCATCCTGGTAACTATGTTATTACTTTTAATGGTGGATTAGTACAAGATGCTGCTACTGGTGAAGAGATTGTAAAAGAAACAATGTCCTATGAAGATTACTTAGATATTGAATTCTTAAGTCGCAAACTTGATGTTCATATGCATGCCATCACAAAAGAGGGCATTTACACAGCAAACAGAAATATTGGAAAATATACTGTTCACGAAGCAACTTTAGTTAACATGCCAATATTCTACCGCACTCCTGAAGAAATGCAAAATCGTGAAATTGTTAAAATCATGATGATTGATGAACCTGAAGTCTTAGACCAAGCCATCAAAAATATTCCTGAAAGTTTTTATGACAAATACAACATTGTCAAATCAACACCATTCTATTTAGAATTGATGACCAAATCTGTAAGCAAAGGCAATGCCATTCGACACCTTGCTGATAAACTCGGACTTGACATGAATCAAACCATGCTATTGGAGATGCCGAGAATGACCGGGCTATGTTAGAAGTTGTCGGCAACCCAGTTGTCATGGAAAACGGTGTGCCAGAATTAAAGAAAATTGCTAAATATATTACTAAATCAAATAATGAAAGCGGCGTAGCGCATGCTATACGCGAGTGGGTATTAAATTAATGTATACTTATAAAATTGGAATTTCTGAGCAAGAGCATGATCAATTCTTGCTTTCCAATAAACAATGCAATCTCTTACAAAGTTCCATCTGGGCTAGCATTAAATCAAATTGGGCTACAGAAAGAATCGGGTTTTATCAAGATAATCAATTAATTGCTACTGCTTCGCTCTTAATCAAAAATTTACCACTGAATTTTACCTTAATTTATATTCCGCGTGGGCCAATCATGGACTACACAGACTATGAATTAGTAGATTTTGTTGTATCATCACTCAAAAAATTCGGAAAAAGTAAACGCGCTATTTTTGTAAAATTTGATCCATCCCTTTTCCTCACTAGGTATCTTGTCACGAATAGTTCTGAAACAACTGATGAGGAAGACGAAGTCACTACCACACTCATTCAATTCCTCAATCAGTTAGGCGTTGAATGGGGAGGGAAAACACGAGATATCGGTCAAACAATTCAACCACGCATTCAAGCTAATATCCATGCAGAGCATGCAACTTTTCAACAACTTCCTAAAAAAACCAAGCAAGCTATTCGTACAGCTCAAAACAAAGGTATCGATCTAACAATTGGGGGAGTTGAGCTTTTGACAGATTTTGCTTCTTTAATGAAGAAAACTGAAGACCGAAAAGGGATAAATCTCAGAGGAATTGATTACTACCGCAAACTAATGGAAAGCTATCCAGATAGCTCTTATATAACAATGGCAAGTCTAAACTTGGAAAAGCGTCAGAAAGAATTAACTGAACAATTACACCAAGCAATGCTGACACAAAGTCAATTTACTGAGAAAACAAAAGCTGGAAAAGTGAACGAAATCGAAAACGCCATTAAACGCTTAACAAGTGAAATGTCATTCTTAAATGACTATCTTGAAGCTGGTGTTACAACTGCTCCATTAGCAGCAACCCTGACAATAATCTATGGCAAAACCTCTGAAAATCTCTATGCAGGCATGGATGAGAACTTCAAAAATTACCAAGCTGCACTCTTAACATGGTACGAGACAGCTCAAGAAGCTTTCAAACGGGGATGTCTGTGCCATAATTTAGGTGGTGTAGAAAACAATTTAGACGGTGGCTTGTACCACTTTAAATCAAAATTAAATCCAAGTATTGAGGAATTTGCTGGAGAATTCAATATCCCAGTTAGTCCTCTTTATGGTCCGGCAATGTTAGCTTACAACTTACGAAAACAAATTAGGAGTAAATAGTAATGTCATTAATCACCTTGACAGAAGAGCGTTTCGAACAATTCTCAGAATCCGTTAATCACCGCTTCTTTGAACAATCAACTAGTATGAAATCACTTCTTAAGCAACGTGGTTATACAACGGAATTAGTTGGTTATGAAGATAAAAACGGAACCATCCAAGTCGCTGCAGTCATCTACTGTACTACAATGTTTGGTGGCCAACATATGGAAATTCATTGCGGACCACTATACAACGACATCTCGTATTTGCCCCTTTTCTTAGAAGAATTACGAGACTATGCCAATGATAAGCACGTTATGGAGCTTGTGATTAAACCTTATAGTGTTTTCCAGACCTTTGATGACCATGGCGATCCTATTAATGAAGAAGACCATTCCCTCATTACCCTATTTGAAAAAGCCGGCTATAATTATCAAGGCTTAACAAAAGGATATGACTCTTTTGATTGGCATTACATCAAAGATTTGACCGAGATTACCGAAAAAGATTTACTGAAATCATTCAGTAAAAAAGGGAAACCATTAGTAAAAAAAGCAAAAACCTTCGGAATTAAGATTCGTCCTTTGAAGCGTGACGAATTAATATCTTTCAAGGAAATCACTTCCTCAACTTCTGATCGAAGAGATTATAACGATAAAACACTTGATTACTACGAAGCCTTATTTGATAGTTTTGGTCAACAAGCTGAATTTATAGTAGCTACTTTAAATTTCCAAGATTATTATACTAATTTAGAAAAAGACCAAGCAAAATTACAGGCTAAATTGGATAAATTAGAAAACGAGTTAGAGATTAATCCTAACTCTGAAAAGAAACAAAATCAACACAAAGAGTTTTCTAGTCAATATCAAACTTTTGAAGTTCGAAAAGATGAAGCGAAAGCGTTTATTGCAAAATATAAAGACCAAGATGTCATACTTGCTGGCTCATTATTTATTTTCACTAAACAAGAAGTTGTTTACCTCTTTAGCGGATCTTATACAGAGTTTAACAAATTCTATGCTCCTGCTATTTTGCAAGAATATGCTATGCTAGAAGGTATTAAAAGAGGAATTAATCGCTATAATCTACTGGGTATCTCAGGAAATTTTGATGGTTCTGATGGCGTATTAGGTTTCAAACAAAACTTTAATGGATTCGTTGAAAGAGCACCAGGCACTTTCACCTACTATCCTAACCCTCTAAAACACAAAGCTATTACCTTTCTTAAAACCATCTTAGGTAGAAAATAAAAGACTTCAGTCATCAGACTGAAGTCTTTTTTATTATTTCACAAAATCAAGTAAAGCCAGGAAGCTTTCTGCTTCAAGTGATGCGCCACCTACTAATGCACCATCAACATCAGGACATGCCATGTATGAAGCTACGTTTTCAGGTTTTACTGAACCACCGTATTGAACACGCACTTTATCCGCAACTGCTTGACCAAAATCTGCAGCAACAACATCGCGAACCGCTTTACACATTTTTTGTGCATCATCTTGAGTAGCTGATTTACCAGTACCAATAGCCCAAATTGGTTCGTATGCAATAACAAGAGTTGAAACTTGTTCTTCTGTTAAGCCAGCAAGTGCTTTAGAAACTTGAGCGCCTACAAAATCAACAGCTTTTCCTTCTTCATAAGTTTCAAGAGTTTCACCACAACAAATAATTGGTGTCATGTTATTAGCAAAGATTGCTTTCGCTTTTTTGTTGATATCTTGGTCTGTTTCATGGAAATATTCACGACGTTCAGAGTGACCAATAACAACATAGTTCACGCCCATTTCATTCAATACTTTAGGACTTGTTTCACCAGTATATGCACCTTCATTTTCAAAGTAGCAGTTTTGAGCAGCAACTTTTAATTCTGAATCTTTAGCAAACCATAGTAAAGCATTCAAATCAACAGCTGGAGCTGCAATTGCTGCTTCTACTAATTCTGATGATGGTAATTTTCCTACAACCGCTTCAACGAATGCTTGAGCTTCTTGTGGGTTTTTATTCATTTTCCAGTTACCGGCAATAATTGGTTTACGTGACATTTCACATACCTCTTCTTTTTTTATTTACACTTATATTTTATCATAATTCACTACCTATTAAAAGAATTTGACTGGAATTTAGGAATATTTTCACAAATAAATTTCAAAAAATTTCTGAAAACTTTCTAAAATTGTACAAAAAAGGAGCCTCTTACGAGACTCCTTACAATTACATTGTTGTCTGACAAATAATTGTTAATTTGGGAACTTAATTTTTAATTAAGCTTCGATTTCTGAAACGATACCTGAACCAACAGTACGTCCACCCTCACGGATTGAGAATGTAGTACCTTGTTCTACGGCGATTGGGTGGATCAATTCAACTTGAATTGTCACGTTATCACCAGGCATAACCATTTCTGTACCTGCCGGAAGTTCGATTGAACCTGTTACGTCAGTAGTACGGAAGTAGAATTGTGGACGGTAGTTGTTGAAGAATGGAGTATGACGTCCACCTTCTTCTTTAGAAAGGATGTATACTTCACCTTTAAATTTAGTATGTGGGTTGATTGAACCTGGTTTAGCAATAACTTGTCCACGTTCGATTTCGTCACGTTGAACACCACGAAGAAGGATACCTACGTTATCTCCTGCAAGACCTTCGTCAAGTTGTTTACGGAACATTTCAACACCAGTAACAACAGCTTTTTTAGTTTCTTCTTTGATACCAACGATTTCGATTTCGTCGTTGACACGAACAGTACCACGGTCGATACGTCCTGAAGCAACTGTACCACGACCAGTGATTGAGAATACATCTTCGACTGGAAGAAGTAATGGTTTGTCAGTGTCGCGTTCTGGTTCTGGAATATATGAGTCAACAGTAGCCATCAATTCCATGATGATATCTTCATGTGCTGAATCACCTTCAAGAGCTTTAAGAGCTGAACCTTGGATAACTGGTAGGTCATCACCTGGGAAATCGTATTCTGAAAGAAGGTCACGAATTTCCATTTCAACTAATTCAAGCAATTCTTCATCATCAACTAAGTCAACTTTGTTCATGAAGACGATAAGGTGTTTAACACCAACCTGACGTGAAAGAAGGATGTGCTCACGAGTTTGTGGCATTGGTCCATCAGTTGAAGCAACAACAAGGATAGCTCCGTCCATTTGGGCAGCACCAGTGATCATGTTTTTAACATAGTCCGCGTGTCCTGGGGCATCGATGTGGGCATAGTGACGTGATTCAGTTTCATACTCAACGTGTGCAGTGTTGATTGTGATTCCGCGTTCGCGTTCTTCTGGAGCAGCATCGATAGAAGCATAGTCTTTTGGTTGGTTAACTGAGCTTGGTAAGCGACGTGCAAGTACTGTTGTAATTGCAGCAGTTAAAGTAGTTTTACCATGGTCAACGTGTCCGATTGTACCAATGTTAACGTGGGGTTTACTACGATCGTATTTTTCTTTTGCCATTTTGGGAAAAGCCTCCAATAAAATATATTTTATAGATAGACGGTAGGCAATACAGTCTAACTTTACCTTACTATTGTAGCAAATTCTAAGGAAAATGCAAGTATTTTATGTTTAAAGCCATTTCTTTCTTTCACATCATATCTAAAATTCAAGATTTATCCATTAAATTTATTTAATTACCTATTGATATAAAATTTATTTTTCTATTTAGCTCACTGAAGCTTGACTTATCTCCTAAATAGGCCAAGTAAAAAACCTTCCTTACGGAAGATTTTATTTAAATTGATTAAGATTAATGACATTTGTACTTTTTTGTTCTTTGCTAATCGTTTTTCTGTAGGATAGCTCTGCTTCTTTCATGATTTCGTCGCGCTTTTCACTCGCATCAATATTCAATACAAAACCAATGGCAACCGATAAAACTAATAAACTATTTCCACCTTGGGAAAGAAATGGAAAAGTAACACCTGTCGAAGGGATTAAGCCTGAAATACCACCAATATTAACAAATATTTGCGTTAATATCATCCCTCCTACGCCTAATGCTATCATCGAATTAAACGGTTTTTTAGCTTTAATTCCTACATTTAAAATTCTTAAAATCAGGAAGAAGACTAGTGCAAGAATTAAACCTGCACCAATTAATCCTAATTCTTCAATGACAATAGAAAAAACAAAGTCTGTTTGTGCTTCAGGTAAATAGCCACGCTTTTCAATAGAATTCCCGAGTCCCATACCAAACCAGCCACCATTACTCATTGCGTAGTATGAATGCGCTAACTGGTGTCCTGAGCCTTTTAAATCTTGAAATGGATTAAAAAATGCACTAAAACGTTTAGCAACATAACCAAAAACTGGAATTGCCGCTACTCTGTTTACCCCAATTACAGAAATACTACCTAAAAAGAGCACTGAGAACGTTGTAATGAGAGTTAAGATTGCGGAAAACCACTTATAGCCAATTCCACTAATTGAAATCATCATAATCGAAGTTAAAACAATAATCGCAGCATTTCCTAAGTCAGGTTGTGCAGCAACCAATAGGATTAAAATTAATGAATAGACACGCCAGTCTTTTAAATCACTAACTTGGTGAGGTAGCCATTTGCCTCTGGTTAATGCTTGATAATCATAAACAGCAATTTCTTCTTGGCGCCTTGAAAAAGTTGATGCCAGATACCAAACCATAATAATTTTTAAATACTCTGCTGGTTGAAAACTGACTGGCCCCACGATAATCCATCCATGAGCGCCATTGACTTCTTTTGTAAAAAATCGAGAAATCAATAACAAGGCCACTTCAATAAGCATGACTAAGGTAAGTACTTTAGAATTATTTAAAAAATTCAATTTTAATTTATAAATGAACCAAATGGCTATTAATGAAATAATCCAAAATATCCCTTGGTTTAAAACCGAGTGAAACGAATTTGCATTGTATTGAATGAGAGTTGCACTTGTAGAAGAGTAGACCACAATCAGTCCTATAACTGAAAGGATTATGTAAGGTACCAAAATAGAGTAATTTAACAAGTGCTTTTTATCGATTTTCATAGTTTCCCCTATATATCTGATAATCTTTTAGCATTATATCATCTTTCTAGTTCAAAAAAAAGAGAAAAAGGACCAAGCAAAACTGTCTTTAATCGTCAGTCTATACTTAGTTCCTATTTCATAGAATCACTAACTATTGTAACAGATATGATTTCTGCTACTTAAAGGCAGATCAACCCGAATTACGAAGTCCAGTTGCAATACCATTAATTGTCGTATGGATCAGTTTTTCATAATCCTCATCCAATTGATTGTGACGGAGTCGTTTAATTAATTCAATTTGAATGTAATTTAGGACATTAAAATATGGGAGACGGAAATCTAAACTATGTTTTAAAGAGGGATTATCTTCTAATAACTCTGAATGTTGCTCAATAGATAAGATAATATTTTTAGTCAACTGCCATTCATCAAGAATAGCATGGAAGACATCTCTCACTTCTTCTTTTTCTGCGAGTTGTGCATATTGAAAGGCAATATTCATATTTGATTTAGATAAGACCATATCAACATTAGATAATAAGGAGTGGAAAAATGGCCAGTTATCATACATATCCTGAAGTTTAGCCAAATTTCCATCAGCTTGATCAATAAAGTGTTTAAAAGCAGAACCTACGCCGTACCACCCTGGGAACATAATCCGGTTTTGAGACCAAGAGAAAACCCAAGGAATAGCACGTAAACCTGTGATTTCAGTAATTGTTTTACGTGCAGCAGGACGAGAACCAATATTTAAACTTGATACTTCTTTGATAGGACTTGCTTCAAAGAAATAATCGTAAAAATGAGGATTTTCAAATACCAGTTGACGATATATATGATTACTATAATCAACGATACCATCCATCGTCGCCCGGTAATCTGTAATATCTGCAGGATTAGTAATCATTTTTGTTACCATTCGATTAATGGACGCAGAAATAAGCATTTCTAGATTATAATAGGCGACGTCCTTATTGCCGTATTTATTCTCTATAATTTCCCCTTGTTCTGTTAAACGAATACGGTCTTTAATAGAACCAAACGGTTGAGAAGTAATGGCATCATATGAAGGGCCACCACCTCGACCAACTGTCCCACCACGTCCATGGAAAAATGTGATTTTTATCCCATGTTCGTCACCAATTTGCGTCAATTCATTTTGAGCTTTATACAATGTCCAGCCGGATGATAGGTAGCCCCCATCTTTATTACTATCAGAATAACCAAGCATAATTTCTTGATAGTCATCTTTAGAGGCTATCCAGTTTTTAACAATTGGATAAGCCAAGAAAGCCTTCATGATAGTGTTAGAATTATCTAAGTCCTCAATCGTCTCAAACAATGGAACAATCTGTATCCGAGCAGAATCTTGATCAATCAATCCTACTTCTTTTAGCATAATAGCTAATTCAAACATATCTGAAACACTTTCAGTATGTGAGATAATATGCTGCTTGATAACTTCCTCACCTAGAGTATCTTTCAAATAGCGAGCCGTTTGATAGATAGCTAATTCTTTTTTGAGTAACTCCGATTTTTCAGAATTCGTCGAAGATAAGGTTCTTGGATCTTCTGTCAATTGTTTATGCAATAACTGACATTTGTCATCTTCTGTCAAGTCACTGTAATTGTGACAAATATTAGCTGATTTCAATAATTCAGCCACACAAGCCTCTTGAATACTAGAGTCCTGACGCATGTCAATACTTGCTAAGTAGAAGCCAAAGATATCAACAGCCTGAATTAACTCTTCTAAGTCTCCACTAACTAAATTACCATCTCCATTGGCTACCAATGATGATTCAATTTGCAATAAGTCTAATTTAAATTCATTAGCTGACTGATAAATTGGAACTCGGTTTTCTTTAATATCGTCAGATAAGTTATTAAGTCGTGATTGTAGATAGTCCGCTATCAGTGAGGCATTGGTATTATCACTTCCTTCAAGAGGATTTTTATATCGCTCAAATGGTTGATTTTCTCCATTACTCGTCAAACTAAGGAGGGTCTGAATCATCCGAGACTGGATATAATGAAAAGCTTTCCGATATGGTTCATTTTCTCTATAAATTGATTTATCATTGGATAAATCAGCTAATTCTTCCACTTGACGACTGGTTTTAGTCAAGGTTGAAGATAAAGAGAAACTCCTATAAAGGTTTGTTAATTTTTCAATATAATAGTTTAAAATAACTTCACTTTGGAGCAAAGCTGATAATTTTAAAGTTTCAGCAGTTACAAAAGGATTGCCATCACGGTCGCCACCAATCCACATCCCCATTGTGATAGGTTTAGGATTAGATAAGTCGAAACCTTTTTCTTTAGCTATTTGTTTGTACTTATTAGTTAAGGATGTGATTGCCTCGATAAGTGAAGAATTATAATATTGCATGACATTTGTGATTTCATTTTTTACTTTTAGTTTCTTTTCACGGATAATGTCAGTTTCCATAATGATTTCAATGTAACGGCGTAAATCACTCAGCCATTTTTCCTTGTTAACTACACCATTTTTTACATCCCGGTACTTTCTTAGCAAATCATGGATTTTATTTGTTAATTCAAGGACCGTTTTACGCTGAACTTGTGTTGGGTGAGCAGTTAAAACTGGAACAACATTGACATGTTCAAGAATATCTTGAGCTTTATCATGCTCTGCTACTTCAGCAATTGTCTGAGATAATTTACCAAGATAATCGCTATCCGTATTATTTTGAAAGTTGATTTCGTAGGCCAAATCAACGTCTTCGGAGATATTGATGAGAAGAGGTAAAATGGTAAAATAGCGCGAGATAACAACCATGTCATCATTGCTTAATTGTCCGATTACTTTCTCAAGTAAGACATAATCTTGTTTTTCAGAAATGCTTAGAATATCTTCTATTTTTGAAAAAGCCTCATCTCCAATCATTTGACGGGTGATTGATTCCAAAATCTCTTTTAGAATATTAACTTCTTCAGCAATAATTTCGTGGTTATTACTACTTTCTAACTTTTTTATAGCCAATCTTAGTCACTCCTTTTCTACATACCTTCCCTTTTTATCATACCATTTTTTCTAAAAAAAGTAAGAACATTTCAAAATAATGTCTGTTTTTTACAAATTTATTCTCTCTATTTTCAAAAATCGTTTGTTCTAATACCTATATCATATGCGTCTTATTTTTGTTATACTAATATTACAAGTAATCAAAGGAGACTTACATGGAATTAAAAGAACGTAGCCAATTTCCAGAAAATGAACTCTGGGATTTATCAGCACTCTACAAAGACAAACAAGACTTTCTCTTAGCTATCGAGAAAGCTTTAGGTGATGTTGTTCAATTTAAAAAAGACTTTGATGGACATCTGAATACCTATGAGGATTTTGACAGAGCTTTAATGGAGATTGAGCAAATCTATATCCAAATGAGTCATATTTCAACTTACTCTTTCATGCCACAAACAACTGATTTTTCAAATGAAGAATTTGCTCAGATTGCACAATCGGGTGAAGATTTTATGACCAAAGCCAGCGTTGAACTTAGTTTTTTTGAAACAGCACTTGCTAATGCTAGTGACGACATTCTAAATCAATTAGAATCAAATAGCTACTATAGTGCAACGATTCGTCAAGCAAAAGTTCAAAAGAAATTTCTTTTAAACCCAAATGTTGAGAAAGCTTTAGCTAACTTGCGCGAAGTGCTTAATGCGCCATACGATATTTATACAAAAATGCGTGCCGGTGACTTTGAAATGGATGATTTTGAAGTAGATGGTAAAAGCTACAAAAATTCTTTTGTTACTTATGAAAACTTTTATCAAAATCATGAGAATCACGACGTTCGTGCCAAGGCTTTCGACTCGTTTTCAAAAGGATTGGCAAAACATCAAAATGCAGCGGCAGCAGCCTATCTTGCTAAAGTAAAATCTGAAAAGTTAATTGCCGATATGCGTGGTTATGACTCCGTTTTTGACTACTTATTAGCTGAGCAAGAAGTTGATCGTTCCATGTTTGATCGTCAAATTGATTTAATCATGTCCGATTTTGGACCTGTTGCTCAAAAATTCGTTAAACATGTTGCTGAGGTCAATGGTCTTGAAAAAATGACATTTGCCGATTGGAAGTTAGATATTGACAATGAACTCAATCCTCAGGTATCAATTGATGATGCTTACGACTTAGTGATGAAATCTGTTGCTCCATTAGGTCCTGAGTACACTCAAGAAGTTGCTCGCTATCAAAGTGAACGATGGGTTGATTTTGCAGCAAATGCTAACAAAGATTCTGGTGGGTATGCAGCTGATCCCTATAAAGTTCACCCGTATGTATTAATGAGTTGGACAGGTCGTATGTCAGACGTCTACACCCTCATTCACGAAATTGGTCATTCTGGACAATTTATTTTCTCTGACAACCACCAAAGCTATTTTAATACACATATGTCAACCTACTACGTTGAAGCACCTTCTACATTTAACGAACTATTATTAAGTGATTATTTAGAACATGCTTTTGAAGACCCTCGCCAAAAACGCTTCGCCTTAGCCCATAGACTCACTGACACCTACTTCCACAACTTCATCACCCATTTACTTGAAGCAGCCTTCCAAAGAAAAGTTTATACCGTGATTGAAAATGGAGGCACTTTCGGTGCTGAACAATTAAATACAATGATGAAAGATGTTTTAATTGAATTCTGGGGAGATGCTATTGAAATTGATGACAATGCTGCCCTAACTTGGATGCGTCAAGCACACTACTATATGGGCTTATATAGCTATACTTACTCAGCAGGTTTGGTCATTTCAACGGCTGGCTATTTGAACCTAAAACATAATGAAAAAGGTGCACAAGAATGGCTAACTTTATTGAAGTCAGGTGGTAGCTTAACACCTTTAGAGACAGCACGTTTGATACATGCTGATATTTCAACAGATAAACCACTTCGCGATACTATTCAATTCCTAAGCGAGACTGTTGATCAAGTGATTGCATATAGTGCAAAACTATAAAATAAAAGGATGACTGTGTCATCCCTTTTATTTTATTTTTTCTTGATAAAATTCAACTCTGTCCCCTTCATGCGCTTTTATTTTATCAGCCGCTTTAGGTGCCATTTTTTTATTGATTTTGAAGAACCAATACGTTTTGTTTTTGGTATCTTGCTCAAATCCATCTATTGACGTAATAAAACCAGATTGTTCTTTCACTTTGTAGTTAGCTTTTAAGACATCCATAATAGTATCCCCCTTCTTAAAACTAACCTTCTCACTAATCGTATCTGTGTCCTCTTTAACAATTAGTGTTAAGTAATGGCTATCTGAGCTTTCTTTTTTGGAATTGCTTTGCTGACTACAAGCAACTAAAAATAAGGAAAAAGTAAACAATAAAAGTGTTTTAACTGTTCTTTTCATAAAATAATCTCCTAAAAATGGTAATGATAACTAGATAAAATAGAAATGAAGAAATAGCATGTGCAATATCAAAGGGTATACCTAATAAAATATAAGACCAATAAGGCATACTATACAGATAAGCAAAACAAGAATCAATCAACACCCCATACAGTAAGGCTAAAAATGCAACTACTCCTGCTTGAATTAACAGGCCTTGTTTATGCCATTTCCTAATAAACGGGTATAAAATAGAACGCCAAATTGTTAATAACAACATATAGATAGTTATTTGCCAAAATACCCATGGCCCAAAACCAAGTAAAAACGATGTTAAGAATAGCGTCGTAAACATAACTAAGTAAGCTTCATAAAGTCCAAAAAAAATAGAAAAGACAAAAAATAAAGCTGTTATCGGTTGGATATTTGGCAATTGACCAAAGGCCATTCGTAAAACAAATGCGAGCGCTGAGAAAATTGCAATTCTGGTAACTTGTTTGCTTGACATCTTAATTTCCTTCTAGCAGTTTTACTCTATTATGACAGAAATTCGAAATCTTGACTAGTCAAAAAAAATAAACAAGTCATCGGATGTAAGAAAAAAATTAAGCAAAAATTACAAATATAATCTCATTTCCTCTTTCCTATAGTTTCAATGTATACCATCTTATGGTTTGTTATAGTTTTAGACTAAATAAATTCATTTTATTAGACTCTTTAAAGGTTGTCATAGTAGTAATCGAAGAAAGATTTATGCTGATTTGATTATAAAGTAAGATAATATAAGAATCCAGTTAGGAAATTTTGATTTTTTTTTATCTTTAGGGTACAATATGACTAATGAGAAGAAGAATAAAGCCTATAGTTGTACTAGTCTTCTTTATCTTTTTTGCATTTCTTTTAATTATTGGAAAAAATCATTCAGACAAGACGAAAGAAAAGGAATTAAGTATTGCAAAATCAACTATTCCAATAGTTACTAGCAAAACAGATAAAAAAAACAAGAGTACAACTGATAATGAAGAATTTATCTTGAATCCCATTGTAGATGTGTCTGGTTGGCAATTGCCAAATGAAATTGATTACGATACCTTATCAAAAAATATATCTGGAGCCATTGTACGTGTTTTTGGAGGATCACAAATTACTTCTAAAAACAATGCTGCCTATACAACAGGTATAGACAAATCATTTAAAACACATATCAAAGAATTCAAGAAACGCAATGTCCCTGTCGCAGTTTACAGCTATGCTTTAGGTGCAAGCACAAAAGAAATGCGTGCTGAAGCTAGAGCATTCTATAAAAATGCTTCACCCTACAATCCTACTTACTATTGGATTGATGTTGAGGAAGTTACCATGAAAGATATGAATAAAGGCGTCCAAGCATTCCGTGACGAATTAAAAAAATTAGGCGCTGAAAATGTTGGTCTCTATATCGGTACTTATTTCATGGCTGAACAAGAAATTTCTACAAAAGGTTTTGATGCTGTCTGGATCCCTACTTATGGTAGTGACTCGGGATATTATGAAGCTGCCCCTAACACAAAGCTTGACTATGATTTACATCAGTATACCTCTCAGGGTTACTTACCTGGTTTTAATAACGCACTTGATTTAAATCAAATTGCTGTTACCAAAGATACAAAAAGTACCTACAAAAAATTATTCGGAAAATAATGACGACCTCTAGGTCTATAAATGAAGTCAAAAAATAGTTGCCTTCATTTTTTATTACCCTAATAGCTTTTTTATAGGCACTTTATTCCTTGCCTAACAATCTTCCTCCTATTACTTTTCAAGCCCCTTATCTTGACAAGGATAAGGCTTACATACTATAATAATTAAAAATAATAAAATTTCACAAAGGAGTGCTTTGGCTGAGATCGTTTCGACGAAATCCTAAAGACCTGATCTTGTTAGTACAAGCGTAGGGATTGTGACCATGATAATATCATACTATCAGGGCTCTTTTTGTGAACAAAAGGAGTTTTTTATGTCAAAAAATACTAATGTTCGCTACCTAGTTGAAGCTGCTATTTTTGCAGCACTTGCCATGTCCTTATCATTTATTCCAGACTTTTTTAGTTGGTTTAGCCCTTCATATGGTGCCATTCCTTTAATTTTATTTTCACTTCGTCGTGGATTAAAATATGGTCTACTTGCTGGATTAATTTGGGGCTTACTTCACTTTGCCTTGGTAAAGTTTACTATCTAAGTCTTAGCCAAGTATTTATTGAATATATCATTGCTTTTATATCAATGGGGTTAGCTGGGCTTTTCTCAAATCATTTAAAAATGCAAATTAATTCTAATAATAAAGTGTCAGCATTGACAATTGCCTCTTTAGCAACAGTATTGGCCGCTTTTGTTCGGTATTTTTGGCACTTCGTCGCTGGTGTCATCTTCTGGGGGTCTTATGCCCCTAAAGGGACTTCTGCTGTTTGGTATTCCTTCACTGTTAATGGGACAGCAGGCTTATTAACAGCAATCATTGTGCTCATTACTATTATTATTTTAATCCCTACTCAAGGCCGATTCTTTGCACCAAAAGATTAGTTCCTAACGGCAATTATAAAAAAATGGTATAATAGTTTATTATACCGTTTTTTATTTGGTGTTAAGGAAGGTTATATGGCAAAGAAGGTAAAACTCAAAAAAACCTTAGTTGAACAAATTCTTGATAAGGCAAAAATTCAATATACAAGCTTAGCAATTAATGCATTGAAAGGTGACTTACCAGACGGGATTGTTAAGGCGGATATCTATAAGACGTTGGCTTTAACTGGTGATAAAACTGGACCTATAATTGGTATTTTGTCACTTACAGATCATTTATCTGAAAAAAAACTGGCTAAGATATCTGGAAACAAAAAAGTCTCTATGATTCCACAAAAAGACTTGCAAAAAACAACGGGTTATAGACATGGTGCAAATAATCCAGTTGGCATCCATCAAAAACAGTCTTTTCCTATTTTTTTTGACTTGTCAGCTCTTGAAAAAGGTTCCATAATTGTATCTGCTGGTGAACTAGGTCGTTCTATTCAAATAAATAGTCAAGAATTGGCTGATTTCGTTAATGGTCAATTTGTTGATATTAAGGAGTCATTATGAAATTAATCGGAAATATAGTTTGGTTTGTCTGCTCAGGCTTTTGGGCATGGTTTGCTTGGAGCTTTGTTGGACTTGCCTTTTCACTCACCATTGTTGGCATTCCAATCGGCTTACAGTGCTTTAAAATAGCTAATTTTGGACTATTTCCATTTGGAAAAGAGATTGAAATTGGTCAGTCTGGAACCAGTATCTTTTTGAATCTAATCTGGATCATTTGTTGTGGATGGCAACTTGCAACGATTCATCTCACTTCTGCTCTCTTTTTATGTATTAGCATCGTTGGCATACCGTTTGCTTTCCAATCTTTGAAATTAGCTAAGTTAAGCCTCTTTCCTTTTGGAGTAAAAATCATATGAGACAAAGGAGTTTGTAAGACCTTATGAAGTTATATTTTGTCAGACATGGAAAAACTGAGTGGAATTTAGAAGGACGATTCCAAGGTGCCTCTGGAGATTCACCGCTCTTAGAAGAATCACACGAAGACATTAGAGCCTTAAGTCACAAATTATCGACAGTTGATTTTGATGCCGTTTTTTCAAGTGATTTAAATCGGGCAAAAAAGACAACTGAATTATTATTAGAAAATACTAGCCATGATTGCCCCATTACCTATACTAAAGCTCTTCGAGAATGGCAATTAGGTAAATTAGAAGGAGCAAAGATAGCTACAATGAGAGCGATCTACCCTGGACAAATGGACGCTTTTAACAATAACTTAGCCAAATTTAATGCAACGCAATTTGAGGCAGAATCCATTTACCAAACAACTCAACGAGTTAAAAATTTGATAAAAAGTTTTGAGGATACAGATTATCGCCACGTCTTAATCGTTGGTCATGGTGCTAATTTAACAGCATCCATTCGTTCACTTCTTGGATTTGAGCCAGCATTATTACGCGCTCAAGGGGGATTGGATAATGCCAGTTTAACCATTCTTGAAACGGATGACTTTCTAAACTTTCAATGCCTCGTTTGGAACGAAAAGGCATACTACGATAATACCTTGCATTAAAAAGAGTCTATCCCAGACTCTTTTTATTTGACATATTTCATTCGTAATATTTTTTCTTGCTGTTTGTTTAATCTGAGTAAAATAACAACCTTATCAATACTCATATTACTTTCTAATAATCGTTCTGCAGCCATCATCAAACCATTGTTCAACCCTAATTGCAAAATTGGATTCTTCTTATCGTTAACGTCAAAGATAAATTTATTATCAGGCAAGTCAAATAAAACTTTTACTGCCCCAAACAATTGTTCAAAGTTGTCAATAGCAACATCAAAAACAGGCTTGGTTCCAGCTTTTAATTTTCTTCCCCTATGATTAAACCACATGGAATGCCATCCCCCATTAAATGCTCCCATAATATCATTATCATAGGAATCACCAACATATAAGGTTGTTGAAGGATTCATGTCAAATTGCTCGGCTGCCAAATTAAAAATTTCTTTTTCCGGTTTTTGAAAACCTGTTGCCTGACTAACAATAACACGTTTTTGATCCACATAATCATATAAGCCAAGTTTTTTAACTTTTTTTAATTGATGTTCAGTTGGTCCATTGGTAATAATTCCCATTGGAACACCTTTAGATTTTAGAAAGTCTAAAGTCATTCGCATCTCATCAAGCATAGTAATGTTTTCTAGCTCATTTTCATAAACTTCTTGAAAGTGTTCGCCTTCATTTTGAGTGATTTCTTTATATCCAAATTCAAGTAAAGTTTCCTTACAACGCCAAAATCTAAAGAATTCTGTTGTCCATTCGCCTGCCATAACTCTTGGAAAACCAATATCAGAATAATGACGAAAACGGATATAAGCTTGGTTCATTACAGATATATCAAAATCTGGGAAACATTTTTCCATAGCTTTTCGGTACGGGGCTTGTTGGTCATAGATTGTATCATCAACGTCAAAAACAATTGCTGTAATCATAAGTCTCTTTTCTCTTTTACGAATAATCTATTGCTCATTATACTATTTTTGTAACGTATATTCAAATAATCGTTAAAAAAAAGACTAGCCACTCAGTCTATTTTTATAGCGAAAGTGTGTGTATTCTAGAAGCTTTTGTGTTACAATAGGAAGGAAAACTTACTTGGAGGAAACCATGTCTAACGAACACATCGAAGAATTAAATGATCAACAGATTGTCCGTCGTGAAAAAATGACGGCCTTGGCTGAACAAGGAATTGATCCATTCGGTAAGCGTTTCGAACGCACTGCCAATTCAGCACAATTAAAAGAAAAATATGCTGACAAAACTAAAGAAGAATTACATGATTTAAATGAAACTGCTACAGTTGCGGGACGCCTTATGACCAAACGTGGAAAAGGTAAAGTCGGATTTGCCCATTTACAAGACCGTGAAGGTCAAATCCAACTTTATGTTCGTAAGGATGCAGTTGGTGAAGAAAACTATGATATCTTTAAAAAAGCCGATTTAGGTGATTTTATTGGAGTTGAAGGTGAAGTCATGCGAACTGATATGGGTGAGTTGTCTATTAAAGCAACAAAATTAACTCATTTATCTAAATCACTCCGTCCTCTACCTGAAAAGTTCCACGGTTTAACGGATATTGAAACGATTTATCGTAAACGTCACTTAGATTTAATTTCCAATCGTGAAAGTTTTGACCGTTTTGTAACCCGTTCAAAAATGATTTCAGAAATTCGTCGTTATTTAGATGGTATGGATTTCTTGGAAGTTGAAACACCTGTACTGCACAATGAAGCTGGTGGTGCTGCTGCTCGTCCATTTATCACTCACCACAATGCCCAAAACATCGATATGGTTCTTCGTATTGCTACAGAATTACACTTGAAACGCTTAATTGTAGGTGGTATGGAACGCGTTTATGAAATTGGTCGTATCTTCCGTAATGAAGGTATGGATGCAACTCATAACCCTGAGTTCACTTCAATTGAAGTCTATCAAGCCTATGCTGATTACCAAGATATCATGAACTTGACTGAAGGTATTATCCAACATGCAGCTAAAGCTGTTAAAGGGGATGGACCAATTGATTATCAAGGAAATGAAATCTTAATCAATCAACCTTTCAAACGTGTTCATATGGTTGATGCCATTAAAGAAGTTACTGGGATTGATTTTTGGCCTGAAATGTCTGTTGAAGATGCAATTGCCCTTGCCAAAGAAAAACATGTTCCACTTGAAAAACACTTTACAAGTGTAGGACATATTATCAATGCCTTCTTTGAGGAATTCGTCGAAGAAACACTAATTCAACCTACTTTTGTCTTTGGACATCCAGTCGAAGTCTCTCCATTAGCTAAGAAAAACCCTGAGGATGACCGTTTTACAGACCGCTTTGAGTTATTCATCATGACTAAAGAGTATGCTAATGCATTCACGGAGTTGAATGATCCAATTGATCAACTGTCTCGTTTCGAAGCGCAAGCTCAAGCTAAAGAACTTGGTGATGTTGAAGCAACTGGTATTGACTACGACTTTGTTGAAGCACTTGAATATGGTATGCCACCAACTGGTGGTCTTGGAATTGGTATCGATAGATTGTGTATGTTGTTAACTAACACTACTACTATTCGCGATGTTCTACTATTCCCAACAATGAAATAAAAATGGAGCTAGTCGATTAAGGCTAGCTTTTTACGATGGCTTGATTATTCTAAATGATTAGTATATATTGGTAGTATATCGTGAATGGAGGCGTTTTCATTATGTCAGTTTTAACACTAAATTTATTAGGCAACCCTTCAATTCTTCTGGACCAAAAAGAAATTTTTTTCTCCTTCTCTAAAATTAATGCCTTGCTCTATTATATGGTAATTAATGGTAACGTTAATCGCGATCAAATTGCTGGCATCCTTTGGGAAGATAAAGATAATCAAACTGCAAAAAAAAATCTGCGTAATACAATTTATCAGGTTAATAAAATTCTGGGTGACGATTTTATCATCTGTCCCAGTCGCTCGATTTTAGCATTCAATCCTGATTTAACTATTGAAGCTGATGTTACTGAGTTTTTAGCAGATCCTAGCCACCATTTAGATTTATATCAGGGTGATTTTTTACAAGGATTCTACTTAAAATCGAATGAAACTTTTGACCTTTGGTTAACTAAAATGCGTTCTCATTGTGAACAGATGTTCATTAAATGTTCTTATCAAAAAATCGAGCAAATGATGACTACTGCTCCTTTTGAAGAGGTTGAAGAAACAATTTTTCACCTCATAACAATTGATGAATATGAAGAGAAAAATTACCAATTATTAATGCGTCTTTATCAACACCACCGTCGTTTCGGGAAAGTGATTGAGATTTATTATAAAATGGTCAATTTATTAGATAAAGAACTAGGAATAGCACCCAGTGAAACTAGTCAACAAATCTATGAAGAAGTTGTTGCTAAAAATCGAAATCAACGAAAAGTTACTCAGTTCCTTAAAACAACTAATCAATTTTACGGACGGATTAATGAAATTAAAGCTCTTGAAACTTATTTTAATAAGATACTAGAAAGCTCACAACCTCGAACAATGCTCTTAGTTGGTGGGACTGGCATTGGAAAAAGGACTGTTACCAGGCAAGTTCTTTCAAATCAAACTAAAGAGTTTCAAATTGTTACCTCTGAATGCTTCCGGGAGGACAGTCAAAATTCACTTCGCCTCTGGCAAGAAATTACTGACGGCTTAGGAGATTTAGTCATCCAACATCAGCTGATGACGACAAGTGAATGGAAAAACCGAATTCAAGATTTCTTTCCATCGCTACTTTCTGATCAAAGTGTCATTATCAATCAGTCCGAACTAGTTGCCTTTATTATTGACCTAATTAAAGGAATTGCAGAACAAAAAGCAACTGTTGTCCTGATTGAAGATATTCATTTTATGGATACTGATGGCATTAATATCCTTCAAAATATTATTAATCATATCAAGAACTTGCCTGTTGCATTCGTCTTGACCAAACATGTGGATTCTTCAAGAGAGTTAGACTTGTTTATTAATCAACTGGTCTATAGAAAAAAACTGGATCAGCTACAGTTAAACCCCTTATCAGAAAAAGAAAGTTTAGCTTATCTCCATCACAAATTAGACCATCTCAATTTAGGGGACCAAGATTTTCAACAAATTCTCACCCTAAGTCAAGGTAACCCATTTTTCCTCTCAGAATACTGTGCGCAGCAATTGCAAGGCTATAAATTCCAAACTTTGACGCCAGCAATGGAAGCAAAATTCGCTATTAAATTAGAGCAAGTCAATAGTCAAGCAGCCGAGCTCTTAAATTATCTGGCCTGCTTTAACATGTCTGCTTCACTTCCTCTTTTGTCTGAATTGCTGACCCTTTCCTACCAAGATTGTTTGGATATGGTCGAAGACTTATGCCATCAACAAATTCTGGAAGAAACATATAGTGAGCAAGAAGTTAATTGTCGTTTCCATCAGAGAGTATTTGCCATCTACTGCTATGAACATCTTACAATTGCCAAACGCAGAATGATGCATGCGCAAATTGCTCAGAGCTTGGAAAAGAGTATCCATCAACATCATGATCCAAGTCACCTCTTTAATGAGATTTCTTATCATTATAAGCGTGCCAAACAACCAATTAAAGCCTTAGCATTTCAATTGAATCATCTGGAATCTATTTTGCAGTTTCACCATGAACTGTTCCCAATTTACTCTCAGACAAATGAGCAAATCAGTCCCTCTTGGAATGAAAAACACCAGCTTATTCAAAATCAATTTGACCAAATTCGTAAACAAATTGATGAACTAAAATTACGTTTTGAGAAAATCAAAGATTTCCAAGAATCATTAATTAAGTTTCTTTATTTGGAAGGCTGCTACATGATTCGTGTTGGTCAGTATCAACAAGGGATTGCTAATATCCAAAGGGTAATTGCTTTCGCTAATGAGTGGCGTCACACAGACTACCTACTTGAAGGGTATCGCCAATTGATTTACTACTGTATCCAAGTAGAAAACATCCCCGAAATGAAGTACTACACTGATTTAGCACTCGATGCTTCGGTGGAGGCAAATAACCATGAAGCTATCGCCATTAACCTTAGATTGCACGGCCTCTATTATCTGATGGTGGGAAGAATTGACGACGCCATTCACCAGATCAATGAATCAATTAATTGCTTCAGTTTAACAGCTAGTCTAAGAAGTAAGTATGCTATTCAAATTGCTGCTGCCTTAGACTATTTGGCAGAAATTAAACAAATGCAAGGGAATCCTGATCAAGCCATGGCGTATCAGCAAAAAGCAATTATATTATCACAAAACAATTTAAATGAGCCATCAATCATCTCATTTTACATTGGATTAGGAATATCCTACTATTACAAACAAGATTATGAAAATGCTGAACGAATCTTTATGCAATCCAAGAAAGCATTAAAATCATTGCGTTTTCCCTGGAAAGAAACGCAATTAGAAGTTTATTCAACTCTGATTAATTGTTCAAAAGGAGATTATCAGTCCTTAATTGATGTCATTAATAAACAAGATTGTTTGATTTCACGCTATTCAAATCCACGTGATAAGGCTATATTAATTATTTATTTGCCATAATAGCCTATAAACTGCAAACGAATATCATTCGGGATGACAGACTTCAAACACTCTTAACCCATGATTTCCAATATTATTATTCAACTGCAAAGACACACCTTAATCCTTATCGGGACTGTCAATTAATTAAAGAATTAGATTCTCTGAACAAAGAAATCGTTCTATCAAAGTAAAAAACCTAATATGGAGATTTGAGTTCAAAACTCTTTCTCCTTATCAGGTTTTTATTTTATGATTTTAATAATTTGATGTTTCTGGGCAAGAATCTGCGTAATATAAAAAATAAATGTTGCAGCTAGGTTAGCCGTATGATTATCAATATCATGTGGTGGCGATACTTCTACCAAGTCAAAACCAATCAATTTACCACTTGCTGCAATATGTTGCAAAACAATCAGAGCTAATTGCGGATCTACACCTAAAGATTGAATGGCACTAACACCTGGGGCATGACCAACATTAAAACAATCCATATCAATAGTTAAATAAACGTGTTCTTTATCTTTCAAAAAATCATCGACAGCTAGACAAACTTTTTGATAGCCCATCATATACATGTCTTGACCAGTTAAAAACTGGATAGCTTTTGATTTAGCAACAAAATCGAAAAGAAATAGATTATTATTATGCTCTTGAATTCCCAAAACCATATAGGGAAAAACTTGTTTTTTAGCCAAGGTATAGTCAAACATTTGTCTAAAACCAGTGCCAGAATTTGGTCCAGTATGCTCATATGGCCGAAGGTCAAAATGGGCATCCATATTAATTACTGCTAACTCTTCGTGAGCTTCCATGGATTCCTTTAGTCCTAAATAATGGCCATAGGCAGTTCCATGACCGCCACCTAAGACGATAGGGATAATTTGTAATTGTCTCATTCGCTTCACAGCTGCCGCAAGAGCCATTTGCATGTCTTCCAAAGAATAATTTGGAGCATCAATGTCACCACAATCATATAATACTACTGAATTGCCAAAATGCCAAGGTAACTTAGCTAATTGTGAACGAATGGCAATTGGACCTTCACCTGCTCCAACCCGACCATTGTTGATGTAAACACCTTTATCACTTTTAAAGCCAATAATACCAAAGGCAATTCCTTGTTCTGGAACAAGGTCTGGATTATTTAAATCAAGGAACGACATAAGCATTCCCCATTTAGCATTATATAAATCTGTGTCTTCAATTCCAGGTCTATAATATGAGCAACTTGTTGGGAAATAATGGTTTAACATTTCTTCCTCCTTCGATTATTAATTCCAACATCTATTATAAGAGTGATTGTATCAATTATCAATGATTATTTGGTCTACAAAATCTTATTCTTCTTTTTATAAGAAAAGGAAGAGTTTGGCAAAAACTCTTCCTCACTTAAGGATAAGCTATTTAATGGCAACTTAAATAGACTTTAACTAATGGATTGTAACTAGAATTGAATAGTAAGATCTACTTCTTTTTCAACTGCTGCTAAGAACTCTTTGCTTTCAATAACTTCAGATGCTTTATTCAATTCGTCATAGATTTCGATATCTTTATCAAATTCAATAAATTTAAGAGTCTTACGAAATACATCGTATGCTGGTTGTGTACCTTTACCAAGGTTGCCATTTTCTGGTTTAAGGTCCAATGCTTGGCAGGCAGCCATAATTTCTGTAGCAACAATGCGACGAGAATTTTTTAGGATTTCTCCAGCTTTACGCGCAGCAATTGTCCCCATACTGACAAAGTCTTCTTGGTTTTCACAAGATGGAATGGAATCCACACTTGCTGGATGTGCTAAAACTTTATTTTCTGAAGCTAAAGCTGCACAAGCATATTGTGTAATCATAAATCCTGAATTTAGACCTGGGTGTTTCACTAAGAATGACGGTAGTTTACTTAACTGTGTATTAACTAACCGTTCTACACGACGTTCAGAAACATTTCCAATTTCTGAAATGGCAATGCCTAGGAAGTCAAATGGTTGTGCCATAGGTTCTCCATGGAAGTTGCCTCCAGAAATAACATGTCCGTCTTTACAGATGATTGGATTATCAGTAACGGAGTTAATTTCAATTTCTACTTTTTCTTTGACATAGGCAATTGAGTCTTTACTTGCACCATGAATTTGTGGAATACAACGCAATGTATATGGGTCTTGTACGTGATCCTGCGTAGCTTCAGATATATTCTTACTGCCTTCAATTAGATTACGGATATTACGAGCAGTAGCTAATTGTCCGCTTTGAGGGCGAATAGTATGCAATCTTTCTTCGAAAGGACTGTTAATACCATTATGGACTTCTAGAGAAAGTGCGCCAGCGATATCTGAAAGTTTTAATAATTGAATAGCATCATAAGTCGCTAAAGCACCAATTGCAGTTAATACAGTTGTACCATTGATAAGAGCAAGACCTTCTTTAGCAGCAAGTTCGATTGGTTCAATTCCTGCTTTTTTCAACGCTTCTTTACCAGCCAATAGTTCACCTTTATAGTAAGCTTTACCCAAACCTAAGATTGGTAATACCATGTGAGCTAGGGGAGCCAAGTCACCAGACGCACCTAATGAGCCTTTTTCTGGAATATAAGGGTGTACACCTTTGTTTAAGAGTTCAAGCAATTTTTCAATGGTTGACAAACGGATTCCTGAAAAACCTTTAACCAATGAGTTAATACGAATTAACATGATAGCACGAACTGCATCTTCTGGTAATGGATCACCAAAACCTGATGAGTGAGTTCTAATTAAGTTTTCTTGCAATTGTCTTGTGTCTTCAGGTGAGATAGAAACGTTACATAGAGAACCAAAACCAGTATTAATCCCATAAACGACACGTTTTTCTCTTACTATATCATCAACTATTTTACGTGATTCAGTTACTTCTTTTTTTGCATTCTCATCAATTTGACATTGCTGACCTTCACGAGCAACTGTTATCACATCTTCTAATGTTAAACTATTCCCATCTAAATTCAAAATTTTTGTCATGATTTAACCTCCTCTAATATCATATTAATTTCTTGTATCTGATGCTTTATTATTATGTTTATTTCCATGCATTAGGAAATAAAGTGTACATGAAATAGCTACACCCACAATACCGTACACAACGTTCATTGGGTTATCACCAATAATCATTAATAAACTAATTACAACTGCAACAATTGGAATTACCGGACCAAATGGTACACGGAATGTGACATTAGCATTTGGTTCAAGTTTACGCATTTTATTTACAGCTAAAGCAGTTGGAATGTATTGGAAGAAACGGAAAACAACTGAAAGTGCTGCTAATTTTTCAAATGATCCAGTTAGCAAGAGTACAATAGCAATCATACTTGAAACCGCAATGGCAACTACAGGCGCACCATTTTTATTTTGTTTAGCAATGGCAGAAGGTAATAATCCCTCATCCGCAATAGCAGCACCATAGCGTGGAACCATAATTGATTCACCCATATTAAGTCCAGTAATTGAAATTAAAGCTCCAATCGAAACCATCCAAGCGCCCACAGGACCAATCATTTTAACAAAGGCATCTTGCACTGCTGCATTTGTATTCATAATGCCGCCACCAAGCATTGCAATTGTTCCAGCAATAATTAGCATATATAGAATAGATACGATTGAAATTGAGCTTAAAATGGCTCTAGGTACATTTTTTTTGGGATCACGCATTTCTCCGGCTACAATTGAAAGTGTTTCAAATC
Organism: Streptococcus uberis; assembly: GCF_000785785.1. GTDB lineage: Bacteria > Bacillota > Bacilli > Lactobacillales > Streptococcaceae > Streptococcus > Streptococcus uberis_A. The sequence goes on from NZ_JRQN01000003.1 coordinate 31,444, forward strand.
CAATGAAACCATAGAAAATATATACAGCGGTATTAGAAATCGCACCTAATAGATCAGTACCCGATTCCAATTGAACAAATGGTGTAAAATTAGGTAAGCCATTTTTAATAAAGAATATGGTACAAATTGAGAATGCAACAATTGGAATAAGTTTTGCAATAGTTGCTGTAATGGTTAAAACTTTTGATGTTTTCAAACCTGCAATATTCATTAAAGAAAGTAGCACAACTAAGCCTATACTCAGTGGAATATTCCAACCTTCAAAAGCAGGGAAGGTAATAATGAACATTTTTGCAAAACCAGCAGCCATGGCAGCCCAAGCAAAGATGGTTACTGCCCAGCCAAGTATACCTACGTTAAAGCCAATAAAATCACCAAAGGCGCGTTTTGAATATTGGAAGGCCCCGCCATTTTTTCCAAAATAGCCGGAAACTTCTGCAAAACAAACTGCAAGCATTATTGTCAATACGGCTGTCCCTGCCATTACTAGAATTGAAGCAGGTCCTAAACCTTTATAAATACTTTGTGGAAGTAAGAAAATCCCAGAACCAATGACTGCATTAATACCATACAAGGTTGCTCCACTAAGTGAGAATTTTGCGTCTTCCCGTTCTTGCGCGCTAAGTTTATTTGAATCCATAATATTGCTCCTCCTTAAAGAGCCTTTAATCATGCAAACTTAATCCATCTCTGTCTGATAACCCCGCCCAAACCGCTATCATTTTGCCAATTTCATGATAGGGAGATAATGTTATCTTTATTGGGTTATTTGTGGAATTTTTTTCTACAATTAATAAATGATTTGCTTGTAATATCCCTTCACAGATATTTTCAATTTGAAAATGGAGGTCATTTAGTGCATAAATGAATTGAATAGGATTATTGTCACAAATTGGATCATTATTGCGAGCGATAGCCTTCATCTGGCCGACATAATTATTATTATATATTAAATTAAAGTCTGTGCATTCCCCTCTACTAATTATTTTTTCCCTTCCTTCAAAAGAATAACTTTCGAAAGCTTGTAACGGTTTTTCCACTTGCTTATCTTTAAGTGAAAGTATGATTGGCTTATCTAAGCTCATAATTAAACGATGATATCCAGTTAAATCAGAGAATTCAGATTGCGCTAATTCAACAGTTGCTGTTGATAAACGGTAGTCAAATTTTCGATTTTGGAAGTCACCTGTTTCAGGGAAAAGAAACAACTGTTTTGTTTTTCCCCCTGACCAGGTTGAACTATGGAAATCAGATTCACTTAAAATTTTAATTTGTATCATAGTATTTTTTAGAACAAACCAGTGATGTTGCCTTGGTCATCAATATCAATTTTTTCACTTGCTGGTACTTTAGGAAGTCCTGGCATTGTCATTACTGCACCAGTAAGTGCAACAATAAATCCAGCTCCTGCTGAAACTTTCAGATTAGAGATTTTAACTGTAAAGTCTTTTGGTGCACCTAGTTTTTTAGCATCATCTGAAAATGAATATTGCGTTTTTGCCATACAGATTGGATAATTTCCAAAACCTAATCTTTCCAAATCATTCATTTCTCGTTTAGCTGCTGGTGTTAATGAAATTCCTTTACCACCATAAACTTTCGTAACAATTTTAGTTAATTTTGTTTCAATGCTGTCAGTTTCATCATAGACAAATGAGAAATTATTTTCTTTTTCTGCTAATGCAACAACCTTTTCAGCTAACTCAGCACCACCTGCTCCGCCATTTGCCCAAACGTCTGAAATAACAACATCGACATGACGTTTTTCGCAAGCATCATAAACGGCTTTTAATTCAGCGTCGGTATCAAGTGGGAACTTATTAATCGCTACAACAACTGGTAAACCATAGACTTCTTGAATATTTTCTAAATGTTTATCTAAATTTGGGAGACCATCCAAGACTGCTTGGACATTTTCTGTACCTAAATCAGCTTTTGCTACACCACCATGCATTTTTAAAGCACGAATTGTAGCAACTAAAACAACTGCTGAAGGTCTAATACCAGAGAGACGGCATTTAATATCAATAAATTTTTCAGCGCCTAAGTCAGCTCCAAATCCAGCTTCAGTAACTGCATAATCTGCATATTTGAGGGCTAATTTAGTTGCTAAAACACTATTACAGCCATGTGCAATATTAGCAAATGGACCACCATGGATTAAAGCAGGTGTGTGTTCAAGGGTTTGAACAATATTTGGATGAATAGCTTCTTTTAGGAGAGCTGCCATTGCACCTTCTGCTTTTAAATCATGTGCAGTAACGGGATCACCTTGAAAATTGTAACCAATAATAATTTTGCCTAAACGTTCTTTCAAATCTGAAATTGATTCTGATAAACATAAAATAGCCATGATTTCAGAAGCTACGGTAATGTCGTACCCATCTTCACGAGGAACACCATTTACTTTTCCTTGAAGGCCATTGACGATGTGGCGTAATTGCCGATCGTTCATGTCAACAACCCGTTTCCATGTGATGCGACGTGAATCAATACCTAATGTGTTCCCATGGTGAATATGATTATCAATTAAGGCAGCTAACAGGTTATTGGCAATTCCGATAGCATGAAAATCACCTGTAAAGTGTAAGTTAATGTCTTCCATTGGAACAACCTGAGCATGGCCACCGCCAGCTGCCCCACCTTTTACTCCAAAGACTGGCCCTAAAGAAGGTTCCCTAAGTGCAATTACAGCCTTTTTCCCAATATGTGATAAGGCATCTACCAAACCAACCGAAGTTGTTGTTTTACCTTCACCAGCAGGTGTCGGTGAGATTGCTGTCACTAAAATTAACTTACCATCTTTTTTCTCTTTCAATGTAGCTAATTGTCTGGCATCAATTTTAGCCTTATATTTTCCATAGAGGGTTAAGGCATCTTCTTCAATACCAATTGATTGGGCCACATCAGTAATCGGACTCATGTCAACTGAATTTGCAATTTCAATATCTGATAGCACCATTTTTTCTCCTTTTATAAACTATGTAATACCTCTGTATAAATCTTATCGGCTAGTTGACAGCCTTCTTCCAAGATAGTTTGTCCTCTAGTTTTATAACTATCTACAAACTCAGTATCCTTTATCCCAGCTAGGTTAATCAGAACATTTAACCACGCTCCTTGTAAACCAGCTTTTAAATTCAATGCCGCAACACCTAAATCACTTGCAGCATTAGTGTTTGAATGACCAACAGCTTTTTCTGTAACTTTAATAGCTTCAAGCATTTGTTCCATCATGCTAAAAGGTGATTTTGTAGCTTCCTTCAAGGCATTTTGCATTGCCTGTCTGCGAGCTAATTTATCATCATCAGTTTCCTTTGGCATATCAAATACTGCAGATACAAGGTTGAAAGCTTCTGTATCTTTATCAATAGCTGCTAAGAGGTCCATTTGTAATTGACTACTTGCTTCATGCACTGTTTTGATCAATGCTTCTTCATCAGCATATTTTTTCTTACCAAGTGTTAATTCACAAACCATTTGGGTTAAAGAAATACCATTTGCAGCTGACAAAGCAGCTGCAGACCCTCCTCCAGGAGCTGGAGCATCTGATCCCAATACCTGGGCAAATTCAAAGAGAGATAGATCGACTAATTTCATGATAATAACCTCATTACCCTAGTAGGTGGTTTTCTAGTACTTGTTTGTGATAGTCAAAGTCTTCGACTTGGAGATAATATTCTGCAACATCAACAAGCGCTTTAGCAGGTGCTAAGCCAATAATTTCAGAACCAATGACATTTACACCATAGCGACGTGCTTCAAATTTGATGGTTTCGAATGTACGATAAAGCGAGCATTTTTCGAAGTTAACCATGTTCATTGAAACTTGTGCAATATTACGGTCTTCAAGCATTAATCCAATACCTTTACAATATTTGTAACCGCCTGATGATCCACGAATAATCTTAGCAATATTTTTGGCAACATCTACATTGTCAGTATCTAGGTTTACGTTAAATGCGACTAATGGCATACGAGCTCCAATTGCAGTTACACCTGCTGTCGGATGGACTTTGCGTTCACCAAAGTCTGGTGCCCAGTCTTCTTCCAATAATTTTTCAGGCATACCTTCAAATTGGCCTTTACGAACTTTAGCTAAATTTTGACGTTCTGGTCGGCTAGCAGAATCTTCATATAGGAAAATTGGAATATTGAGTTCACTATTTACACGTTCCGCAACTTTTTTAGAAATTTCTACACATTCTTCAGTCGTAATTTCTTTAATTGGAACAAAAGGACACACATCGGTTGCACCCATTCGAGGATGTTCACCTTGATGTTTTGTCATATCAATAGTTTCACTGGCAAATTTTATCAATTGGAAAGCTACTTCTTGGATTGATTCTTCATCACCAACTAAGGTAAATACACTACGGTTGTGACTGGCATCTGATGAATAATCTAACAGGGTTACTCCAGCTACGCTTTTTGCTATTTTCACAAGACCATCAATGACACCCTGATTACGACCTTCTGAAAAGTTAGGAATACATTCAACAATTTTTGACATTTTTTCCTCCTCTAGTCAAAGTTATTGCATTTAATAAGCATCACGTTTGTTACCGCTTACATTTAGACGTAAAGAAATATCTATTTGAGAACCCAGCAACTAATTAACATTTTACTAGGTTCTCTTATAGATTACTATTTAAATAATTTTGCTACTGAATCTTTAATTAAATCTTCGTCAGTTAGATATGGAATGGTAATATGATCTGTACCTTCATGCAGACGATTGTATTCAATTGCTGTTTCAATGGCATGATCATTTCGTGCCCAGTTACGTCTTGCAACACCACCCATAGTGTCCCAAGCAATGGCAGATTTAATAATTTCGTCAATCCGTTCACTACCATCCAAGACAAGTCCAAAACCACCGTTGATAGCTTTACCAATACCAGTACCACCACCATTATGGAGAGCAACTAAACTCATACCACGCGCAGCATTACCAGCATAACATTGGACAGCCATATCAGCACAAATATTTGAGCCATCTTTGATATTAGAAGTTTCACGGAATGGTGAATCGGTACCAGATACGTCATGGTGGTCACGACCAATCATGACTGGGCCAATTTTACCTTCACGAACTAATTCATTAAATTTAAGAGCTATATTAACACGACCCATACAATCTTGATAAAGGATACGTGCTTGTGTTCCAACAACTAATTTATTCTTTTCAGCATCGCGAATCCAGTTGTAATTATCACGATCTTGATAACGACGATTTGGATCAATTGCTTCCATAGCTGCATGGTCAGTAGCAACTAAATCTTCGTGTTTACCACTCAAACAACACCAACGGAATGGACCATAACCATAGTCAAATAACATTGGACCCATGATATCTTCAACATATGAAGGCCAAATAAAGCCATCTTTATCATCACGCCCATTTTTTGAAATTTCCATAACACCTGAATCAAATACTGATTTCATGAAGGCATTACCATAGTCGAAGAAGTAGGTTCCGTTACTTGTTAATTCTTTGATAGCTTTGAAGTGACGACCTAAAGTTTCATCAACCATTTCAATGAATTTATCTTTATCTTCAGCTAAAAGTTTAGTCCGTTCGTCAAAAGTGATACCCACAGGGCAATAACCACCATCATAAACATTATGACAAGATGTTTGGTCTGATAACAAATCAACGTGAATATGTTCTTTATTGACATATTCTAATAAGTCAACAATATTTCCGTGGTAAGCAATTGATGTAGTTTCTTTTGCTTCTTGAGCTTTTTGGGCTAATTGCAGAGCTTCCTCAGGACTTTCTGCGATTTGGCTTACCCACCCCTGTGAATGACGAGTTTCGATACGTGAAGCGTCTACTTCGGCAATAATTGCAACTGCTTTTGCAATCTCAGCAGCTTTACCTTGAGCACCACTCATACCACCAAGACCAGAAGAAATAAATAATTTACCAGTCAAATCACCATCATCGGCAACACCTAATTTAAGACGACCAGCATTTAGTAAGGTATTAAATGTACCATGGACAATACCTTGTGGGCCAATGTACATCCAACCACCAGCTGTCATTTGACCATAATTAGTAACACCCATTTCTTCAGCAATTTCCCAGTCTTTCATGTTGTCATATTCACCTACTAAGAGGCCATTAGTAATGATAACACGTGGAGCTTCTGGTTTAGATTTGAACAATCCTAATGGGTGACCTGACTCAACAACCAATGTTTGTTCATCTGTCATCACTTCCAAGTATTTCTTAATCAAATTGTATTGTAACCAGTTGGCACAAACTGAACCAGTTTCACCATAAGTTACTAATTCATAAGGGTATAATGCAATTTCAAAGGACAAGTTATTATCAATCATCACTTGCATCGCTTTGGCAGCTGTGCTATTTCCTTTATAGTCATCAATTGGTTTGCCATAGATTCTTTCATTTGGACGCCATCTGTAAGCATAGATACGGCCCCGAGTTTTTAATTCTTCAAGAAATTCTGGAATCACTTCCTCATGGAATTTTTTAGGGACATAACGCAAGGCATTTTTTAGTGCTGTTTCAGTTTGTTCCTGAGTTAAGCGGAACCCTCTATCTGGAGCACGACGGATACCTTCCTCAAATACTGTTTTTTCTGGCAATACATCATCCAGTTTTACAGTCATAGCAGCTGCAATGTCAGCTTCACTATAAGTTGTCATAGAAAAACCTCCTCAGTTTTTTCATCTTTTTGATGTTTTATTTTCACTTGTAGTGTAAAATACTATCGTCGACGAAATGTCACTTTTTGAGATATTTTTAACAAATAATTCAAAATTTTTATTTTTCTATTTTTTTGACAAAAATTAGACGGTTTTTAACTACTATTTAGATGATAGATATATAATAGAGAAAAAGGAGAATAAAATATGTCTGCTGATTTACTGTTAGTTCATTTCGATCAAGTCTTTTGCCCACAGGACATGGGACATCCACTCTTTGGCGATCAAATGAAAAATGCTCAAATATTAGACGATGGCTTTATTGCTATCAAAGACGGAAAAATTTTAGCTGTCGGTTCTGGCCAACCTGATTCAGATTTAATAGGTCCAGCGACTAAAGTTAAATCATATGAAGGAAAAATTGCTACACCTGGACTGATTGACTGTCATACGCATTTAGTTTATGGCGGAAGCCGCGAGCATGAATTTGCTAAAAAACTAAATGGTGTTTCCTATCTAGATATTCTAGCTCAAGGTGGAGGGATTCTTAGCACCGTCAAAGCAACTCGCCAAGCTGATTTTGATACACTTTATCAAAAATCGGCACAACTATTAGATTATATGCTTTTACATGGAACAACTACTGTTGAAGCCAAAAGTGGCTATGGTTTAAATTGGGAAACTGAATTACGCCAATTACAAGTTGTTAAACAATTAAATGCTGACCATCAAATTGACTTAGTTTCAACTTTTATGGCTGCTCATGCTATTCCAACAGAGTATAAAGGACATTCTCAAGACTATTTAGAGCACATTGTTAATGACATGCTCCCAAAAGTTAAAGAAGAAAACCTAGCTGAGTTCTGTGATATCTTCTGTGAAAAAGGGGTATTTACAGCTGATGAATCTCGCTATTTATTATCAAAAGCAAAAGAGCTTGGCTTTAAGTTGCGTATCCATGCTGATGAGATTGAGTCAATTGGTGGTGTTGATGTTGCTGCTGAACTTGAAGCAGTTTCTGCAGAACATTTAATGATGGCAACGGATCAAGCATTGCAAAAATGGCGCAAGCCAAAGTTATTGGTAACCTCCTTCCAGCAACAACCTTTAGTTTAATGGAAGATACCTATGCACCAGCTAAAAAAATGATTGATGCAGGTATGGCAATCACTTTATCAACAGATAGTAATCCTGGTTCTTGCCCAACTGCCAATATCCAATTTGTCATGCAATTAGGTTGCTTTATGATGCGACTTACCCCAATTGAAGTCTTAAACGCCGTAACGATTAATGCTGCTTACTCCGTAAATAGACAAGAATCAATTGGAAGTTTTGATAAAGGCAAATTAGCTGACATTGCAATCTTTAATGCCAATAATATTGATTACCCATTCTACTTCTTTGCCACAAATCTTATTCACCAAGTCTATAAAAATGGTAAATTAGTCGTCAAAGAAGGCCATATTGCACACTAAGTCAAAAGACATTTACGGAAGCTTCGTAAATGTCTTTTTTGTGTCTCAAGCATTAGTGACGACTCTTTTCTTAAATGTGATACAATAGTGGAAATACGAAATAAAGGAGTTTCAATGACTGATCTCAGTAGAGAAGCTATTATTTGCCAACGAATTTTCAATAACGGCCTTCAAGATAAATTGACATCCATTGCCAGTCTCTTAAGTCAATCTCTCGGAATCCAGGCCCAGTATATCAATCATGCTTTGTTCAATATATCGACCCGACTTGACCCTAAGTATTTCCACTCCTTTTCCGAGTTAGAGCAAACGAGTATTTTAGCTTGGGGACAAAGACAAACCTACCATTTTTATCAAAATGAAACGTGGCAAGATATTGTTACTTTCCTAGCCGAACAACCACTGTGGCCAGAAAAAGTCCTAACAGAAGCTGGAATTAACCTACCATTAGTCAGCAAAAAACTCGAAAAGTTCCTAGACACCAAACGAACACGTCAAGAAGTACTTGATTTTTTTGATGATGATAGTAACACACTTTTTCAATGGGGCGCCCTCTTCCTTCTTCATTCTCGTCAAGGTCAACTCTATCATACCTGGACAAGTCAAAATGTCCGCTATGTCCACTGGCAAAAATTGAACCTTTCGACACCTGCACCTCCTCTTATGGAATTGCTACTGCACCGCTATTTTGCCTTTTATGGACCAGCGACTTTAGCTGATGCCGCACATTTCTTCGGTCTTAAGCAAAGCCATTTATCAAAAATACCACTGAACAATTTGCAAACGACCACTTATCAAGGAAAGACCTACTACTTTGAGACCTATCATGAAGAGGCTCGTCTACCAGAAATTGTCGTTCTGGGAAAATTCGATCCCTTGCTAATTGCCTATGCTAATAAGGATGTGCTCATCAACAAGGAAAAGCAAGCCAAGGTTTGGAAAAAAGCTGGACAAATTTCAGCCATTATATTAAAAAATGGGCAACTAGCTGCAACTTGGACCTTTTCAAATAAAAAACGTGACATTAGTTTTACTGTAGAAGTTCATGACAAGTTATTAAAAAAAGACAAAAAGAAAATTGAATCTGTATTTACTAATTACTGTCGACAAATGAATAAGCCACTTAAATCTATCAATTATCTAGAGTAGATTCATATACCTTACAATAATAATGGAGGAAATCATGAAAAAAGAATACATTAGCTACCTATCCGGCACCATTTTCCTAATCTATGGTTTAGCCAATCATAAACTGATTTTTACTATTTTAGCTATTGCTTTAATAATTATTGGCTATGCCGATCATCTAAAAACAAAAAAATAACTTACATTATCTTCTAATAAAAAGTTTTGTCAAAATAAATGTACCTACGATGGCAATCACTCCTGTTAGTAAAATCGCTATTACTTGTGGCCAAAAATGTTTTGGTAATAAAACGACCAGGAAGATACTTCCACAAAAACCGCCAATTCCATTAATCGCAAAAGAATTAACACTATCATTCGCAGCAAATTTTTGTCCATATGAAGTGGTAAATAGGTAAGTTATTAAACTTGAAATACCACAAATAATGACCATCTGTAAGGTATTGACATAGCCTACACCTACTGTACTTGTTACCAGTCCAACGATGACCCCATCAAGTAGTGAACTAGTTATTTCTTTTTTGTTTTTATAATACGACAGAATGGTCCAAGTAGATCCGCCAATAATTATAGCCAAAAGTGTATTTAACAGTACAAGAGCTGCTTGATTATTCCAACCACCAGCAGATCCCATATTAAAACCAAACCAACCAAATGAGATAAAAATCATCCCCAAAAATTGAAAGACATCATCATTTTTTCTGTAGTAATTGGCTTTTGTTTTACTTGTTTAGCTAATACAAGAGCTGAAAGTCCCGCAGCTAAATGGACTACTAGACCACCTGAAAAATCTAAAACACCAAGTTGAAATAAAAAACTATCCTTATTCCAGATAAGAAACGCTAAAGGACAATAGACCAGAAAGACCCATGAAAAAACAAGCAATAATAAGTTTTTCGTTTGTATTCTGTCGATGGCTGCGCCAATAAACATAAGAACAGCATAAAGGCAAAAACAAAGCTGAAAAAGCATTTGACTAATTCTAGTCTTATCCAGGTTTGCTGTCAAACTGAAAATAGTTGACACTCTTTGCTCAAAAGTTAAAAAATAGGCCCCTAGAAACCAAGCCAAACAGGTTACCACTATCACTAAGGTATAACGATAAATGATCGTCGTCCATAAGCTATGATTGATAACTGCCAGATAAGAAAAAGCAAGGCCAAAAATCATTAACCACATCGTCAAAATACAAACCAATAAAAACATGTAGCACATCCTTTACAAAAAAAATTTCTTTGGTATCCTATTATAGTTAACCGGTTAAGTATTTTATCCAAACTATTTTATATTGTCAAGGAGAAAGAATGAAACATTATTCTATAATTATTATTGGTGCTGGTGCAGCAGGTATTGGTTTTGGAGCTGCTCTTCAACGATTAGATATGACAGATTTTATGATTATTGAAAAAGGACAGATTGGTGATAGTTTTTTAAAATGGCCAAAGACTACACATTTTATTACACCTTCATTTACAAGTAACGGCTTTGGTTTTCCTGACCTTAACGCCGTTGTACCAGATACCTCACCTGCTTTTACTTTTGAAAAGGAACATTTATCTGGACCAGAATATGCTCATTATCTGCAACTGGTAGCCGCCCATTATCAGTTGCCAATTGAGTCCCAAACTTTAGTAGAATCGATTGAGCATTCTGAAAATACCTATTATTTACAGACATCAAAAGGAAGGTTTGCTTGCAAGTACCTTATTATGGCAACCGGCGAATTTCAAAATCCAAATACACAGCAAATCAAAGGGGCTGAATTCGGTATCCACTATGGACAAGTTGATAGTTTCCACCTCAAATCAGATGATCCTTTTCTCATCATTGGTGGCAATGAAAGTGCCTGTGATGCCCTAACCCATCTCGCTTCACGAGGGAATCAAGTACACCTTTATACTCCAGAATTAGGTGAAAAGGCTGGTAACCCTGATCCTAGCATCTCTTTATCGCCTCAAACTAAAGAACGGCTCAAGTATTGTCAGGAAATGAAACCACTTAGTGCCCACATACATGAAAATAAAAGAGCTCTTGAAATCAGTAAAATAGGAGAAAATTATCAGGTTCGTTTTTCAGATGATAGTGTTGCTTATAGTAAACATCGTCCTATTTTAGCAACTGGTTTTTTAAACACCAGTCACCTCATTAAAGGACACTCACTTTTTGATTATGATAAGCAGGGGTTACCTATTGTCACAAAAAATGATGAATCATCAAAAGAAACTAGCTGTTTTTTGATTGGGCCAAGTCTTAGACAAGAAAATGTGATTTTTTGTTATATTTATAAATTCAGACAACGCTTTTTACCCCTTATCGTTGAAATCGCTAAAAGAGAAGGTATCACATTAGACTCTGATCAAATTGAATTCTATAAAAATAATCAAATGTTTTTAGACAACTTAAATTGCTGTACTGTAACTTGTGATTGTTAACCAATTGAAAATAATACTTTTATTATTATGTAATTGAAAAAACTAGATAACTTGTACAAGTCATCTAGTTTTTTGCTATTTTATTTTATAAGCATGTGTAAAGTCTACATCAAGTCCAGTTGAGTTACGAACAAGTCCTTTAATATTAGGATTTTGCAGTCCTTCATTTGCTAAATTATAAAGTGGGCTGTAGTGAGCACCTTCATATAAAGCTTTTTCGGCGGCTTTGTAATCATCAGCTGCTGCATCTTTATCTAAAGCATGTGTTGTTAATGCACTCTTATAAGCGGCATCATACTCAGGACTCTTAATTTTACCGTAATTGTAGTCAGAATTTGACGTGAATAGTCCATAGAATGTTGAACCTTCTGGATAATCACCACCCCAACTTACAAAGGCAATTTCAAAGTTTTGATTAGAAGTATCTTTTAGACGTTGCTTGAAAGTCACAAATTTTTCTTCAAGTGTCAAACCTGGTAGATTTTTCTCCCATGATTCCTTGAGATAGTCAACTGCAGATTTTTTCATTGGACTATCAGAATCTGCTAACATGGTCAAGGTTAATTTATCAGTACCAAGTTCTGCTAGTCCTTCTTTAAAGAGTTTGGCTGCTTTTTCTTTATTAAATGTGTAAGGTTGTGACGTGTATTTACCTAAATCTTTACCATCTGTTAATGTTTCCAGACCAGTTGGAGCAAGAGAAGTCGCTGCTTTAGATCCTGTATCTGCTGCTGCTTTTACGAGACCTTCGCGATCAGTCGCTAAATTCAAAGCTTGCCGAATTTTCTGATTTGTTAATGCTTTAACAGATCCTGTCTCGTTATAAACTAAATAATCTGCACGCGCTTCTGGAATTTTAATACCATCTTTATTATTTTTGTTGGCATTGTAGATTGCTGAAGTTCCAGAAATATTAGCGAAGTCTAATTGACCTTGTTTATACATTTGGACGGCAGTATCAGGTTTCTTAACTGCTTGTACTTTTACAGTCTTTGTTTTAACATTTTTGGCATTCCAATAATATTTATTTTTTACTAGCTTAAAGCTACCACTTGTACCATTCCAATCTTTGACAATATATGGGCCAGAGTATAATTGTTTTTCAGAACTTGTTCCATAATCTTTGCCAGCTCTTTCAACAAATTTCTTTTGTTGTGGCATAAAGTTAGAGAAGGATAGGAGACTTTCAAACTGTGGTGCTGGTGTGTCTAACGTAAAGATAATTTTATTGCCCTCAGCTTTTACACCCAATTTATTGAGGTCTTTTTCCTGACCGCCGATAATTTTATCAGCATTTTGTAAATGAGCATCTGTTGTGAGATAAGCATACTCTGACGCAGTCTTAGGATCAACCATCCGTTGCCATGTGTAAACAAAGTCATCAGCTGTCATTTTGCTACCGTCCGACCATTTTAAGTCGTCACGCAATGTTGCTGTATAGGTTTTTCCATCTTTTGAGATATCAACCTTAGTAGCTAAATCTGGAACTAGTTTGCCATCTTTACCTACGCGAAGTAAACTACTTCCTGAATTCCCAATGGCCATTGCTGAATAGCGGTCCGTATTCTTAGAAATATCTAGTGTAATAATTTCTGTGGGTGTATACCAATTGATTGTATCTTTATCCCCAGATTTTGAAGTAGCGTTTGAGCTGCCACACGCTACTAAAGTTGAGACCGTTACAAGAACCAGTCCAGCTGCTGTTAATGTTTTCCATGCCTTCATATCCTATTCTCCTAATTGTATACTCAACTTAATATTTAAGTTATGAAATACATCATATCACAAAATATCTGAATAGACAAACAATTTCAAATATTTTTAAAAAATAAGTTGAAATTGTATATATTATCATTTAAACACCTTATATTTGCTCAACGTCTCACATATATGAATAAAAATAAGACACCTTGTTAGGCGTCTCATCTTATTTTTTGAATTCTTTGACTAAAAGATTAAATTCGTCATTGGTCAAGGTAATCCCTTTTCCCATTTTTGTATGATCAGGACTCCAGGTGCGAATATCCCATTTTGCAGGTGCACCATTAAAAGAGACCCGATTTAGCTCTTTAGTCCAGCCTTTATCATTTTCTGATAAGGTAATTAAATGTTCTTCAATTGTAAACGTAAATTCAGCCATTTTTCCTCCTAATTAATTATTCGAAAAAAATAGAAAATTTCTATCTCTTTTCTTTTAAAAATAACAATTTTACGATAAAATACTATAAAACTATTTTAACAATTTATAAGGAAAATGGCTATGAAATCACTTGTAAATATAATAAAGTCATCTCTTTATGATTTTATTGAAGGTCAACCACATCACTCCTCAAAAAATGACAAAGCTATCTCTCTAACTTCCAATAGGAATATCTCACTGATTAAGCACGCAATGGCCAATGACTTAGCTATTCATGCAATCTGTCCAGATAAAAATGTAACTGGAAAGATTATTAAATATCAAAAGGAACAAGGACAACTTATTATGGAAAACTCTGATGGAAACCTGTCGCTTATTGTCAGGATATCTGAAATTCAAAAAATATCACTTTTACCAAAGGCAAATCAATAAACTCCTCATTTTTGAGGAGTTTATTTTTTATGCTCTGACTGTTTGACTGCTTCCATCTTTTTTGTAGAGGTTAACAAGACCTTCTTTACAGGCACGAATCATGTCACCAGCTTGGACAGGTTGTGGTAATTTGATTGTTAGTAAGGCCATTGGATTTGGTGCGCGATCAATTTTATTACCATCTTCATCATGCAAGTCAACAACTTCTGTTTCAAAATGTCTGAATCCTGGACCATAAAACTCAATTTTGTCCCCTTCATGAATAACATTTCGTTGACGAATTGTGGCTAACATTGTTTCTGAATCAAATGAAACAACTTCTCCGACGAATTTGTATTGTGGTATTTTACGGCGAGCGCCAAATAGCTGTTCATTTTCAGTTGGTGTTCCATAATAGAAACCAGTCGCCAATTCACGTTGAGCGACTTTCCAAAGTTCATCAATCAATTCTTCTTTAATAGCAAAGAATTTTTCAGGACTTTCCATGTAAGCATCTACAGCTGCTTTATAACAATTAGTTACTGTTGATACATAATGAATAGATTTCATACGGCCTTCAATTTTAAGGCTATCAACACCATTTTCAATTAAATCAGGAATATGGTCAATCATACACATATCAACAGATGACATTGAATATTCTTCAGGAATTTCACCTTTCAGTGAGCGTCTCTCAGTACCAAAAGGCATTTCATACAAGTCATACTTCCAGCGGCACGATTGTGAACAGCCACCACGGTTGGCATCACGGTGACTCATATGATTTGAAAGGACGCAACGTCCTGAATAAGAGATACACATCGCTCCATGAACAAAGGCTTCGATTTCTACTTCCGTTCGTTTTCTAATTTCAGCAAGTTCTGCCATATTTACCTCACGCGCCAATACAACACGTGTCAAGCCCATTTCCTTCCAAAATTCAAAGGTTTCATAGTTGGTCGATGAGGCTTGGGTTGATAAATGAATTTCTAAGCCTGGTGCTTCTGCAGAGCAAATCATTATTAAGGCTGGGTCAGACACAATTACAGCATCTAGTCCCATATCTCTTAATTGACGGAACCATTCGCCAGCACCTTCTTCATTGCCTTCATGCGTAACCATATTGGCTGCCACATAGACTTTGGCATCACGTGCATGAGCATAGTCAATTCCTTCTTGCAATTCTTCCATTGAAAAATTACCTGCCCGACTTCTTAGCCCATAAGCTTGACCACCAACGAAAACAGCATCTGCACCATAGTCAATAGCGACCTTCAATTTTTCTAAAGTTCCAGCTGGTGAAAGGACCTCTGGACGTTTTTTTTTCTATATTTGACATTTCTTTACCCTTTTTTCTTAAATAGTTTGCGCAAGCAATTCTACCTAGCCTTACTTAACTGTTTTAGGATCAAATTCGTAAAATCCAGTATCTAAACCGCGTCCCAGTGGATGGAGAACTTTCAATTTTTGATCTAGCTCTTCAACTTTTTCTGCGCTGAACTGACCTGCAAGTATGAGATCGCGTGCCTCAATAAAGAGCTTTGTAATGGCAACAAAATTATCTCCTGGACTATAAATACCATCTAATTTCCAATTGTTTAGACCATGGCGGTGCAATTCTTCAAGTTTTGACATCATATTAATATCATTGTTGATAAAGATATGAGTCCCGTGGTTGTCCTGATAAATTGAATAATGGCTAGTTTCATCACCAGGTTCCGACAGGAATAATCCACGGCCTCTGTTTGTTTCATCATCAATATGAGTGAAATTATAATAATTTTCAATCAGCGGTCGTTTTGAATGATGAATTACTGATGCGCCATAAACCAACATTTCAGCTGGAAACTCAATGTTATCAGCCAATGTAAATAATTCTTCTGATGGAATTTCGCGAGCCAAAACAGTTTCAACTGCTCCATGTTGTCCCCAAAAGTTAACTTGACGGCTAGACGTCACAAAAACAGACGTATCATAAATTAAGTTGAAGTTATAGCCATCACGCTTGTTGACATAAAAAAGGCCTGCATCACCAACAACCAAATAATCAACCTTGATTTCTTTCATCAATTCTAAAAAAGGTTTAATATTATCCATCATGTCTTGATGCATCAAAGCGTTGCATGCTACTGTTAGTTCTTTGCCAGCAGCATGTACCAATCCTGCAATTTCTCTAAGTTCATCATAGGTGAAGTTATGCGGTAGTCTTAGACCATAATCTTTTTCACCAACATATATACGATCAACACCAATAGATAATAGGCTTCTTACTTGTTCAATGCTTTCAGCGGTAGCTGTGATAATTATTTTTTCCATATGCCTGTTATTATATCAAATTTTAAAGCTCTTGAGAGCATATTTCTTGTCAATTGTTGCAAATTATGCTTTATTTTTTAATTTTCAAAAAAGTAATGACAAATTTGATTATTTATGATAAAATGACTTAGTATCTCGAAGGAAAGGAGAGGACTATGCCGTCACCATTAAGACAAGAAGAACAGTTCGAACAAACTCATAGTTATCAAGATGAAACACCTAAGTTTCAGGAGTTTCAAGAACTAAATTATCAAAGTGCCAAACTAGAAGATTTATTCTTTTTTGCCTCTGTCGCTATTTTTAGTTTAGTAACTGTTTTTGTTGCATTTGTCCTACTCTCTATCAACTTTTCGCCACTTTGGGCATTTCTATTCTCAAGTTTGGTGAGCTATGGAATAACAAGTGTTTTCAAAAAATCGATTAAAAAACTGATAAAGTAAAAAGTTTTGGGAAATCCCAAAACTTTTTTATATTTCTGAATGTAAAACTTCTTCTGTTTCAGAGCTTGCTTGTGCTTTAGTAATTTCTGATTCAACCGCTGTATCCGAAATAAGATTTTCCGAAGTAGTCATTACTGGAATATCTTCAGTGATAGCACTATAATCAATAATAATGTCATCCTCTGTTAAGACAACTTCATCCGAACCGTCCATATTATCTGGCCTTGTTTCAAATCCTTCTGAAAAGGATTTACTAGCTTTATTAACAAACTGATTTGTTTTTTCTTTAACAACTTCTATAACTTGTTCTGGTGTGATTTCGCCAGTTTCAAATTTATGTTTATAATCATTAAATCTTTCTTTAGCAAGGTTACTATACTCAGTACCCTTCTCTTTTGCCATTTGATGATACTCTTCTGGGTTTTCTTTATAGGCATTATAAGCTTTTTCTGCACGACCTTTAACTTCTTTACCTTTTTCTGTTGTCAAAAAGTAAGCTGTTGCAAGACCAGTTGCTGTACCAATCACTAAAGATTTTAAAAATTTACTCATTGCTTTTCTCCTTTATTTCCAAATATTTTTGAAGCCATTTTACCCACCATAGCTGCTTTACTGACTTTTGAAACACCACTTGTTGCTGAGCTTGCATGTTGTCCTAAAGTTCTTGCGTGTCCATTGAGGTCTGAAACACTTTCAGATAAATCTGCAATTGCAACAAAGAGTGGATCTATAGTTGAAACTTTACCATTGATATCTTCAACTAAAACATTTGCTTTAGCTAAAATCTCATTTGTTTGATATAAGGTAACATTGACATCACTCGTTAAGATCGAGATTGTTTTTTTAGTTTCATCAATGGTCTCAGAAACCTTTTTGAGAACAATAATTAAAAAAATAACTAATGCAACAAATGCAAGGGCAATAATAATAAGTGCAATTCCTACTAAATCCATAATTTCTCCTTCTTCTTATTCCTGATAAAAAGGAACATCTTTTTGCAATCGTCTCCTAATGACAAATGCAAGGCCAACTAAAATAATAACAATGGATACTAATTGTGAAACCCGGATACCTAAAAACATTAAACTATCCGTACGCATCCCCTCAATGACTAAGCGACCGCAGCCATACCAAATCAGATAAAAAGCAAAAATTTCGCCTTCAAAAAGAAACCTTGATTTCCTTCTAGCAATTAAAATAATAATAAAGCCTAATAAATTCCATAAGGACTCAAATAAGAAAGTGGGCATACGATAATGGCCTTCAATATACATTTGTTTTCTGATAAAACTTGGTAAGTAGTTTAAACTGTTAACAGCTTTTCCGTAAGCCTCTTGGTTTACAAAGTTTCCCCAGCGTCCTATTGATTGAGCAATCATCACTCCAGGTACAGTGATATCTAAAAACTTGATTGGGTCAATAACTTTATTGTAGGTATAAAAGTAGAGAACAATTGCTCCTGTAATCAGTCCCCCATAAATAGCTATGCCACCATTCCAAACAGCAAAAATTTCATTTAGGTGTTGTGAGTAGTAGGACCATTCAAAAACAACATAATAAAGTCGAGCGCCTAATATTGCTAATGGGAAAGCAATTAGAATAAAATCAATGATATCATCACTGGTTAAATTTTTACGAGGGGCCTCTTTTGTAGCTAAGTAAACCCCAATCATTAATCCTGTTAATATACAAATGGCATACCAGTGAACGGCCAATGGCCCAATTTGAAATGCGATTGGGTCTATCATTCGTTTTCCTCATTTTGACTAATTAAATTAGTAAGTCTTTCTTCAAAAGTTTTAGTGGCATCAAACCCCATTTGTTTAGCTCGATGGTTCATTGCTGCCGCTTCAATAACGACTGAGACATTTCGACCGGTTTTAACTGGTATCCTTACTCTAGGAATTTTAACACCAGCAAATTCAACATCTTCATTACCATTGCCAAGGCGGTCAAAAATTTTACCGGCTTCAAAGTTTTCTAAATAAATGGCTAATTGCACTTGTGACGAATCCTTAACAGCACTTGCACCATAGAGAGACATGATATCAATAATCCCAACCCTCTAATCTCTAAAAGATGTCTTAGTATCTCTGCAGGTTCACCCCATAAGGTTTCCTCATCTTTAGCATAGACGTCTACTCGGTCATCAGCAACTAATCTATGGCCACGTTTAACAAGCTCTAAACCGGTTTCACTTTTACCAATTCCTGAGTCTCCTTGGATAAGCACACCCATTCCATAGATATCCATCAATACCCCATGAACACTTGTTCGTTCAGCTAATGCAGCACCTATGAAAAATGAAATTTCTCCTTGCAAACGACTTGTTGAAGCCTTACTCTGCAATAATGCAATCCCTTCTTCCTCGCAGCCTTCAGCATTTCTTCTGGTATAGGAAGATCTCTTGCAACAATAACTGCAGGTGTTTCATTTTTAAACATCTCTTTTAAAACTGAAAAACGATTATGCGAGGTCATCTTAGTAAGATATGACCATTCTTTCATCCCAAATAATTGGATACGCTCTGGAGCATAATAATCAAAATACCCAGTCATTTCAAGACCTGGTCTTGAGATATCTGAGGTTATGATTTCTTTATTTAATGATTCATCAGTGCCGTAGATAACAGTCAAGCGCACTTTTTCTACAAGCATCTTCACAGTAACTGACATAATTTCTCCTTTTTTACATTATATCATAATTCAATCATCAAACCCTTTTGTAGACTCATTTTTAACTGATAACTATAAAAATAATAGAAAAAAAGAAAAGGACTCGACATCTCCTATACAGTCCTTTTCTATATTGACTTATTTCCTTGAGATAACATGCTTTCCTGTTTTAAAGCTTGCTTTTCTTAAGGTCTATCGTTTACCAAAACCATCCATCATCTTCATCATCTACAACTTCTGCATCTTTTCGACGCCTTGGACCACTGCCTCGTTTTTTAGCAATTAAATCTTCTTTATATGGTAAAAATATCGCTAACAAAATGTAAATCACAAGTCCAAAACCGCTTGAGTAGATTAATAAAGCTGCAAAGACTCTAGCAATCGCCAAGTCCCAATGATACTTATCAGCTAATCCAGCTACAACGCCTGATACTAATCTATTTTTGCGTTGTTTATAAAATACTGTTTCCAATAGCCACTCCTCCTTTACTGATTTATTTAATTATAGCCCCAAAATGCGAGAAATAAATCAGTCTTTTGACTGATTTATTTTGCCTATTTTTCCTTGACAAATCCCACAAACATAGTTTCGTGTGTTAATCTGTCGTCGTCTTGTAAAATGATAACCACATGATTTACAGTAATAATGAATTCGTTTGATATTCTGACTACTAGGTGCATAGCGCAAGCCATCTACCTGTAATAAAAGGGCCTTAAAATCAGCATCTCCATGCTTATACCCTTTTTGAGCCAGATACAGATGATAGTGACAGAGCTCATGCCTAACGATTTTTCGAAAAATGTCTAGTCCAAATTCTTCATAAAGTTTGGGATTAAAATCAAGATGACCGTCGTTTGGGAAAAATCTTCCGCCTGTTGTCCTCAAACGCTTGTTCCAATGAGCCTGATGTCGAAAAGGTTGCCCAAAATCTTCTATAGAAACTTACTTAACATATTCAGTTAGATTCATTAGGAGCTAACAAACTAAGGTTGACTTTATGGCGGTCAATATCAATTTTAGATACCCAAACCGTCACTAAGTCTCCTACGGAAACCACTTGGCTAGGATGATTAACAAATGTTTTACTCATTTCAGAAATATGAATTAATCCATCTTCATGGACACCAATATCAACAAAAGCACCAAAATCAACCACATTTCTAACTGTACCTTCAAGTTTTTGGCCAATCTTTAAATCTTTCAAATCTAAAACATCTTGGCGAAGTACTGGTGTTTGGAAATCATCGCGAAGGTCTCTCCCAGGTTTAAGTAAATCATCGATAATGTCTTTTAATGTTTCAAAACCAATCGAGAGTTGTTCAGCCATCGCTTTACAATTTAAAGACTTGAGTTTTTCTTTAGCCTCTTGATCTAACTCTGTAATCGCTAATGCTTTAAAAAGCTGCTCTACCGCTGGATAAGATTCTGGATGAACACCTGTATTATCTAAAATATTCTCACCATTTGGTATCCGCAAGAAACCAGCTGCTTGTTCAAAAGCTTTTGCTCCCAAGCGTGGCACTTTCTTAATAGCTTCACGCGAAGGAATGCGGCCATTCTCCTCACGGTACTTGACGATATTTTCCGAAATTGTTTTATTAAGACCAGAAACATGGGACAAAAGTACTGAACTGGCTGTATTGATATTAACACCAACTTGGTTTACCACGGTATCAACCACGAAATCCAAATTATCAGTCAATTTCTTCTGACTAACATCATGCTGATATTGACCTACACCAATTGACTTGGGATCTATTTTAACTAACTCAGCTAGTGGATCTTGCAAACGCCTTGCAATTGAAATAGCAGAGCGTTTTTCAACTGTTAATTCTGGGAATTCCTGTCTTGCTAGTTCAGAGGCAGAATAGACCGAAGCACCGCTTTCATTAACAATGACATATGATGTACTTGGAAAGTCCTTAAGAATTTCCGCTACAAATGCTTCGCTTTCACGGCTAGCCGTGCCATTACCAATAGCAATAATTTCGATTTGATAAGTCTGAATCAGTTCAGCAAGTTCTTTTTTGGCTGTTTGAATTTTAGACTGGCTTGCTGGTGCAACTGGATAGATAACATGAGTTGTCATTAATTTTCCAGTTTGGTCTACGATAGCTAACTTAGCGCCAGTTCGAAAGGCTGGGTCAAATCCCAATACCATCTTCCCTTTTAAAGGTGAGACCAAAAGTAGGTTTCTTAAGTTTTCAGAGAATAATTGAATTGCTCCATCTTCAGCTGCTTCAGTAAGTTCTGTTCGAATACGACGTTCCATTGCAGGGATAATTTTTTTCTTAAGTGCTTGTTGAATCAACTCTTCAATATAAGGATTTTTTTCCTTAAAACGAACACTATAAAAGCGCAACATTTTATCTAAGTTATGCTCAAACCTTACCTTTAAGACACCAAGTTTCTCACCACGGTTTAATGCTAACGTTCTATAACCTTGCATTTTGGAAACTTTATCAGAAAAGTCATAATAAATTTGAAAAACCTTCTTGTCATCAAGCTCTTGATCTTTAAGTTGAGAAACAATATGACTATAATTCCAAATTTCATTATAAGTCCATGAACGAAGTTTGGCATCTTCAGACATAGCTTCAACTAAAATATCCACTGCTCCAGCTAAAGCTTTTTCTGGAATAGGGAAAGCCTCACTTGTGTATTTTTCAGCTTCTAATTCCAAGTGGCTTGCATTTTGTAAAATAAGACGAGCAAGTGGAAAAAGTCCAGCTTCACGGGCAATAGTTGCTTTAGTTCTTCTTTTTTCTTTATATGGGAGATAGAGTTCTTCAACATCAGCCAATTTTTCAGCAGCTTCGATTGCTGCTTTAAGCTGATCAGATAGCTTGCCTTGCTCAGCAATTTTAGCTAACACCGTTTCTTTTCTATCTCTTAAAGCTGTTAATGATTTTTGACTATCAATGATTGCTTTAAGAGCTACTTCATCTAAGTTTCCAGTAACTTCTTTACGATAACGAGCAATAAATGGAATAGTATTTCCTTCGGCCGTTAACTCTAAAACATCTTGAATTTGTTTTTTTGAGATTGCTAATTGTTCAGCAATTGTTTCAATAATTGTATTTTCCATAATACCATTATTATACCATAAAATAGCTTGTTAAAAGGCTTTCAATCTATTTTTTAAAGAGAGATGATATCAAAAAGGTTGCCCATTGAGCAACCTTTTGATTAATTTAATTCAACTATTTCACCAGTTTCCAAATAAACGAGACGCTCACAAATATTTGAAATATAATCTGCGAATCGTTCAATATGTCCCATCATGTAGAGGTATTCTGTACCATTTCTAATGGATGTTTCTTGCCCCTTCATTTCAGACATAATTTCTTTTGACGTAACATAATACAATTCATCAATAGCTTCATCTTGTTTAACAATTTCAATTGCTTTATCAAGTTTGCGTTTTGGAAAGGCAGCTAATAAATCAGATAACATCTTCAAAGCTTTTTGACCAGCTTCATGAATATGCTCTTCAATTGAATCAAGTGAATCTGCTTCTTTCAATCGCAATATCGAGCGAGAAATTCCTGCCATATGATCACCCATCCGTTCTAAATCAGAACAGGCAGACATGATCGTAATAACGAAGCGAAGGTCTGTCACCTGTGGTTGCTGAAGGGCTAATATGCGCGCGCAAGCTAATTCAACATCAATTTGTGCTTGATTGATTTGTTTATCCTCTTCAATAATTTTTTCAGCCATTTCACCATCTTTGGCTGCTAAAGCTAGTAATGCCTTTGAAGCAGCTTCAATAACTGACTGCCCAAGTGCTAAAAATTGTTGCTCTAATTGTTGGAGTTCTAATTCAAATTGCTCTCTCATCTTAAGTCCTTTCTCTAACCGAAGCGACCAGAAATATAATCTTCTGTTCTCTTATCTTTAGGATTTGTGAAAATAGCTAGAGTATCACCAAATTCACAGATTTCACCTGTTAGGAAAAAAGCTGTCTTATCTGAGATACGCGAAGCTTGTTGCATATTATGAGTAACAATAATAATAGTGTAATCTTTTTTCAAATTTTGAACTAAATCTTCAATTTTTAAAGTTGAAATAGGATCTAATGCCGAAGTTGGTTCATCCATTAGTAAGACATCAGGTTCTACAGCTAGAGCTCGCGCAATACAGATCCGTTGTTGCTGACCACCAGAAAGTGACATGGCATTTTTTTTGAGATCATCTTTGACTTCATCCCAAATAGCTGCGCCCTTTAGACTTTTTTCTACAATTGCATCAAGTTGCGCTTTATCTTTGATACCATGTGTCCTTGGGCCATAGGCTACGTTATCATAAATGGACATCGAAAATGGATTTGGTTGTTGGAAAACCATCCCAACACGCTTACGAAGGCTATTAAGATTCATATCTTTACCATAGATGTTTTTATCATCTAAAAGAATATCTCCTTCAATACGACAAGTCGGTACTAAATCATTCATTCGGTTCAAAGATTTTAAAAAGGTTGATTTACCACATCCAGAAGGTCCAATCAAGCTGTAATTTGCCCTTCAGGTAATTCAATTGAGATATCTTTTAGGGCGTGAAAATCCCCATAGAATAAGTCAAGGTTTTTTACGGAAAAAGTTCCCATTAGTTAGATGCTCCTTTCACAAGGCGACGAGATAATAAACTAGAAATAGCATTAATAACTAGTACAGTAATAATTAAGATAACCCCAGTAGCATAGGCTTCATTAACATGAAGCCCTTCACTAGACAACATATACATATGCAAAGCTAGTGAACGACCAGAAGACATGATACTTGTTGGGGCATTAGTCGATGTCCCTAAGGTATACATTAGGGCTGCCGTTTCACCAACAATACGTCCAATAGCCAAAATAACACCCGCTAAAATACCTGGCATAGCAACTGGTAAGACAATGTTAAAAACTGTCCTAAGCTTCCCTGCTCCCAAACCAAAACTAGCTTGACGCATGCTATCACTGACTGACAGTAATGCTTCTTCTGTTGATCGAATGATGACAGGCAATACCATGATAACAGAGGTTAAAATCCCTGAGAGTAAGGAGTATTGAAATTTTAGGAAGACAACAAAGAATAGCATCCCGAAAAGACCAAATACAATCGAAGGGATACCAGCTAAGGTATCTGCTGCAATACGGATCATTTTGACCCAAATGGAGCCTTTTTTAGCATATTCAACTAAATAGAACCCTGCAAATACCCCTATAGGTAAGGCAATTAATAATGAGCCAAAAACTAAAATTAAAGTAGAAATAATAGCTGGCATCAAGGAAACATTCTCACTCGTATATTTCCATTCGAATAATGAAGGGGTAATATGTGGTAACCCATTAACAAGAATAAAACCAACAATAAGAAAGAGTGAGCCAAATGTTAGTAAGGTAAAAAGGTAAACTAAGGTTTTTAAAATATATCTACTCATTTACTGATTTTCCTTTCATGTATGAGAACCAAGCATTGATGATCAGAATAAAGATGAACAAGACAGCTGATGTCGCAATCAAGGCTTCTCTATGTTGACCAGATGCATAAGCCATTTCAAGTACAATATTCGTAGTCATCGTCCGTGTTCCTTCAAATAAACCCGTCGGAATAACTGGTTGGTTACCCGCAACAAGGATAACGGCCATTGTTTCTCCGATTGCTCTACCAATCCCTAAGATAATTGCTGAAAAAATACCAGACTTGGCTGCCGGAACAATGACACTAAAAATGGTCCGTTCATGGCTGGCACCCAAAGCTAAACTTCCAGAATAAAAAGAGCTAGGCACAGTTCTAATAGCGGATTCTGTCAAGCTAATAACAGTAGGTAATATCATGATTCCCAACAATATTGAGGCTGTAATCACAGACATCCCATTACCAGAAAAAGTTCGAATCCAAGGAACCAATAATTGCAAGCCAAAAAATCCGTAGACGATAGATGGAATAGCTGCCATCATATTAACTGCTGATTTTAAGAAACTATAAATTGGTTTGGGACAATAGTAAACCATAAAGACAGAAGTAAAGATGCCTGTTGGCACACCCACAATTATGGCACCCAGTGTAATTAACAGGGAACCAATTATCATTGGTAAAATACCAAAACTTGCTGGAGAATTAGATGGCGACCAATTTGATCCAAACAAGAATTTTACAAGACCATATTTTCCGATGAAGGGAAGACCATTCATAAAAATAAAAATACAGATTAATAATATGGCAACAATCGACATTGTTGCACTAAGGAAAAATAGAATTCGAAAGAATTCTTCTTTAAACGCTTGTTTTTTCACGCGCTATCCTTTCTATACGAATGAAAGTAAGGGAGACTCTTGTCTCCCTTACACTCTCTTAGACTTATTTTACTTTATCCCAACTTGTCACTTTCCCAGTGAACACGTCCGTGATTGAATTCATACTGATTTTTTCAGCTTTATTGTCTTTATTGACAACTACTGCAATTCCATCAAGTGCAATTTCATCATGTTTTAAGTCTTTTCCTTCTTCAGGAGTAAGTTCACGAGATACCATACCAATATCTGCTGTTTTTTCTTTCGCCGCGGTAATCCCTGCTGAAGAACCATTAGCTGTAATATCGATTGTTACATCTGGATTTTCTTTTTTGTATGCTTCAACAAATTTTTCCATAAGTGGTGTTACAGATGTTGACCCAACAATTGATAATTTGCCAGCCATTTTTTGTGATGTGTATTCTTTTGTATTGTCTTTTGCTTCAACAAATTTATTATCCGTTACAACTTTTTGTCCTTGTTTTGAATGGATGAAAGAGATAAAATCTTTTCCTAAAGCTGATAAGTTGTCATTGTAAACAATATTGAAGGGACGTTGAAGCGGGTATTCTTTATCTTTAACAGCTTTAGAACTTGCTTCTACATCATCCACTTTAAGGGCTTTAACATTTTTATTTAGTGACCCAAGTGAAATATATCCTACAGCATCTTTATTTCCAGAAACTGCTGAAATGACCCCTTCTGTACTGTTTTGAACAACTGCTGATTTCGAAGTATTATCAGTTTGTTTGTCACCATTTTTTTTCAAGATACCTGTAATTTCTGTAAATGCTCCGCGTGTTCCTGAACCATCTTCACGTGTGATAACTTCAATCTTACCACCAGATGTGCTTCCTGACTTTGCATCATTATTGCCACAAGCTACTAAGCCAAGACTAGACAAACCAAGAACTGCAAGAGCAATCATTTTTTGAATTTTCATAAGTTTCACCTTTAAATTTATTTTTAAACTTCTTGTAGATTTGCTACACATTTAGTTTATCAATACTTTGTAAAGGTTTATCCCCTATTTTTGTAAAGATTTTGTAAAGATTTATAATAAAATATCTAAAGAAAAAAGAAGTCATCTAGACTTCCTTAATTATTGCTTAATCATCCTTTTAGGGAGTGTCAAAGTAAAAACACTACCACTTCCAAGCCGACTCGAAACACTAACTGTACCAGATAATAATTGACTGAGTTCTTTCACAATAGAAAGCCCTAATCCAGTTCCACCACTTTGTCGGCTTCGTCCTTTATTAACACGATAAAACCGTTCAAAAATGCGTTCAATTTCTAATTGACTAATTCCTATCCCTGTATCTTTTACACTTATTGTAATCGTATCAGCTAATTCTCTAGTGACTAAAACAATATCTCCGCCATCCTCGGTATAACGAATGGCATTTGACAAAAGATTTAATATTATTTGAGATAAGAGGTATTTATCTGAAACGATGATGACCGGAGCCTTTAAATCAAAATGTAATGTTAAGTGTTTTTGTTGAAGTTGATGCTTTAAGCTATTGCCAATATATTGAAGAAATTCAGTTAAGTTAATTTCTGTCTTTTGTAACTGTGTTTTCTTAACCTTCGAAAGTGTCAGCATATGTTCTACAATATGTTCTAAGCGCAAGCTTTCATTATAAATAATATCTAGAAATTCATTTTTCAGGGTCGCCTCATCTTCAGACATTGATTTTATTGTCTCAGCAAAGCCTTTAATTGAGGTAACCGGCGTCCTTAATTCATGTGACGCATTAGAAATGAAATCCATATTCAATTTTTCATAGGCTCTTATCGTTGTTAAATCATAGAGTAAAACAAGAATTTGGTCTGTTATCTTATCCTCATTCACAATAGGCACTGCAGTCACTTCCAAAATAAGATCACCCTCATGAAATCCTCTTAACTCTTTTTTTATGGTCTCCTTACTGTCAAAGGTTTGTTTGACAAGTGCTTTAATATCCATACGACTAATGTCATCTAAATTTTTATAACGAGGCTTAGTATCCGGAAAATAGTTAGGCAAGGAGTGACTGTGAATGAGAATTTCTTGCTTCCGATTAACTAAAAACATCCCCATGGTGAGGTGTGATAGCAGAGCTTGTAAGTTATCTGACATGGTCTTGATATTAATTTCTTGCTCTTGACTAGCCTTACGAAAACTCACTAACAAATGCGTCAACTCTTGAATATCTTTATCTTTGGATGAATTAAAATAGTTGACCGTCTGTGAATGATCAATCAGATCTCTTAGGTCTTTATGACAATCATATAATTTTTTAAAAAAAAACAATAGCAGTAAACAAAAGACACCTGCCATACTGGACCAAACCGTTTTATTTCCAAAATTAAGGGCGATAAGCAAGTTAGTCAGTAATAATAAAGTACAAGTTATGACCAGACTGTTAAGCCATTTTTTCATCCTTTATCTCCTTGAACTTATAACCGTAGCCTCTGATTGTTTTGATATATTGAGGATTTTTGGGGTCATCTTCAATTTTTTCACGTAGTTTTCCAATATGAACATCGACTAAACGTGTTTCCTGACCAAAATCATATCCCCATATTCTTTCGAGCAGTCTTTCTCTTGTCAAAGTCATATTAGGGTGTTTAATTAAATAAAGCAGTAACTCATACTCTTTAGGCGTCAAATTAAGTGTGTCCTGCCCTTTATAGACTTCATGGCGATCAGGAAAAACACGTAAGCCATTGACCAGCCATTGCTCGTCACTCAAGTCATTATCGTCATCAGTGCTATTATTTTTATCTGTTCGGCGAAGAATAGCTTTAACACGTGCAACTAACTCTCTAGGGCTGAATGGTTTCGTTAAATAATCATCTGCCCCCAACTCTAGTGCCAATACCTTATCAAATTCATCACCCTTGGCAGATACCATCATTATTGGTGTAGTTAGGCCTTTTGCTCTAATACGCTTACAGACTTCTATGCCATCTAATTGCGGTAACATAATGTCCAATAGAATAAAATCAAAATGCTCAGTTTCAGCTAATTTTAGCGCTGTCCTACCATCACCGACCAACTCTGTTTCATAGCCTTCTTTAGTTAAATGATAATCTAATAGTCGAAGGATATGTTCTTCATCATCTACCAGTAAAACGTGTTTTTTCATTGCTATCTCCTATGAAATTTATTATATCACATTTTTCTGAAAACATAATTTCACCACAAACCTAAAAAAAGCAACCACGCAAGGTAGTTTGCTTTGGTATTTAAATGGTTAACTCAATACTGTTTCCTTCTGGATCTTGAATAACAGCTTCATAATAACCATCTCCAGTAGTTCGAGGCCCATTTTGAATAGGAAAACCATTGGCTTGCATTGCAAAAGCAAATTCATCCACTGCTTCTTTGGAACCTAATGCAAAAGCAAGATGAGCTAAACCAAATTGATCATGATTTTGTTCTGCAAGCCCTTTTTTAGTCATAATTTCTAGGCGACTACCAGATTCAAACGTTAAAAAATAGGAATAAAAGCCCGTTTTAGGATTATGTTCAATCTTAAATTGCATGTTACTTCTCCTTTATGATTTTAAGAATAGTATAAGCCTTTTCACATAAAATAACTTGTATAAAAAAATCATATCCTGATACTATTATTTGAATACTGTTTCTATAAATAAAAGAAATGACACTTTTCTTTATTCCTTCTAGCATTTATCTTTTCTTTTATTTGTAAATGATAGTATAATAGTTATATCGTAATAGAAAGTTGGTTTTAAAATGGCAATTACTCATAAAAAAAATGATAACTTAGAAAAAATGATGGCTGGTTTTGCTAGTATTCCTAGTTTTGATAAACCTATTAATGTTGACGCAGAAGGTAAGTTTATCCCTGCATCAAATGAAAAAGAACAAAAAAGAATGGATGATAACTAATGAAGCGTCCATTAGGAAGTCAAGCGACTTCTCTTTTTTTGCTAACATGTAGTCATCTCCATTTTATTTTTAGAAAGGGGGAGAGATAATGTCCATTTTCTCATCTCTTCCACCAGACATTCTCCAATGGTCTGCCATTTTTCTTTCAATTATCATTGAAGCTTTACCCTTTGTTTTGCTAGGAACAATTCTTTCTGGTTTTATTGAAGTCTTTATCACTCCAGAAATTGTGCAACGCTATTTACCTAAACAAAAGTTTTTAAGAATTCTTTTTGGGAGCTTAATTGGCTTTGTCTTTCCTTCTTGTGAATGTGGTATTATTCCTATTATTAATCGTTTTTTGGAAAAAAAAAAAGTGCCCTCTTATACAGCCATTCCATTTTTAGCAACGGCACCAATTATTAATCCCATCGTGCTCTTTGCTACCTACTCTGCATTTGGCAACTCTTTACGCTTTTTATTCTTGAGATTACTTGGCGCACTTATTGTGGCGCTCTTCCTAGGCATATTATTAGCCTATTTTACCGATGAGGATATTCTTAAGGAATCGGCAGAGCCTGTTCATTACCATGATTACTCACACGAGAAATGGTCTAAAAAAGTTTATTTTGCCTTAGTGCATGCCATTGATGAATTCTTCGACACTGGTCGTTATTTAGTTTTTGGAACATTGATTGCCTCTGGTATGCAAATCTTTGTTCCCACTAAAATCTTAACAAGCATTGGGCATAACCCAATTACTGCTATCCTTACGATGATGCTTCTAGCCTTTATACTATCACTTTGTAGTGAAGCAGATGCCTTTATTGGTGCCTCATTACTGACCACCTTTGGATTTGCTCCCATATTAGCCTTTCTATTAATTGGACCAATGGTTGATATCAAGAATCTAATGATGATGCTTAATTCGTTTAAAAAAGCCTTTATTATCCAATTCATTTCTGTTTCAGTTTCTGTGATAATCCTATATTGTTTACTTGTGGGGGTGGTATCATGATTCGCTTTTTAATTTTAGCTGCTTATTTTGAATTAACCATGTACCTAGAGCTATCTGGAAAATTGGATCAATATATCAACATTCAGTATTCTTACCTTGCCTATATTTCAATGGTTTTATCTTTTATCTTAGCTACTGTCCAACTTTATACTTGGATGAAGAACATTAAAGTTCATAGCCATTTAACTGGGAGAATGGCAAAGCTGACTAGCCCATTTATTGTCGTCTTCCCTGTTTTGGTTGGACTTCTAATACCAACCGTCAGCTTAGATTCGACAACGGTTTCAGCTAAAGGCTATACATTCCCATTAGCTGCTGGTTCCTCAAAAAAGGGCGTCAGTGATGATGGCACAAAAGTCCAATATCTTAAGCCAGATACCAGTTTATATTTCACCAAATCAGCTTATCAGAAAGAAATGCGTAAAGAATTGGAAAAATATAAAGGAAAACAACCTATCCATATTAGCAGTAAGAATTATATGGAAATCATGGAATTGATCTATCTTTACCCGGATGAATTTAGCGACCGAGATATTTCCTATACTGGCTTTGTTTATAATGAACCTGGACATACCGATCATCAATTTCTTTTTAGATTTGGCATTATTCACTGTATTGCAGACTCTGGTGTCTATGGACTATTGACGACTGGAAATAAAGTTTCATATAAAAATAACACTTGGTTAACATTAAAGGGGAACATTAAGACTGAATACAATAAAGATCTGCAACAGACTCTTCCTGTACTTCATATCAATGAGGTTCATCAAGTAAGTAAACCTGATAACCCATATGTCTATCGTATTTTTTAATCATGCTTATTAAAAGGTCATCTCAAAAGATTAATATCTCTTGAGATGACCTTTTTTGTAAACTAAGCTTTTTTCAACTGTTATAGCAGGGTCACTCCATGCCAAGTTTTTGTAATCTTAACATTGATGTCTATAAGATTTTACAAGCAGGTTTTTGATGACACTTTTACTACTCTCATTTTAAGATAAAAAAACAAACTCCCCTTAATAGAAAGTTTGTTTTCTTTTGCAACTTCCATCTTTTGGGGAAGTTTTTATAGTCTATCTTTTAATTTTTCAACAAAGAGATAGGCCGCTGGACAAATTAGAGTATTTTTTATGGTTAACTGATTGATTTGATAGATTTTTTTGCGATCAGTATGTGGAAATTCACGACACGCCTTTGGTCGAACATCATAAATACTACATAAATTATCATCTCCTAAAAAAGGACAGGGCATGGACTGAAAAATCTTATCACCATCTTCATCAACCTGCAAAAACATATCTTCAAATACCGGCATTTTCATCCTAAAATGCTTTGAAATCCGTTGGATATCTGCTTCAGTAAACAAGGGACCAAGTGTTCGACAACAATTAGCACATTTGGTACAGTCGATTTCCCGAAAAACTTCTTGATGAATTTCCTGAACAATTTTATCTAGGTTCTTGGGGGCTTTCTTTTTTAAGGTTGCCAAAAATTTGCGATGTTCAGCTTGTTTTTGCTGTGCCAAATTTTTATACTTTACCAAGTCTATAGGTGTTTGTGACATGTTTTCTCCTCTAGTAGAAAGACAAGGTAACTAAATGATATCACCAAGTAAGCCTTTCATGAATTCTTCCGAGTCAAATTGCCCAATATCATCAATTTTTTCGCCAAAGCCGATGAACTTAACTGGAATGTCCAATTCTTGTCTGATGGCTAATACGACACCACCTTTTGCTGAGCCATCAATTTTCGTCAAAATAAGGCCAGTTAATGACATAATTTTTGAGAATTCTTTAGCTTGACTTAGTGCATTTTGACCTGTTGAGGCATCTAGTGCCAATAAGGTTTCATGTGGTGCATCTGGAATAACACGCTTAATGATACGACCCATTTTTTCAAGCTCTGCCATAAGGTTTTCTTTATTTTGTAATCGACCTGCTGTATCGATCAGCAAGATATCAACATGTTCAGCAACAGCACGTTCTACGCCATCAAAGACTACAGATGCAGGATCTGCTTTTTCAGGTCCAACAACAACAGGAACATCAACGCGTCTGCCCCACTCAGCAAGCTGAGCGACTGCACCTGCTCGGAAAGTATCTGCGGCAACTAGCATGACTTTTTTGCCTTCATTTTTATATTTGTAAGCTAATTTACCAATTGATGTTGTTTTCCCAACGCCATTAACACCTACAAAAAGCATGACTGTCAAGCCCGCTTGATAGTTAACAGCTTCATTATAGATACCATCTTTTTCATAAATATCTACTAACTTTTGGATAACAACCCGTCTGAGAGCTTCTGGTTTCTTAGCATTTTCCAATTTCGCTTCTTGACGGAGCTCCTCGGTTAACTTTGTAGCAACTGTCACACCAACATCAGATAAAATAAGCAATTCTTCTAATTCTTCGAAAAACTCTTCATCTACGCTTCTAAAATTAGCAAAGAAGGCATTGAGACGAGCCGAAAAGCCCGTTCTGGTCTTAGCTAAACTACGGTCATATTTTTCTTGGTTACTTTCACTGCTTTCAGTAGCCATTAAGGCGTCAGAATTGCTTACATCTTTTGTTTCTTGCGTTTGGTATTTCCCTTGTCGGATATCCTCTTCAAAAGCTGCCTTTCGTTTATAATAGTCAGCCATCAGCTCCATGCTAGCAGTTGAAGGCTGAACAGTAGCTGGCTCAGCAATGTCAGTAGAAGAAAAAGTCGCTTCTTTTTTTGACAGCTGATCCGACGACTCCAGAGGCATTGTCTCAGAATTGATAAAACTATCATCACTTGCTGTTTTTTCCTCTTTTTTGTCAGCAACCACATCTTCTGTGTCCATTGTTGATGTCTCAACAATCTCTTGAATATCAAGTTTATCTTCGAAATCATCACTATCTTCTACGACTGTGATGTCTTCTTTATCCAAGTTGGCTGATAAGTCAGGCTCGTCTTCTATGATGTTAAATTCATTATCATTATCACCATCATAAAAAGGAATATCTTTGACGAAGTCATCAACAGATTTAGCATCCAATAGGTCATCTGTTTGTGGTGACATGTCCATTGGAAAAACTTCTTCAAATTGCTCTTCCTCAGCAACTTGCTCAATTTTTTCTGATTCCAATAGGCCTTCTTGTTTTTTCTCTTTTTCTTTTTTATGTCCAAATAGACGATCAAATAATCCCATTAGCCTTCCTCCCTCAAAATGTATTTATGAATTGCTTGTGCAACACCAGACTGATCATTAGTTGAAGTTGTGACTTGATCTGCAACCAGTTTCACCTCTGCTACCGCGTTAGCCATTGCAACACCGAGGCCAGCCCATTTTAACATGGACAAATCATTGGCTTCATCACCCATAGCCATCACGTTCTTTTCTTCAAAGCCAAGGTGTTGACATAAAAGGTTCAAGCCAAATGCTTTATCAATTCCTTTTGGCATGACTTCAAAAATAATATCACGCGACTTAAATGCTTCGTAATTCACAAATAAGTCTTGATTTGCTTTAGCAAGCTGCTGATCCAAATAAGTCGCATCCGTAACCGTTACAATTTTATTATACACAATATCTTGTTTCAATTCTTCAATGTCATTAATTTCAATAAAAGTTAACAAGGGATTGGCTAGGTGATATTGGGAATGTCGGCCCTCAGAACTTGGAATACTGTAGACCGTTCCATCACTCAATATATCTGTCGGCAAGCCAATGCTATCTAATTCGCGATGAATAGTTTTAACATCAGTTAAAGATAAACTCCGCTTTTCTAAAATATGACCTGTATTTTTTTGAACCAAACCACCATTAAACGTAATGGAATAATCTGTGTCACTCACTAAATCAAGCTCTTCCAAAAGGTTGCCAATAGCTTTTAATGGCCGGCCAGTTGTAATAACCACTTTAACCCCTTTTTCACGAGCCGCCTTCAAGGCTGCCTTATTGGCATCTGTGACTGTTTTTTCACTTGTAAAAAGCGTCCCATCAAGATCTAAAGCTAAAATTTTAATATCAGACATTTTCCACCATCCCTTCTAAATAGGTCAAAACGGAAGCCTCATTACAGTGGCCGATAACCTGCTGACTGATGGCTTTAATTTCTGGTCTAGCATTTTCTGTGGCAATCGCTGTGCCCACATATTCAAGCATTTGAAAATCGTTCAAATTATCTCCAAAAGCCACGACCTGGTTGGCTTCAATGCCCAAAGCTTGGCAAAGGTGTTCCATACCAAAACCTTTATTGACCTCTGATAGAATGACATCAATGGAATCAAAACCAGTTGTTACAGCAGTGACATATGGCAACTCCCGATCCAACCAATCACTTCCTTCTAAAACAGTATCTCCTGTAAAAGTCGTTGTGATCTTATAAATAGCATCGTCGTCCATTTCATCAAAATCAGAAATAAGTTGAACATTTTCGTAGTAATGATGAATTTTCTCAATATAGTCTTGCTTAGCACCTTTTAAAATATAGGCTGCTTTTTGTCCAGAAAATGTCAATCCAGCACCAGTATAATGTGGATTCAAAAGAATTTTTTGAGAAATATCCATGTATTGTTCTTTTGACAAAGACTCAGAAAAAATGACTTTTCCCTGATATTGAACAACTGAGCCATTTTCAGCAATCACCGCAATCTGATCCAAATAGTCTTTAAACAACTCATCTATGGCTAAAACAGAGCGACCACTTGCTACTGTAAAAATAATGCCTTGTTCAGCAAGTTTTGGCAATAAGTTTGACAAACGCTCCTTATCATAAGTACCATCTTCTTTTAAGAAGGTTCCATCCATATCTGTAGCAACTAATTTTATCATAATCTCCTACTTCTTTTTTCTTACGACAAATAACTTAATTCTTCAGATTCCTTCAGTTTAACAGAAACAACTTTCGAGACCCCTGATTCTTGCATAGTAATACCGTAAATGCTATCTGCAGCAGCCATTGTACCCTTACGGTGTGTAACAACGATAAATTGGCTATCCTTGTCAAAACGATTGAGGTAGTCCCCAAAACGTTTAACGTTAGCTTCATCTAAAGCGGCCTCAACCTCATCTAAGATAACAAAAGGAATTGTTTTAACACGGATAATGGCAAATAGCAAAGCTAAAGCAGATAAAGCTTTCTCCCCACCAGACATAAGATTGAGTGACTGAATCTTCTTCCCAGGAGGTTGCACGGAAATTTCCACTCCTGCTGTGAGTAAGTCACTATCTGTAAGAACTAAATCAGCTGAGCCACCACCAAACATTTGGGTAAAAGTTTCTTTAAAGCTCTCACGAATTGCTTCAAAAGTTACCTTAAAGCGGGCTTTGACTTCACTATCCATATTCCCAATAGTTCCAAGTAGCATGTCCTTTGCACGGTTCAAATCAGCTTTTTGTCCATTTAAAAATTCCAGACGGTCAGCTACTTCATCATACTGCTCAATTGCATCTAAGTTAATTGGACCTAACTGTTTGATTTTTCTTTGTAATTGTTTCAGAGTCTCTTTGGCAGCCATACTATCTTCAATTGGTCGACAGGTTGCTTTTGCATCCTCTAATGTCATTTGGAATTCTTCGACCAAGGATTTAGCGTAGCCACGTAATCTATCTGATAGCTGGTCAAGTTCAGACTCCAATTTAGTTTGTCTTCTGATGAAGGTTTCATTTTGCGCATGGAGATTGTTTAAAGACACTTCCAATTCTTCAAGCAATGCTGCTAAATCATCATTTTCAAAACGCAATTGAACTAATCGCTCTTCAACAGATTGCTTACTTTCTGCCAATTGAAGCATTTTCTTCTCCAAACTTGGTAGTTGATCAATATGTTCTTGCGAGATTTGATGTGTCAGCAATTCTTCTTGTTGGCTAATTTGTTCTTGTGTGGTTTGAATCTGAACAAGCAATGTTTGAAGATTAGTCCGCTCAAAGCGTTGCTCATTTAACAAGTCACGTTCTTTAAGGCGTTTTTGTGACAACTCCTCTACAACATGATTTTTCGTATCCGTAATAGCATCTTTATTACTCTTAATATCATCAATATCATGAGTCAACTTGTCTTTTTGTTCAGCTAAACCTTCTAATTGTTCGTTTAGTCGTAATTTATCCTCCTGATAGTTAGCTAAGAGTGATGTCTGATCTTTTTGATTGAGAACAGCCAACAAAGCTCTGGCATCATCAAATTGATTTTTTACTTGTTGATAAAAAAGACTAGCTTTTTGCTCGGCTAAGCGAGCCTGCTCACCAGATTGTTTGATCTCTTCTAACTCTTTTTGCTTATTAAGCAAGTGTTGATTTAAGTCTGCAACCAGTTTTTCTTGACCTTTTAAGTCTTGGTTGATTTGCAATAGCTCTGCTGAGACCTGATCTAATTCTGGCTGAATAAAAGTGGAATTATTCTGTTTGTTAGCTCCTCCTGAGAAGGATCCCCCTGGACGAAGTTCTGTACCGTCTAGGGTAACAATTCTCACCTTATAATTCAATTTCTTGGCTGCGCTATTAGCATGATCAATGGTATCAAAAATTGCCGTCACGTTAAGCAAGTTTTTGATGATAGCGTCAACATGACCTTCATAAGACACTAAAGAATGCGCTGTTCCCAAGTAACCTGGCTTGCTTCTAATTGCTTTTGGAAATTATCTACTAAATAACGAGCCTTAATCGTTGTTAAGGGCAAGAAAGTCGCACGCCCTAGACGATTTTTCTTCAAAAAGGCAATAGCATTTTTGGCAGCTGCTTCATTTTCGACGATAATATGTTGACTACTTGCGCCAAGTGCAACTTCCATGGCTGTTTGGATATCTTTATCAAAATTCAGGTGCTCACTGACAGCTCCAAGAATGCCACCAATGGTATCGGCATTTTGCAGTACTGATCTAACACCCGCAAAAAATTGACTATGACTTTTTTGAATAGACTCCAAACTAGCTTGACGTGCTTCCTTGGCTTTTTTCTTATCAAGGATATCAAAGAGTTTACTTTGCTCCTCTTGATAATGGTCTTGCTGTCTAGATACTAGTTTCTCTATTTCTTGATAATCTGTTAATAACTGAGCGACTTGCTCTTGACTTTCTTGATAAGCTGTTAGAGCTGCTTCATTTTCTTTTGTTAAGCGGTCAACTTTTTGGCTCGTTTCTTGGTAATCCTTATCTTGATTAGCCTTTGCTTGTTGTTCCTTTTCAATAGTTGCATTCAAGAGACTCAGTTTATTTGATAAATCAGCTTCTTGTTGCATCAGTCCAACATAGTCTTCTCGTAGCGTCTCAATTAGTTGGTCTGGATCCGTTGAAAACCGATTTAACTCTTCTGTTAGCTGTAAGACTTCTTGACTGATTTTTGTCAAATCATCACTTACCGTTTCTAGAACCTGTGTCTTTTCTGACTCTTGTTCTTGTAATACTAATAGCTCAGATTGCAACTGCTTAATGCGGATGCTAGTTTCTTCTTTTTTCTCACTCTTTTGGCTTTTTTCCAATTTGATGAGTTCAATTTGTCTTTCTAAATCCGAAAGCGCTTTAGTCAATTCTAAGAGTTGAGATTGTTTATCATCTGTTTCTTTAATAACCAATTGACGTTTAGTCTTTAAGTCCTGATTTTCTTTTTCAAGCTTCTCACGCTTGTGATGATAAGCGACCATGTCTTCTTTTAAAGTTGAAAGCTCTTCTTCTTTAGAGTTTAATTGGTCTTTATCTGCATCAATATCACTAACTAAAACATCCAATTGCAACTGACTTCTATCTTCTTCTAAAAGAAGAAAGGCTTTAGCTGTTTTGGCTTGCTTTTCAAGGGGAGCAATTTGTGTTTCTAATTCATAGACAATATCGTCAAGCCGATCCAAATTGTCTTGCGTTTGATTGAGTTTGCTTTCTGTTTCCTTTTTACGTGTTTTATATTTCAAAACACCTGCAGCTTCTTCAAAGATAGCGCGTCGTTCTTCTGCTTTACTATTAAAGATTTCTTCAACACGCCCTTGCGAGATAATTGAGAAGGAGTCTTTACCTAAGCCTGTGTCCATAAATAAATCATGGATATCACGGAGTCTAACTTTTTTTCTATCGATCAGATAGTCGCTATCCCCATTTCGATAGATGTGACGCTCCACACGAATTTCTTTGTTAGCATCTTTGATAAAATTATCTGAATTATCTAAAATAACAGCAACTTCAGCAAAGTTTAAGGCATTCCGACTCTCGGTTCCAGCAAAAATAATATCGGGCATCTTGCCTCCGCGAAGGCTTTTTGCACTCGACTCCCCTAAGGCCCATCTCAAGCTTTCAGTGACATTACTTTTACCTGAACCATTTGGACCAACTACTGCTGTCACACCTTTATCAAATTCAATTTTTGTTTTATCTGCAAAGGATTTAAACCCTTGCATTTCAATTCTTTTTAAAAACATCTATTCCTCTTTTAACTGCTTAAGAGCATTCTTAGCAGCAGCTTGTTCGGCTAATTTTTTTGATTTACCTTTTCCGTGACTTAGCAGTTGATCATTTGATAAAACAGCTACCTCAAAAATCTTGGCGTGAGCAGGGCCATCTTCATTGACAACTTTGTAATCAATTAGAATATCCCCTTGTGCTTGTAGCAGCTCTTGCAAACACGTTTTATAGTCTTTTACTTGTTCAAAATTACCCTTTTCAACTTGGGGAATCATTACCTGATATAAAAATTGACGAACTTTTTCGACACCTTTATCCAATAAAAGAGCACCTAGGAAGCTTCAAATAAATCCCCTAGTATCGTATCACGATCTCTACCACCTGATTTTTCTTCACCTTTGCCCAGTTTGATATAATTGTCAAAACTACAAAAACGTGAAAAGCCTGCTAAACTTTCTTCACGTACAATCATTGACCGTTGTTTTGACATATCACCCTCAGCTTTATTTGGATACTTTTCAAATAGATATTCTGAGATGATCAATTGAAGAACAGCGTCTCCTAAAAATTCCAAACGTTCATTATGTGAAATGTTTAGGAGGCGATGCTCATTAGCGTAGGAAGTATGTGTAAAGGCAGTTTCTAGCAAGTTTATATCAGCAAAAGTAATATCAAATGACTCTTTCAGTAAAGCTTCTAACTTTTTCATGTTTTCTCCTTTTCCTTTGTCTACAAAGAGACTAGTCTATTATACCAAAAAAAACAGCTAGAAGCTTGATCTAACTGATTTTTAAATAATTAAACTGTACTCAAATATCTGTCAAAGGGCAGGCACTGTCTGGAGAGGTATCATAAACCTTAAAGTCGGTTCCAACAGCAAGGTCTGCCATAGCCAGTTGATTTTCCATGGTCATATGCGCAAGCTCTTTGATGTTATTTTCTTTACTCAAGTGCCCAAGATAGATTTTCTTAGTTGCATTCCCCATGCTTCTTATTATTGCTTGTGCACCGTCTTCATTAGAAAGGTGACCTTTGTCTGATAAAATGCGTTGTTTTAGACTCCATGGGTAGGCACCAGATCGTAATATTTCAATATCATGATTGGACTCAATTAAGTAGCCATCAGCATTTTCGATAATTCCTGACATTCGGTCTGATACATAGCCTGTATCTGTAAGCATAACGAAAGATTTATTATCTTTCATAAAACGATAAAACTGAGGATCTTGGGCGTCATGACTGACACCAAAACTTTCAATATCAATATCCCCAAAGGTCATAACTTTATCTCTATCAAAAATATGTTTATGTGCAGTATCAATTTTCCCGATCATTTGACGGTCATCTATGATTTTCCAGGTATTTTGATTAGCATAGATATCTAAATCATACTTTCTTGCCAGCACCCCCACTCCTTTAATGTGGTCTGAGTGTTCATGGGTAATTAAGATAGCATCCAAGTCTTCAGGTTTCCGATCAATTTCTGCTAACAGACTCGTAATTTTTTTCCCAGTCAGCCCTGCATCAATTAATATTTTTTGTTTTGGAGTTTCCAAATAAAAACAATTGCCTGTTGATCCAGAGGCTAAAATACTATATTTAAATCCAATATTCTTCATAAATTTAGTCGATTTCATCCTCCCATTCATCAACATCATCATACATCACTGCTTCTTTATCATATGGTAAAACGATTGTAAATGTTGATCCCTTACCATATTCACTTTTGGCCCAAATAAAACCTTGGTGTTGCTTGATAATTTCTTTAGCAATCGCTAAACCTAAACCAGTTCCACCCTGAGCCCTACTTCTAGCTTTATCAACCCGATAAAATCGGTCAAAAATGAGTGGTAAATCTTTTTTTGGAATCCCTAATCCTTGGTCAGAGATAGAAATAATTAACTGATTGTCAGTCGTCTTCATTTTTACCCTAATTTTGCCACCATCTGGTGAATACTTGATAGCATTGTTTAGAATATTTTCTACAACTTGTGTTATCTTATCATTATCAATTTCAACCCAAATAGAATTAATCGGGTAATCCCGAATAATTTCATAACTTTTACCAGAAACGGTATTTTGATTTTTCACCAAATCAAATCGGTTCAAGATAGATGTCATAAAAGCAGTGAAATTCGTCATTTCAACAGTTATGTGTGTTGCTTGATTATCAATTCTTGATAGATTCAAAAGATCAGTAATCATACGCATCATTCGGTTTGTCTCATCTAAAGAGACTTTGATAAAGCTCGGTGCAATATCTTCTTTAAGAGCACCTTCGTCTAGTGCTTCTAAATATGATTTTACCGATGTCAGAGGTGTTCGTAACTCATGACTAACATTGGATACAAACAGACGACGTTCTCTTTCTTCTTTTTCTTGTTCAGTAGTATCGTGTAGAACGACAACTAAACCAGAAATAAAGCCACTTTCTCGTCTATTCAAAGCAAACCTTAAACGAAGAGAATTAAATTCACCTGTTTCATCACGACGATTTATTGTTACAATCGGTGTTTTAGACACAAGTTCTCTGTAGGTATATGGCTCATCTGCATCCAATAGATCTGTGATGTTTTTCTCCATCGCTTCTTCTTTAGTCATATTTAATTGCTTTTGAGCAGTCTCATTAATCATTAAAATTTGACCAGACCTGTCAGTAGCTAGGACACCATCAGTCATATAAGCCAAAATAGAAGCCAAGCGATTTTTTTCTTGAGCTAAATTTTCATGGGTTAAACGAAAGACATCTGACAAATCATTTAACTGTTCAGACAAGTCCATCAATTCCAAATCAGCCTTTAAATTAATATCATCCGTATATCGACCGTTTATCAAGTCCCTGATTTTTTGACTCATTTGTCTAATAATTTTTGCATTTCGATAATCCCTAACAGCTAAGTGAATAAAGTAAACTGCAACAAATATTAAAAGAATCAGGATTGATAATTCAAATAAGGATAAATTTCCTATAACGTTATTAGTCATGTGCCTTCATATAATAGCCAACACCGCGTCTTGTTAATATGTATTCAGGACGGCTAGGCGTATCTTCAATTTTTTCTCTCAAACGACGTACAGTAACGTCAACAGTACGAACATCTCCAAAATAATCATAACCCCAAACCGTTTCTAACAAATGTTCGCGTGTCATGACCTGACCAATATGATTGGCCAAATGATGAAGAAGTTCAAATTCACGATGTGTTAATTCAACTTCATTACCATATTTTTTGGCTACGAAGGCATCCGGAAGAATCTGAAGATTACCTATCGTCAATTCTTGTGTTCCCGACGAAGCATTCTCTTCTGCGACTGCTGTTTCAATGGTCTCAGTTCTTCTTAAATGAGCTTTTACACGGGCTAATAATTCACGATTTGAAAAAGGTTTGGTCACATAATCGTCCGCTCCAATTTCAAGACCAATCACTTTATCAAACTCACTATCTTTTGCTGATAGCATAATAATAGGAATATGGCTTGTTTTACGAATTTCTTTTGCAACTTCTAAACCATCTAACTCTGGTAACATCAAATCAAGAATGACCAAATCCGGCTTTTCCTCTTCAAAGGCTGTAACCGCTTCACGACCATCAAATGCCGTAATTGTTTCATACCCTTCTTTAGTTAAATTAAATTTGATGATATCTGAAATTGGCTTTTCATCATCAACAATCAGAATTTTTTTCATTGGAAAACTCCTCAATCTTATTTTTGTTGCCAAAAGCTTGAAACAATTGGCCTTTTCATATTCGTATCCCAATGATTATACCAAATTTAAAGCGTAAAAGACAATTGCAACTATCAGATTGAAAAAAATCTTATCCTAATCTAAATATTCTGAAAATATTGACGTAAGTGTCATAATATGATAAAATGACTTCATCGATTTTTATGTCAGAAAAACTAACACTAAAACAATAAGAAGGAGACCTTATGGCACTAATTGAATTCAAAGATGTCGAAAAATACTATGGGGATTATCACGCATTAAAAACTATTAACTTGAGTATCGAGAGTGGTCAGGTAGTGGTTCTTCTCGGGCCATCAGGTTCTGGAAAATCTACTCTAATCAGAACTATCAATGGTTTAGAAAAAATTGATTCTGGTAGTTTAATTGTCAATAATAAAGAAATTGCTGGAAAAACAGCAAAAGAATTAGTTGAGTTACGTAAGGAAGTTGGCATGGTTTTCCAACATTTTAACCTTTACCCTCACAAAACCGTCTTAGAAAATGTCACTTTAGCTCCCATTAAGGTGCTAGGATTATCAAAAAAAGAAGCTTTAGAACGCGCTGAAAAATTTTTGACCTTTGTTAACATGTGGGATCGTAA
Source organism: Streptococcus uberis (assembly GCF_000785785.1). Lineage (GTDB taxonomy): Bacteria > Bacillota > Bacilli > Lactobacillales > Streptococcaceae > Streptococcus > Streptococcus uberis_A. Next base: position 75,019 of record NZ_JRQN01000003.1, read on the forward strand.
AGATTCCTATCCATCCATGTTATCTGGTGGTCAAAAACAAAGAATTGCCATCGCCAGAGGATTAGCTATGCAACCTGAACTTCTTCTATTTGATGAACCTACTTCTGCGCTCGACCCAGAAACAATTGGTGACGTCCTTGCTGTTATGCAAAATCTAGCAGCAGATGGTATGAATATGATTGTAGTAACTCACGAAATGGGATTTGCTCGTGAGGTTGCCGATCGTATTATCTTTATGGCGGATGGTGAGATTTTAGAAGACACAACCGATGTTGCAAACTTCTTTGACAATCCAAAAGAGCCACGTGCAAAGCAATTCTTAAGTAAAATCATTAACCATACAAGTGATCGTGTGCAAGCTAAGAAAAAAACAAAAGCTTAAGGAGGTAGCGAGATGAGTAAATTGAAAAAATTACTGGGTCTTCTCTTTCTTCTTCTGTTAAGTTTATCCAATATTCATCCAGTTCATGCTAATAGTAATAAATGGCTAAATGCTCCAGAAGTAAAGAAAATAAAAAAAGCTGGCATCATTAAAGTTGGTGTTAAACAAGACGTCCCAAACTTTGGCTACTACAGTCCGGATACAGGGAAGTACGAAGGTATGGAGGTCGAATTAGCTAGGGATATTGCAAAATCCTTAGGTGTTAAAGTAGAATTTACTGCTGTAACTGCTCAGACACGTGAAGCTTTGTTAGATAATGGCCAATTGGATATTATTATTGCAACCTACACGATTACTCCTGAACGACAAGCAAACTATTCTTTTTCAAAACCTTATTATCTTGATGAAGTTGGATTTTTAGTTAATAAAGCAGATGGCTTTTCTTCTATCAAATCACTCAATCACAAAACAATTGGGGTTGCTCAAGGCTCAACAACAAAAACTGCCATTGAAGAATTTGCTAAAACACATCATTTAAGCTTTAATTTTGTCCAACTAGGGTCCTATCCAGAACTGGCTATTTCCCTTTATTCGACACGAATCAGTGCTTTTTCCGTTGATAAATCCATTTTAACTGGTTACCAAAGCAAACAAACTAAAATTTTATCTGACGGTTTTAATCAGCAAGCCTACGGAATTGCCAGTCGCAAAAGTAACCAAAAACTCACCTACTATATCAATGATCTTATTAGCCAATGGCAAAAAGATGGTCACCTAAAGAGCATTTATAACAAGTACCATCTAAAACCTGCCAAAGCAAATAAGTAAGAAAGGAGCAATTTATCATGTTATTAGTATCAGTAACCAGTCCATTTGCCCTTTCCAGATGGCAAGCATTTTTCCAAAATATCGATATTTTCCTTTAAAGCCTTTTTATATACCTTAGGCATGTCAATTGGTGCCTTACTCTTAGCCCTCATTTTAGGAACTATCTTTGGTGCCATGTCAACTTCAAAAAAGAAGGGGCTTCGAACAATTGCCCGGATCTATGTTGAACTTTATCAAAACACACCGCTACTTGTTCAAATGGTTTTTGTCTTTTATGGATTAGCCATTATATCACATGGACATATCATGATTTCTACATTTATGACGGCTGTGCTTTGTGTCGGCATTTATCATGGAGCCTATATCGCGGAAGTTATCCGTTCGGGAATTGAAGCTGTGCCTCAGGGCCAAACTGAAGCTGCATTAGCGCAAGGTTTTACATATGAACAAACGATGAGTCTTATCATATTGCCACAAGCCTTACGAACAATTCTTCCACCAATGACAAACCAAGTCGTTAGTTTAATCAAAAATACTTCTATTGTTGCTATCATTTCTGGTGCAGATATCATGTTCACAGCCAAAGCATGGGCTTATGACACAACAAATTATATCCCTGCCTTTGCTGGTGCTGCAGTTCTCTACTTCATTCTATGTTACCCACTAGCACATTGGGCACGTCACAAGGAAGAAGAAAATAAGAAAACCTATTCTGTATAAAAGGAGGAAAGCAAATGTCAGAATTATTTACAGGAGCCAACCTTGCTTTTATATTAGAAGGTTTGGGACTAACACTTTATATCTCAATCGTTTCAATTATCTTATCTACCATTTTTGGAACGATCCTAGCTATTATGCGAAACGGGAAAAATACATTACTAAGAGTCATTGCCAGCGTCTACATTGAATTTGTTAGAAATGTACCTAACTTACTTTGGATCTTCATTATCTTTTTAGTTTTTCAAATGAAATCAACCCCCGCTGGTATTACCGCTTTTACTGTCTTCACTTCTGCAGCTTTAGCAGAAATTATCCGAGGCGGTTTGAATGGTGTAGACCATGGGCAAACAGAAGCCGGTTTATCTCAAGGCTTAAGACCTTCACAAGTATTTCTTTTAATCGTCTTTCCTCAAGCCATTCGAAAAATGTTACCAGCAATTATTTCCCAATTTGTTACGGTAATTAAAGACACATCACTCTTATACTCTGTCATTGCCATTCAAGAATTGTTCGGTAAAAGTCAGATACTAATGGGTAAATTTTTTCAAGCCAAAGACGTTTTTGCTCTATATGCTCTTATCACAGCAATATATTTTATCATTAACTTCATCATTTCTACGCTATCAAGACGACTTGCAAAGAAATGGGCTCAGGCCAACTAAAAAAGGATCTTCTGATCCTTTTTTAATCCCTAAAATGCCATAATTTAAGTAATCTGATTTTCCACTTGTAATAACAACTTTGCTTTTTAACATATCGGTAAGGGCTCCTTCCCTTATAGCCATAGTATCCTTTTCCATTGAAATAGGAATGATCAAAGTCACCAATAGTATGGTTATACCATCGTTTCATAATTAACTTTGGTGATCGGTAGCCTTTTGATATCGTTCGTCTAAACTGAGGATCGTGACGTCTGATTGGGTCAACATCTAAATCCCAATGCCGCTTTCCTTGTGTCCCATAGTTAAAACTCGCTCCATTAATAACCCCACGTTCAGTCACAGTTTCAGCATCCGTTTCATTTAAGAAATGGCCATAGCTATCTAAAATAAATTCTGTATGGAAATTCATTAACAGTTTCATATTATAAGATACCTCGTTATCAGGAAATAGAACACAATTTTTTTCAAATTTCAACTTATTATGCAAGCGAGAAGATTCCTTGAAGGAATAATCCACCTGCTTTCGCCAGAAAAATGGCCCCCGTTTTTTCCTTAAATAACGCATCAGAGCTTGGGCATCGCTCATCCCTTCTTTTTTAAAATGATTTCTAACATACTGAGCTTGTTGACTTGAAATAATATATCTAAACTGGTGAAGGCCTTTTTGCAAAGTCCCCTGTTCACCAAGACTTCGTACAGGAAAGGCCTGATTAACTTGCGCAGCAAATTCTCCCCAAAATAAGTGACTTGGTTCCAAATCCGGATGAAAGTTTTCCAAAATAGTCTTCGTCTCCTCAACTGCTCCACTAAGTTCTTCTGGAAGCTTTGCCATTTTCAAAACCACATGTAAAACTAATTTAGGATTGTCATCATTTTTATGTAAGTTCCAGTAGTTTAAAAATAAGGGAGAGCCAATCCGAACATCAATCGTTCGCTCCTTGACACATAAGATCAAATCATCTTTTTGCCAGCCAATAGTAGCTAAAAAGCGTAAAGCATTGTACTTTCTTTCGATGTGATTCATAGCCACCGTCGTTCTCCCTCAATTATTTGTTTTATTATAGCTTATTTAGAAAAAAATCACACAATAAAAAGGACTTTTTCAGTCCTTTTTATTACATCATACCTAAAATCATTTTGAAGATAAGTGCTCCTGTAACCCCACCTACAATAGGGGCAATCACTGGAATCCAAGCATATGACCAGTCAGAATCGCCTTTGTTCGGAATTGGTAAGATTGCGTGAACAATACGAGGACCTAAATCTCGGGCTGGGTTAATAGCGTAACCCGTTGTTCCACCTAAAGAGAAGCCGATTGCCATTACAACAATCCCAACAATAAGTGGACCAAATCCTGCAGCCACTTTATTTGGACCAATTGCCATAACCGTAATAACTAAAACAGCTGTTCCCAAAGCTTCACCTAGGAAGTTTGACCACTTATGACGAATTGCTGGTCCAGTAGAGAAACAGGCTAAAATAGTTGCTGCATCTTCAGTTTCTTTCCAATGTGGGAAATAATGTAAGAAGACTAGTGCAGCACCAACCATAGCACCCAAAAATTGTGCTGTCAAATAAGTCGCTACCTGCGACCAAGGTAAAGCCCCAATTGCAGCCATTGCCAACGTTACAGCAGGATTTAAGTGTGCACCACTTAAAAATCCTGTAATATAAACAGCCACGGTTACAGCAAAGCCCCAACCAAGAACTATTGCAACCCAACCACTTGCTTCAGCTTTGGTTTTTCTAAGGCAAATGGCAGAAACGACACCATCACCTAAAAGAACTAAAACTAAGGTCCCAAGGAATTCACCGATAAAATTCATTGTATCTCTCCTTTATTTCTTTATCTCTAATTCATTCAATTGTTCTAGAATGCCATTTTTATCTACACCAGCTTGAATTAATGCTGCTGCTGTATAGCTTCCCTCAACAATTGGAACAGACATAATTTGAATTTCTTTTTCCGAAAAATCACAAGCCATTTCTAAATTCATTCTGGCAGAACCCAAGTCAAAGAAGGCCAATAACTCATTAGCAGTATTAGCTTCAATAATTTCTTGGACTTGTTCAAAGCTGGTACCAATCTCATCATCTTGATTGCCACCTACGTAAGTAATAGCAACATCTTTAGCAACCTGATCAATTAAATCTACAATGCCTTGAGCAAGATTTTTAGAATGAGAAACAATAATAATTCCTAATTCAGACATTAAACAACCTCCGCTTCTAGCATTGCTTTAAAAAGAAGGGATGACGAACAAGAACCCGGATCGATATGTCCAATTGATCTGTCACCAACATAGGAAGCACGACCTTTTGTTGCCTTGATATCCTTTGTAGCTTCTAAAACTTGATCAATGACCTCTGCACTTAACTGACCATCTTTTAATGCGTCAATTACTGGAGACCACATATCAACCATTGTTTTTTCGCCAACTTCTGCTTTTCCTCTTTTTTGAATCATGCCAAGCCTTCAGATAAAATTTGTTCCACAGATAGATTTTGGTCAGCTTTTGCCATTCCCATAAAGCAGAGCCATATAGGGGACCAGAGGCCCCTCCAACTTTACTCAAGAGTTGCATTGCTACCATTTTGAATACATCTTGACTAGTAGCAAACTCTTTGGTATCAAGTTCTGCCATAACAGCAGCCATACCACGAGCCATATTGCCACCATGATCACCATCACCAATTGGCGTATCTAATTGACTAAGGTAATCCTTATTTTCACTGATTTTTGTATTAAAGATGCTTATCCAATTTTTTACTTTTAAAACGTCCATGAGTACTCCTTACCAAGCAGCTGTTTCAACAGTTGCAGCTAATGCCTCAGCCCAAGAGGTGTCTTCTAATTTAATCAATGTCAATGACAAACCAGCCATATCAATTGCTGTCATATAATTGCCAATTTTCTTAAAGTCAATAGATAGACCTTTTTCTGCTAAAATCCTTGCAACATCATTAGCAAATACATATTGCTCCATCAACGGTGTAGCTCCTAAACCATTGATCAATAAGCCAAATGATCGACCTTCTTCAAGGTTAAAATCTGCACTTAATTTATCAAGTAACTCTTTAGCAAGAATATTTGATGCTTGCAATTTTTCTTTTTTATAGCCAGGTTCACCGTGAATCCCAACACCATATTCAAATTCATCATCTTCAAGGACAAATCCAGGTTGACCGACTTCTGGTACCGTTGCACCTGAAAGAGCTAGACCAATTGTTTTAATATTAGGAACAAGTCTATCAGCCAGTTCTTTAACTTCTTCGAGTGATTTGCCATTTTCAGCGGCATGACCTAGAATTTTATGAACAAGAATTGTTCCTGCCACACCTCGACGGCCTTGTGTGTATAAACTATCTTCCACAGCAATATCATCATCAACAATGACACTTGACACATTAACGCCTTCCATTTCAGCCATTTCTTGCGCCATTTCAAAATTCATAATGTCGCCTGAATAGTTTTTAATGACCATAAAGACACCAGCACCTTCATCTGCAGCTTTGATTGCTTCTAATATTTGGTCTGGAGTTGGTGATGTAAAGACTGCGCCACAAATGGCCGCTGATAACATCCCTTTTCCAACAAAGCCAGCATGTGAAGGCTCATGGCCTGAACCACCACCTGAAATAATAGCGACTTTTCCAGTTTTTTTAGCTTTACGAACAATGACATCAAAGCCATCCAAACGTGTCACTAGGTCCTCATGCATATAAGTTAACCCATTAAGCATATCATCTACAATGTGACTTGCATCATTCATGATTTTTTTCATGTTAAATCCTCCGATATTTTGTTTACGCTTTCATTTTATCTGTTCTTAACTTTTTTTAAAAGGGACAATTAAATAAATTTGTCCATATTCTTTTGATTTAGCATTTGATAAGCTATAATTATAGAAGCAGATAAACATAGAAGAGGATTTAAAATGGCAACATCCCTGATTACTAAAAAGAGAATCGCCAAGGCCTTAAAAAAAGAACTTGAAAAGAAGCCTTTTGATAAAATATCAGTCGTTGATATCATGGACAAAGCTGGCATTCGCAGGCAAACATTTTATAATCATTTTATTGATAAATATGAGCTTTTAGATTGGATTTTTGAGACTGAATTACAAGAGCATATCACAAATAACCTTAACTATATTTCAGGTTTTCAATTACTCGATGAACTCTTATTCTACTTTGAACATAATAAACCCTTCTACTCTCAACTGTTTTTGATCAAAGATCAAAATGACTTCTATACCTATTTTGGAAATTATTGTTTGATTTTGATGGAAAAAATTATTACCGAAATAGAACAAAAAGAGCAAATCGTAAGCGATCCAAACTACCGAGAATTCTTAAAATTCTATCATGGCAGGGCTTAGCAAACTTAATTAAGACCTATGTCACTACTAACGATTTTTATCCACAAACTAAATATATCAAACAAATTATTATCAGTAATTTAAAAGAGAACTAGGAGGACCTATGGTCACAATACTTAATCATAAAGAAGAAATGATTTCCCAGTATATGAGTGGTGTCCTAGCGTCACATCCTCATTTGGCTAAATTAAAAGATCTACCAGTCATTTATAACAGGCATCAAGACCCATCCATTATTCCAATTCTATCTGGGGGTGGCTCTGGCCATGAGCCCGCTCATACCGGATTTATAGGCGACGGCATGTTGTCTGCAGCTATCTATGGTGAACTATTTACGCCACCAACCTCACAAGATATCTTAGAAGCTCTGCGATTCTTAGATAAGGGAAAGGGTGTCTTTGTTATCATCAAAAATTTTGAAGCAGATATCCGTGAATTTCACTCCGCCATTCAGATAGCCCGCTCTGAGGGCATTATGGTCAAATATATTGTTTCTCATGATGATATTTCGGTTGAACCTAAGAAGAACTTCCGGATGCGCCATCGTGGTTTGGCAGGTACCATTATTTTACATAAAATCCTAGGACAAGCTGCTTTTGAGGGTGCGAGCTTAGATGAAATCGAGAGTTTAGCCTTTGATTTAGCTACCGAAATTGCAACAATCGGTTTTGCTACCAAATCTGCACGAATGCCAAATGCTGTTCTACCATTATTTGATTTAATTGACAATCACATTTCTTATGGCATCGGAATCCATGGTGAGGAGGGCTACCGAACCGTTGAATTTTCATCATCTGAACAATTAGCCGTTGAAATTGTCAATAAGCTACAAATCAAGTTCCACTGGCAAGAAAATGAACAGTTTATCTTGATGGTCAATAATCTTGGTACTGCAACTGATTTAGAACAAGGCATTTTCTTAAATGATATCTTGCAACTCCTAGATTTAGAAGGTCTTCAATTACCTTTTATCAAAAATGGCAAATACATAACTAGCCTTGATATGACCGGTATTTCAGTGACGCTTTGCCGTTTGAAAAATCCAAAGTGGCTAGACTATTTACAAGCCCCAAGTAATGCTTATGCTTGGTAACTTACAGAATTAACTTTTATAAAAAAACACATCTAAACTCATACATAGAAGGCTTTCTATAAAGAGTAAATAGACTGTGTTTTTTTTATTTTAAAAGGTTGATTAAAAGCGATAGATTCAATCGATTAATAAAAGAATCTGATTAATTTTCTTTCTTAAGTTGTTGATAGAGCTTGTTCATATTTAATTCTAAATTGTCCAAATAGCTCTTTTCATTCTGAGGAACTGCCTCAAGGGGACTTAGGGTCTTCACTTTAGCGCCAGTTGCCTTTGCTATTGTTTGGGCTGTTTTAGGACTAACATTGTCTTCAGCAAAAATAGTTTTCACCTTGTACTCTTTAACAAAACGATGAATCTCTGAGAGTTGACGTGGTGATGGTTCCTGTTCATTGGAAATTCCCGAAATACCAAGTTGTTTCAAACCAAAACGATGGGCTAGATAAGAAAATGCCGTATGCTGTGTCACAAAGGTTTTTTGACGACAAGTTGCAAATTTTTTCTGATAAGTTTCTTCTAAGGCATTAGCTTTCTTGACAAACTTTGCTGCATTTTTCTCATAATAGTCCTTGTTCTTAGGATCTAATTCACTTAGTTTTTTAGCAATAGCCTGCGCTTCTTGACCAACTAAGCGAGGATCTGTCCAAGTATGAGGATCATATAAGGTTGCTGGGTCTATCCCCTTTGAAACAGGGACATCCTCTAGACCTTGAACCCGCCTGAGAGAAATTGATTTTGAAGCCTCAAAAACAGCCACTTTTGATTTTTTCAAGTTAGGATGTAAATCTCTAGCCCATGACTCAAGAGTATGAGAATGATAAATAAACAAATCTGCATCATAAATAGCTGATACGTCATTAACAGAGGGTTCAAAGGAATGAATACCATTTGTTGACCTAATCATTTTTATTTGATTAAGGTCGCCAGAAACTTCCTTGGTCATGGCATACATAGGATAAAAACTGGTCACGACTGAAAGCCCTTTGTCTTTTTGACTACTTCTATGCGTCACCCCACAGGCAGCTAAGGACACTACTGTTATCAGTAATAAAGTAAGCTTTATTATTTTTTTAAACATATTTTCTCCTTTTGATTAACTGGTTAAGTTTATCATATTTTCGATGAGCCGTCAATATGTTTTTAATAAATTTGCCATTACAGAATCAATAATATCTCATTATTTAGATGGCGAATATATAAAAGAAAGCTCATAAAGCGAGTCAGGTTTTTCTTATGAACCTGCGCTTTCGTAAGCATCAATGCCTAAGTACCATATTTTTAAAGACAGCACGAAAAATAACAGTGAGACTAAAACCAATCCACCAATATTAAAGAATAGACCTTGACCATTTAAAAAGTAGGCGGCTGGATAATAGGCTGTAAAAGCAAATGGAATGATAAAACTAATCACCCAACGCAAAATTGGATGGTAAATGGACATGGGATACTTGGCAAAATCATTAAACATATAAAAAATATAGGTTACTGCTCCAGATTGTTTGGTCCAAAAAGCAATACTTGCTGTTGCAATTTTTAAAGACGTATAGATCAAGGTGGCAAAGGGAATTGTGATCAGAAAGAGAAAAACGTTTAGAGCTGTCCATTCCACACTCGAATAAGTAGATCCCAGAAGCAAAATAGCCACTAATAACTCTCCTAGGGCATCTACTTGAAATGTTTCAACCAGTACATGAAAAAGGGGATTTAGGGGACGCGTTAAATACTTATCAAAATCACCACGTCTAACCAAGCGTTGCCCAATAGCCCAAAGATTATCAAAAAAGAGATGGTCAATTCCTTTAGGAATTAGAGAAAAACCATAAATAAAAGCAATCTGTTCAAAAGTCCATCCTTCTAAACTAGGAATATGTTGAAAAAGAACTTTCAAAAAGAGAAGATTTAAGCCTTGTGTTAAAAAAACACCTAACACTCCTACAAAAAAATCAACCTTATATTCCATAATTTGTTTAAGGTATTGTTTAATAAAAATAGCGTGCATTCTCATTAATTTTGCCATCTTATCCTCCTTGAATAGTTAAATGAGACTGAACTTTTTTCCAAATAAATTGAGATAAAGCAAACATCACCACAAGCCAAAAAACTTGTAAGCCCAAAGATTCTAGAATTTGAGTCCTATCAAACTTTCCAATCACAATCATTACAGGAAGGTAGATAAGAGATGAAAAAGGTAGAAATCCTAAGATGGTGGCAATCAATTTTGGAAAAAAGACCAAAGGAATCAAGCTACCTGACATAAATGAGACTAGAGTATTTTTCAAGAGATTAGATCCCCATAGATTTTTAAAGACAAAAGCCGAAAAGCCGAAGCAAATATTAAAATAAAAATTAATCAAAAAAGCCAAGAGCAGACTAACTAAATAGGCAAAAACAGACGCTAATGCTATCAAAATTGGAACGCCAGAAAGTATTTTAAAGCTGAACAAAATGATTAAAAAAGGTAAACCAAGAGATAAGAAAATCAATAGTTTGCTACCAATTTCCACAAATAAGTAGGATGCTGCAAAATGAACAGGTCGAAGCAAACGCATAATAATGGCACCTTCTCTGACTTCCTCACCAATCATAAAAGAACTGTCTGATTTGGTAAGCAAAGTAGTCGTAAAGCTCATAATAATGTAAAGGGTCATGTCTGACAAAGAGAAGTCTTCTATCAATGCCTGGTGAGAGGAATCAAAGACAGCTTTCCAGAGGTAAAATGCCACAAAAGCTCCAATTAAATCACCCACACGGTATAAAATAAAATTGACCCGATAAGCCATCAACTCTTGAACACCTGCATTTAAAAAGGGTTTATAACGTCTCCAAAAAGTGATCATTTAAAGCTCCTTTCTGTAAAAGCGACGAATAATATCTTCTATCTCCACATCAACTGTTTTGAGATCTCTAACCAAAAAATCACTCATCGTTGCTTGAATCAAATCAGCCGTTTGGTAGAGACTACTATCATATTGCAATTCTAACAAGTTCCCTTGTCGAAGAAGTCTAATGCCTTCAAAATTCTCAAAACGAGATACTTTACTCTCTTGATGAGGCGCCAAGTCAAATCGCAATTGCTTGATTTTCCCAAAATCAGTTTTCAATTGCCCGACTGTCCCGTCAAAAATACCTTCTCCTTTATCAATCATCACAATACGGTGACAGAGCTGTTCAATATCACCCAGATCGTGAGTGGTTAATAAAATAGTTGTTTCTTCTTCTTGATTGATTTGTTTGATAGCTTTACGAATATTATCTTTGACAGAGACATCTAAACCAATGGTAGGCTCATCTAAGAAGAGCACCTTTGGATTATGAAGTAAAGATGCTGCAATATCGGCCCGCATGCGCTGACCTAATGAAAGGGTTCTAACAGGATCTTTGATAAAGTCATTTAATTCTAAGACTTCATTCAAAAAGGCCATACGCTTACGAAAGGCATGTTCTGGCACATCATAGATTTCTTTTAAAACCGTATACGTTTCTTGCAAAGCTAAATCCCACCATAATTGAGTGCGCTGCCCAAAAACCACTCCGATATCTTTAACATAATCTTGTCTGTTTTCTTGCGGAATTTTTCCATTAATGCAACAAAAGCCAGAAGTAGGCTTCAAGATCCCCGTTAACATTTTAATGGTTGTTGATTTACCTGCCCCGTTTGCCCCAATGAAACCCAATATTTGACCCTTAGGCACATCAAAGGTCAAATCCTTAACTGCATCGAAGCTTTCGGTTTGAGGCTTGACAAAGGAACGTAAAGCCCCTTTTAGTCCTGGTTCTTTAACAGTTTTGATAAATTGCTTATGCAAATGAGAAACTTCAATCATTGCCATGTCTTCTCCTCTTGCTTTCTCTTTTATTTTACGTATTATATGCTATTATTAGGCAATTATAACACGCTAACAAGAAGGAGGCAACCGCTTGCTCAAACTCTTTTAAGGTAGATCTCTAAAAAAACTTAGCTTCTAAAAAGAGACTAAGTTTTTCCTATTTTAAACAAATTTAATTAGCATTTGGAAGAAACTTGCGAGCACTATCAGCAAAAATAGTTTCGACAAATGTCTCAATAGTTTCTGAATAAGTTGCTCCAATGAACCTTAACAGCTTTATCTCCTATCTCCACATCAACTGTAATGAGACCTTATCATATAATGCGAGGGAGAATCAAGTTGATTCTCTCTTTCGTTATGTCCAGTATAATGAAATTTGGATTTTAACGTGTTTGAAATGTCAAAACCCAAAAACTTGGTAGTTAATGTACCGCTGTATCCGGAGAATTCAATCAGGATTCTATTTTAGAGGTGTTTTCGCTTTAACTGCTCTTGAGTTATTCATGTCTCTTTTTCTACAAATATATTTTACAACTCTTTTGGCTCTCCTAATAAAAAGCCAAAGTTTTTTGAACTCTAGTGTTCTTTCCTTATACGCTATATGTACCTTATTATCACGCTTCAATTAGTAGTGCCACATTTTTTGCCCATCCTTCTTCTCCTTACTCCCTCACAACAATCAATCTTACGAGTCGCTATTTTAGGCATCACAAGCAGAGAGCAATAGAAGACTTCCACACTTCAGATGGACGACATGCCGATCATACCAAAAAAGATTGAATCCTGTTCAATACAGAATTCAATCCTTACAGTAATCTATTATTATCATTACTTCACACTAAAAATGGTAATTATTTTTAGAAATAAGTCTAGCAGTTATATTTTCTAATTTAGTTTTTGTAAACTTTTAATATCATAGCTGACTTTTACACCCGATTGATCATAGTAGCTCACAACTCCATCTGCTTCTGAGAGCGTTAACTGATCAGGTGATAGCCCAAGTCGCTTAGCTAACTCTTGTAAATTTTTTTGAAAGCCGTTGTGTTCTTGACCAGCAACTGGACTAATCGTTGTACTAGTCCCCGCAGAATTTGTCGATGATTCTGACTCCTTAGAAGTTGATGTTTCACCTGCTGTATTTTCAGTAGGAGCTGTTATTATTTTAGGACTGATTTCTTCAACAGGGGCTTGACTCTTTTCCTTTTGTTCTTTTTCAGCTAAAAGCTTATCTACCGCTGCAAGTTCTTTTGCAGATAATTCACTCCTTGAAATAGAGCGCAATGAACTACCGTCTGCTCTTGGTATTGAGTAAGAAGTTCCCCAATTAAAAGTTCCCTCATCAAGTACGTCTTGTGGACTGAATATATAGCCATCTGGCTTCGCATATTGTCCATTGTTAAGTGCGGCTTTCACTTCTTCTGCCGAGTGAATAATTTGCCAGTTCATAAGTGAAGCACGTTTTTCAACTGGTGTCACATTAGGAATTTTTGAAGGAACTTGATTATGCCCAGCACTTGACCACACAGCAGGACGATCCTTAGGATGTAGCATGACGTACTTAACAGTCGCAATCTGCTCCTTAGTAAGTTGGTCATAAGCAACCATATGGATATGATCAATATGAGGAATCACAAAGCTTGTACCTGTATCATAAGTCGCATTTCCTGCATGCATCGGTAGACTCGTTATATCTACTAATAATTCTGGCTTAATCCCATCTGTATCAACAACATCATAGAGATAATTTTCTTTATCTTTCAACATTAGGTTTTCTTCAGCAAAGGCAATCTGTGTCAAATCTAATTGTTCCCGATCATAATAGAACTCCTTACCATCTTTCAACATCATATAACCAATTTGGGACCCTTTTTTAACTTTGCGTGATACTAGCTTGGCATCAAAAATCAAAGAGTTGGGCTTATCTTTTGTCAATGCAGATGCTATCTGATCTACCTTACCTTTTTCTTTCAACCAAGCTTCTACCTGATTAAGCTCATCTTGTTCTAATTCACCAAAGCCAACGTAATGGAAATGTTCGCCATGTTTGGCAGTCACTCCTCCAGAATCTACATCACTAATGGAATTCTTCGAGAAGACATAGTTATCAGTCGTATCATAAGGCTTGCCATCAAGTCCTTTGCCATAAGCTGTGATTGAGTGCCCCAAAAATTGATGCTCTACTGATTGATCTTTATCAGGAGTTTTTTCTTTCGGTTGATTTGGCTGATTTGGACTGGTATGAGTTTGGCCAGCAAGATACATATCCGCTAAAGTTATTTCTAAAGGAGATAGCTGATTGCGAGGAATGATATGGTAGTGGTCACCATGAGGTAAGACATAACCAAATTCCGTTGCTTTTGTCACTTTGGTTGGTTCAAAAACTAACCCATCTCCTTCCACATGACGATGTCGCATATCCATACTATGTAATTTTGCTAATAACTCTGAAAACGACTTACCAACAAATTCTGGACGTGGTAGACTTGGAATAAAATCTCCCCTGGAGAAGGCGTTAGTGGATTATTAGAATGTGATACGTGACCTGAGGAGTCTTTACCTGTCCAATGATTGCCTGGAGATTTGTGAATTTGATTAAAAACAGCTGTCGCTGTATCTTTTCCTTGCTTACTATTCCAATAAGATTGAGCTGCAGCTAATTCACTAGGTGATAAATCCTTTTTAGGAATATAATGAAAATGACTACCATGAGGAACTAAAAAGGCATCTCCCATATCTCCAATAACATCTGTCGGGCTAAAAATGTATCCATCATCAGTCGTATAGCGACCTTGACTTTTAGCTGTTTGAACAGCTTTAGCCTCTGATTTACTGAGATGAGAACTCTTGTTTATACCTCGTTGTTTAGCTTCCTTAGCTCCTTTTTCTGCTTGCTTTGCAATTTGTGCCTTAGTACGAACATTTTCACGTTTGCTACCCGGTTTCAAATAAAGATAATACTTTCCATTTACCTTTATTATACAGCCATCTTTGACTTCATTAACACAGTCTGATTCTTTGAAACGATACTGAGGATCTGTCATTAAAAGTTCTTCACTAATCAGAGCATCAAAAGGAACCTTACCATTGTAGAAATGAAAGTGATCCCCATGGGAGGTCACATAGCCTTGGTCTGTAATTTTAATAACAATTTGTTCTGCTGAGATACCTTCTTCAGAATTAATCTGGTCTATTGTTTTGTTGCCTTGTTTAGCCCCTTTTTCATTTGACTTATCCGACTTAACATATGAAACTTTGGTACCATCAGTCTTTCCTAGACTAGTTTGTTTAGTAAAGTGGTAGACTCCAAAACTAGTAGCTAGCAAAACAGTCGCTGCTGAATAGATAATCCTTTGTTTTTTATTCATTTAAATTCTCCTTACACTTAGCTTCTATTAAGAACTTCTTTCTCATTTTTTCAATGGTTTCACATAAAGGTTTTCTAAATTCCACCTGTTCCTGATCAGGATTCAACAATAAAAACTAGCTATCATATGACACATTTTAGTTATATTAAAATAGCTGATTGCACTCTTCACAACAATATTTTGCCACTTACTTTGTTGGTTAATGCTTAACCGGTTTATGTTTAACTGGTTAAGCTTATCATGGTTTTTCATTTTTGTCAACTCTTTTAGAATTAAAAATTTTTACGTATCAATCGAAAGTGATAATAGCCCCGTTAGGACAAACAGAAAAATATCTTGTTTGATAAAAAATTGAAAGAATGGTACGCGTTCCCCTCAAAAAAACTGGAAAAAATGTTACAAAGAACTTCTTTATTCGACAATTATAAGAGAACTTGTCAGTACTACTAATATCATGACAACAATTGAACAAACCCGTTTTGAATTTCTAAGAATTTTGAGACTGTTTTACCGTTCTAGATGCACGAACTTTGTTGGAATTATATTATTTATCTCCAAAAACGTCTGCTAAACAGCACAGGTAATTCTAGCTTTTTTCTGCCCTGTGCTATCTAAAAAAATGGTTTTATACAATAAAATCAAACGATTCGTTATTTAATTGTTTTGAGAGCTTTCTGCATTGTTAATTCCGATATCAGTCAACACTAAGATTACCACTTCAACAAACTGAATTTCTTGCAGGATATGGTGGTACTATAAAATCCATCTAACACTTATATTTGACTTTAAAGACTAGTAATCAAAATAAAACCATATGACATCGACCACTTAAAGGCATCAATATCATATGGTTTTGAGAGACTGATTAGGAAACAATAGTCGTCGGCCTAGACTTGCGTGCAATATCAGCTAAAATAGTTTCAACAAATTCCTCGATACTTTCTGTATGAGTTGCTTTGCTACCATAACGACGGACGTTAACAGCTTTATCTTCCATTTCTTTATCACCAACGATTAATTGATAAGGAATTTTGCTAGTTTGTGATGCACGAATTTTGTACTGCATTTTTTCATTTCGATCATCCACATCTGCACGAACGCCACGGTCACGAAGTGTCTTAGCCACCTCCCAAGCGTAATCAATATGAGCCTCATTAGAAATTGGAATGACAGTTACTTGATGAGGTGCTAGCCAAGTAGGGAAAGCCCCTTTGTAAGTTTCAATTAGAATTGCAGTAAAGCGTTCCATTGTTGAAATAACACCACGGTGAATCATTACTGGTCGGTGTTCTTCCCCATCAGCACCAATATACTTAAGGTCAAAACGTTCTGGCAGTAAGAAGTCTAACTGAATAGTTGACAATGTTTCTTCATTCCCAAGGGCTGTCTTAACTTGGATATCAAGTTTAGGACCGTAGAAGGCTGCTTCTCCTTCTGCTTCAAAGTAGTCAACACCCATTTCATCAAGAGCAGCTTTTAACATACCTTGAGCATTTTCCCACATTTCATCATTATCATAATATTTTTCTGTATCCTTAGGATCACGGTATGACAAACGGAAACGATAATCTGTTAGATTAAAGTCCTCATAAACATCGATGATTAATTGAAGTGCACGTTGGAATTCTTCCTGGATTTGCTCTGGTGTGACGAATAGGTGCCCGTCATTAAGAGTCATCTCACGTACCCGTTGAAGTCCTGATAGTGCACCTGATTTCTCGTAGCGGTGCATCATCCCAAGCTCAGCGATTCGAATAGGTAACTCACGGTAAGAATGGACATGGTTTTTATAAACCTGAATATGGTGAGGACAGTTCATTGGACGGAGAACAAATTCCTCGCCATCACCCATATCCATTGTCGGAAACATGTCTTCTTGGTAGTGTTCCCAATGACCTGATGTTTTGTAGAGCTCAACAGAAGCCAACGGTGGTGTATAAACATGTTGGTATCCTGATGCTAATTCTTTATCAGTGATGTAACGTTCAAGTGTGCGACGAATTGTCGCCCCATTAGGTAACCAAAAAGGTAGACCTTGTCCTACTTCTTGGCTAATCATGAATAAATCATGTTCTTTACCAAGTTTTCTGTGGTCACGCTCTTTTGCTTCTTCAAGGCGAGTCAAGTAGGCTTTTAGATCTTTTTTATCAAACCAGGCAGTCCCGTAAACACGTTGCATCATGGTATTATCACTATTACCACGCCAGTATGCACCAGCCACATTGAGAAGATGGAAAACTTGAATGCGTCCTGTTGATGGCACATGAGGGCCACGACATAAGTCAACAAATTCCCCTTGACGGTAAATTGTAAGTCCTGCTGCATCATCAGCGTGTTCACTGATTAATTCAACCTTGTAAGGATCGTCTTTGAAGATTTCTAGTGCTTCTTCTTTGGATACTTCTTCACGGATACATGGGAAGTTTTCTTTAACAATTTTTTTCATCTCTTCTTCAATGCGAGGAAGGTCTTCGTTTGAAATCTGACCAGCTTGGTTATCTGTATCATAGTAGAATCCCTCAGCAATGGCTGGACCAACACCAAGATGGATTTCTGGGAAAAGACGTTTTGCAGCTTGTGCAAATAAATGTGCTGCCGAATGACGAAGAACGCCAAAAGCATCTTCATGATCAGGGGTAACGATTTCAATTGCTCCATCTTCTTCAATTGGACGAGTTGTGTCAATCAATTGCCCGTTAAATTTTCCTGCTAAAGCTTTTTTAGCTAATGAATTTGAAATTGACTGTGCAATCTCAAAACTTGTCACACCAGATTCAAATTCGCGTACTGTGCATCTGGAAATGTTATTTTAATCATTGTTTTCTCCTTTATCATTTGTATTGTGACTGTTAGCGATAGTGATGACCATTCCGACATTAAAAACAGAAAAACCGCATCCTAAAAAGGACGCGGTTGCGTGGTTCCACCTTCATTTATTCAAGACAAAAAAGCATGCCTTGAACCTCTGATTGGTGATAAGGGAACCACCCTTTTATGTTTGCATAAAAACTTAGGAAGTAGTATTAAACTAGACATTTTTGTGCTCTTTTCACCAACCAGCACTCGCTTAATGATCATCTAACCTAACATGTCTTCCAAATTATTATAACAATATTTTAGAATTATTCAAGGTCTAAGTCTGATTTTCTTTAATAAGATGCCCTAATTTAAAAAGTCCTTGATAGCATTAACGAGTTTTAATGGTGCCTTGACAACTTTTGCAGAGGTCGAAACGGTCACTTTGGCTGCCTGTTTAGGTAAATAAGTTGCGTCTTGAACTAATTTCAAAGGCTCCCTTTTCTTACTATTCATATAAAGAGATAATTTTTTACTTCCTTTTGAAGACTTACCAATAATGGTATCTAAATAAAAGGTATAAATCGATTGACCAAAATGTTCTGACGAAATGTCATAACGTTTTTCTGACAGTAAGTCACTATCCATGTCAGGAGTCTCTAGAACCGCATCAAGGATAGCATCAGCTAGCTCATCTTCATGATAAAATAAGGTTCCAAACATACGGTCAGAAATAAGATCATCTAGGTAAGGATTTCCATGAGCAATGATCGGTTTCCCACTAGCTAAACTTTCAATATAAGTTAACCCTTGCGTTTCACTAGTCGATGCACTGACAAAGAAATCACAAGCTTTATAGTAATGAGCAACTTTATCATGCGGAACCATACCAGTAAAAATGACATGATCTGTCAAATCAAGATCCTCAGCTAATGTTTGAAGATCAGCTAGATAAGGACCATTTCCGACAATCACTAATTTGACTTTCTTATTTTCAGATAAAACATTTGGAAATTGTTTGATAATGGCTTGAATATTTTTTTCATATGAAATACGTGATAGACTTAATAAAAACACGTCATCCGTCGCAATTCCTAAATCATTTTTCAACTGATCGACATCTTCTTGATTAATATCATCACGAATATATTTTTCTAAAGGAATTCCCGTTGGAATAACACGTTTGGGAATTTTCACATCATAACCATCTAATAAATTGAGTACTATTGGGCTTGGACAGACCACACCATCCAAGTCCTTTAAATAGCCTTTTAGAATCGGCTTAATCATACTTGGACGAATTAGTTTTCCATTTGCGATATAACCAACATAGTCCTCATACTGGGTATGATAGGTATGGACAACAGGAATTCTTAAGGCTTTGCCAACCATTTTTCCTAGTAAGCCTAAACTGAATTCTGTTTGAGTATGGATAATGTCTAAATCATACTGCTTTGCAATTTTATAAGAGGAAATTAAACCACGGTAGACAACACGTCTATCCGTAAAGGACACAAAAGGAACGCTAGGTAGCCGAATGATTGTCGGATCTTCAAAGCGTTTAACATTTTTATCTGTTGTTGTGAAGACATAAACCTCATGTCCTTGTTTTTCCAGTTCTTCCTTTAAGGTTCGGATACTGGTTGCTACACCTGATACTTGGGGGAAATAGGTGTCTGTAAATAGACCTACACGCATCTTATAACTCCATTACTTTTTGATAAGCCTCCACTAATTGGACGGCAATTTTTTCTATACTTCGACTTTGGGCAACTTGGTAGCCAGCCTGTGTCTTATCATTTTTGCCAGAAAATATCTTTTTCAAACCTTCAACAAAGCCATCAACATCACTGGCAAGTTCGACACAGTTGTGATCAATCCATCCCTGATAAACAGGAATATCACGAACCAGAATATTTTGTTCACTAGCTAAAGCTTCAAGCACAACAATTCCTTCTGTTTCTTCTCGGCTCGGGAAGAAAAAAGCATCCGCCGCTGTCATAGCTCCTTCATAAACATCCCCTTTAATATAACCAGGAAAAAGAAGATTCTTAGGATGATTATGCTCAACTAACTGACGAACCTCTGCAGGAATAATCCATTTATTTGTTTCCCCAAACCAAATAAAACGGACATCTGGCATTTGCTCCGCCACTTTAACAAAATCATCAATCCCTTTGCGAAGAAAATAAAGCCCTGCTCCGATTACTACTTTTTGACCTTCTTCAATCTTAAAGTACTCACGAAAAGACGCTTCCTTAAGAGGATCTGCTCCATAACGCTCTAGATCAATGCCATTTGAAATTGGAAAAATAGGCTGTGTAATCCCGTAACTTTCAAGTAAGGACTTTGAATAAATCGTTGGCGTGATAATAGCATCAGCCTTTTATAAAACAAACATAAATATTGTTTGAATATAGGTGCCATCAGGTTTGAGAAAATAAAAGAATTTCTAAAGTCCTCTTGTGTTGAATGACCATGCATTATGACTTTTTTACCTAATTTTTTGGCCTTATTCAGTAATAACCAACTTTTAATGCCATAAGTATTAATATGCACTAAATCATAGTCATCATTCGGATTAGTAGTATAGTCTTGGTCGACTAAAGATAGGGCACGAGCTTGGTGCTTTATCGCACGCCCAATACCCGATTTGCTTAAATAGTTTTCTGCTTCTAAATATAGTAAGACTCTCATATCCTCTATTATAGCTTATTTTAGCTAATTTGACACTAATAAGAAAAAAATCAGCCAAAAGGCTGACTTTCATTATTGAATTTTATCTTTTGGAATCCAGGCTGAGACTGAACCAGCTTGAACTTGAAAATCAGCCCAGCCATCTTCAGCAATAGTAATTTCTTCAAGACAATTACCCATATAGTCAATAAAGGTTTGACCAGCATAGAGTTGGCCAACTTCCATATGTTTCCAACCTTTATCACCATTACTTACAACCACTGCTAAAGCAGATTGATGCTCCTCGTCACCAAGTCGTGTCCATCCAATACAATTAGCATGATCAAAATAGTCTACTTCTTGACCATAAGCAAAATATTTTCTAAGATGTGCTAGTCGATCAATATCGTTTTTGAAAGATGGTTGAAAAACGCCATCTCCTTCTATACCATAGTAATCACCATAGAAAAGACAGGGTAAACCACTTTGACGTAGCATAATTAAAGCATAAGCAATTGGCTTAAACCAATCTTCAATAGCGCTTTGTAATGACTGACCTTTTTGAGTATCGTGATTGTCAACAAAGGTGATTGCTTGCATGGGATGACTTTGTACAAGAGTGCCATCAAATACTTGTCTCATATCAAAATGATTCCCTGCCTGGCAGGCTTGGAAAAAATTCATATGTAATGCAACATCAAAAAGATCAAATTTATAATCAATTACATCAAGGTAATGCTGAGTAGCTTCAAAGTCATCTTTCCAATATTCACCAAAAACATAAAAATTGGCATCAATTTCTTCCTGGATAAAGACAATAAAATCCCTCATAAAATTAGCATCAATATGTTTAACAGCATCCAATCTAAAGCCTTTAATTTGAGTTTTATCAAGAAACCATTTAACCCACTCTTTCAAGTGATCTCTAACCTCAGGGTGACTAAAATCAATATCATTAAACATCAGGTAATCAAAATTACCTTTCTCATTGTCAACTACTTCTTGATTTGCCCATCCTTTATTATCGCCGGTAATTTGATAGATGCCAATTTCGTTATGGCGTACATCATAATCTAAACCACTAAAATGATACCAATGCCATTTGAAGTTATTATACTTATCATTTCGACCTGGGAAATTAAAGCCAGTCCATCCCTCCATCTCAAATGGCTCAGAAATAGCTTCTTGGCGGTTATCTGGATTCATTTTCAAAACATAAAAAGTTTCTTTACGATCCCCATTTGCTTTATGATTTAAAACAATATCTGCAATCGGCTGAATACCAGCTTCATTTAAAGCCAAAACAAGAGCTAGATAATCATCTTTACTGCCATATTTTGTTGGAATAGTTCCATTTTGGTCAAATTCACCTAGGTCAAAAAGATCATAGACTCCATACCCTACATCATCACTTCCGGTGCCTTTAAAGGCTGGTGGCAACCAAATTTTACTAATCCCCAGTTCTTTAAATTCAGGTATTGCTGATTGTAATAATTGCCAATGGCCATGGTTGGCTGGTAAATACCATTCAAAAGCTTGTAAAATTAAATCATTTGTCATAATGGTCTCTTTTCTAAAAAAATCTACCCTTTCAGGTAGATTTACTATTTTGTTGTGCCGCGGCGTTTAATACCATGGTTCAATAGAATTTCTTTTTCTTCTAAATCCTCTTTGTTCATGATTTTTGTCAACATACGCATGCTGACAGC
Source organism: Streptococcus uberis (assembly GCF_000785785.1). Taxonomy (GTDB): domain Bacteria; phylum Bacillota; class Bacilli; order Lactobacillales; family Streptococcaceae; genus Streptococcus; species Streptococcus uberis_A. Next base: position 97,456 of record NZ_JRQN01000003.1, read on the forward strand.
ACCTAAGTCATAAACAGGTTGACTGATCGAAGACAAGTTTGGTCTTGTATAGTCCACAACTGGTGAGTCATTACTTGTAATAATTTCAAAGTCCTCAGGAACACTTTTCCCAGCTGCAAACAAACCATTAAGCAAGCCTGCGGCTAATTCATCTTCACCGACATAGGCTGCAGTAGCTCCAGAATTAATAACGCGCTGTGCCAATTCATAGCCTTCCTTATAAGAGTAATTAGCTTCAAAAACTAACCCCTCTTTATAGTCCAACTGATTTTTCTTAAGCCCTTCTTTATAGCCATGTAATCTTACTTTTCCATTAATATCATCAATCAATGGTCCTGAAACAAATGCAATCTTTTGATGATTTTCTGCTAAAATATCAATAACATTTGAAACAGCTGCTTTATAATCGATGTTAACACTTGGCAATTGGTGCTCAAGGTCAACTGTTCCAGCTAAAACGATTGGTGTACGAGAGCGAGAAAACTCGGCACGAATTTTTTCTGTTAAATGATGTCCCATGAAGATAATACCATCTACTTGTTTTGCAAATAAGGTATTAACAACATTTACCTCTTTATCATCATCTTCATCACTTGAGGCAAGCACAATATTGTACTTATACATTGCTGCAATATCGTCGATACCTTTTGCTAAAATTGAAAAATAACTATTGGCAATGTTCGGAATTACCACACCTACTGTAGTTGTTTTTTTACTTGCTAATCCACGAGCAACTGCATTAGGACGATAATCTAAACGGTCAATAACTTCCAATACTTTTTTGCGAGTATTTTCTTTAACGTTTTTGTTTCCGTTGACAACACGACTTACTGTTGCCATGGATACACCAGCTTCACGAGCAACGTCATAAATCGTAATTGTATCATCTGTGTTCATTATTTTTATCTTCCTTTCTATTTGAAAATTACGCTTTCAAAACTAATTCTAGCATGTTTTGTAAACACTTTCAAGTAAAAAAGAGCAGATTTTGAAAACTTTTTCAATAAATGAGAGAAAGCTTGCAATTTTGGACTATTTTTGAAAAAATAGAGAAAGAAAGAAGGTATCCCATGACTAAATTAGATAAGATTCGTCACTTTTTAAAAGAAGAAAAAGCTGAATTAGCCATCTTCTCAGATCCTGTTACAGTCAATTATCTTACTGGATTTGATTGTGACCCTCATGAAAGACAAATGTTCTTACTTGTTTTTAATGAACAAACACCATTATTATTTGTTCCCGCTTTAGAAGTTGCTCGAGCAAAATCGATTGTCTCATTTACTGTTCAAGGCTACTTAGATGCTGAAAATCCTTGGGAGAAAATTAAAGAAGCGTTACCAATTCGCAATGCTAAACACATTTATGCAGAGTTTGATCACTTGAATGTGACAAAATTCCAAGGTTTGCAAACTATTTTTACTGGTCGATTTGATAATCTCAGTCCTTTTATTCAAAGAATGCGTCTGATTAAGTCAGAGGATGAAATTCAGAAAATGTTAATTGCTGGGGATTTTGCTGATAAAGCTATCCAAATTGGTTTTGAAAACATCTCACTCAATGTAACAGAAACTGATATTATTGCTCAAATTGAATTTGAAATGAAAAAACAAGGCATTAATAAAATGAGCTTTGATACAATGGTTTTAACCGGTGATAATGCTGCTAATCCGCATGGCATTCCAGGAACAAATAACATCGAAAATAATGCCCTACTACTATTTGATTTAGGCGTTGAAACTCTAGGTTATACTAGTGATATGACGCGTACAGTTGCCGTTGGTAAACCCGATCAATTTAAAATTGATATCTATAACCTCTGTTTAGAAGCACAGTTAGCTGCCCAAGCATTTGTCAAACCCGGTGTTACAGCTGCCCAAGTTGATGCTGCTGCTCGTAGTGTTATTGAAAAAGCTGGATATGGTGAGTACTTTAACCATCGTCTTGGGCATGGCCTTGGAATGGATGTCCATGAATTCCCATCAATTATGGAAGGCAATGATATGATAATTGAGGAAGGGATGTGTTTTTCTATCGAACCTGGTATTTATATCCCTGGAAAAGTTGGCGTGCGTATTGAAGATTGTGGCTATGTCACAAAAGATGGCTTCCAACCATTTACCAAAACACCAAAAGAACTACTCTATTTTGAAGGCTAAAAAAATCAAGTCTCTTGGACTTGATTTTTTAATTTTCTTTAACGTTAAAACTATGCCAAACCTTCAGTAAATCGAGCAAGGCTAAATTCTCATCTGGAAGGCTTGCGACCACATTTTGACGACCATCATTTGGTCGATTTTTAAGAGCAACCTGTAACTCGCCTTTATATTGCCCAGCCAAATCATTACCAATTGTCACCATGCCACGTTTAATGTCCACAGTATTTTTAGGGGCAATGGTATGCGCTTTATAGGTTACCCTTGGTTGACTGGATCTAATCATATAATCAGATTTATCCCCACGATAGAGGTGTTGATTGTTTAGAAGGATTTCCTTTTCAAGGTCAGTTAATTCTTCCATAAGTTGCACTGGTAGAATTGGCAAACTTGCTTTGAAGCTTTCAGCTACTGTTCTCAAATCTTCTTCAGAGAGGAGTGATGATGAGATTAACATATCATCAATGTAACCCGTCATCTTCAATAAGGAAACTTGAGCAGCCAATGACATCTCTCTTTGGATTTCTGCTGAGACCATCCGGTCTGAAAGTGGCCAAGGGCCAATTTTGCCTTCTGGGCTATCAATAAAGGCTGCGGTTTTTAGATTATAGGCTTTGTACTGCTTGGCTGTTTCGACGAAATAATCAAAGGCTAGCCCTGTATAGGCTTGTGGGTAAAAATTATGTGACCCAATCAAGAGATCTCGGTTGGGACCAAAATCGTTAACCATATCGATGTAATGCTGACCTCTTGAGATATTTAGTTCAATTTTGATCTTAAATGGATTATGGGTTAACATGGCTTCTTCATAACCTGTGAATCCCTCATCAAGGCGAAGGGCATCAATGCCCATATCAGCAAAAATGTCTAGTTGCTTATAAGTAATATCAAGTGCTTTGAAGAGTTTTGGATTAACATCCAAAGACGTTTTAAAACCTTTCTCATTTCCATATTGGATAATTTCTTTAAAGGTTGCAAGCGTTACTTGAGCATTGTCTGCTACTTCTAACATTGAGGTAAATAAACGTGTATAGCCATAGCTATGTGCCAAATCAATATAAGCTTTCATTTCAGCCATACTTGATTTTGACGGGTAAACAGAAATTCCTAATTGTCCCATTTTAATCTCCTAAAATTGAAAAGAAAACACCTCAATTCACTAAGTGAGTTGAGGTGTTTAGTGAATTATGCAATTGCAGCTTCAACAGCATTTGCTTTTTCTTCTGCAACTAGTTTATTATCATAATACTTGATGAATGGGAACCAGATTACAAATGCGACAACAATACATACTATTGAAAGAATAGCTGCTTTAATATCGCCACCTGAACCGATAAAGGCACCAAATCCACCAGGAGTTGGCCAAGGCGTTTGAACGATTGCTTCTTTAACAATGTTCAAGTTAATCACTACGTATGCTAACACAGCTGTTACTACTGGGGCTAACATAAATGGAATTGCTAAAATAGGGTTATAAACGATTGGAAGACCGAAGATAAGAGGTTCATTGATATTAAAGATTGAAGAACCAATTGCTGCCCGACCTAACATTTTTAGTTGTTCTGATTTTGCAAGGAATGCCATAAAGATACATACACCAAGAGTAGCACCTGAACCACCAATTGTAACATAAGCATTTGTAAATTCACCAGCAAAAGCAAAGTGAGCACCGTTTACGTTTTCCGCCATGTTTGCAAGAAGGATTGGATTAACAAGTCCCATGATAATATTTGCACCATGGATACCAACTAACCATAAAGCGTGAACTAGGAAGTAGATTACAATAACACCACCAATTGAGTTGGTAATATTTTTAACGAAACCAAATGGAATGGCGATAACTTTATAGATGTCAGTTCCCATCATGATGAAAGCACCATTGATTAAGATAACTGTAATGGCAACCACGAAAGCTGGAATTAAAGCTGTAAATGAACGTGATACACCTTCTGGAACGGCTTCTGGCATTTTAACCACCCAGTTTTTCACAACACAAAGACGGTACAATTGGACGGCAAGCATTGCCATTAAGATACCTGTAAATAGACCCGAAGTTGATAAACGCGCTAAGCTATCGCCACCGACAGACCAGCCATTAATTGTTCCTTCTGCAGTAATTAATGCCATTTTCCCTTTTGTGAAAGTTAATTCAGGAATGGTCATAAAGAAAGCAAATACTGAAAGGATACCACCATTAAGTGGGTTCAAGTTTAGACCATCTTCTTCAGCATAAATCTTAGTGTATTCATAACCAATAACTAGTGCGAAGTAAAGGGTTAAAATCCCCATTGAACATTTGTAAGCCATTAAAGTTAAAGCTGATACTAAATCAAATGAAGATGCCCAAAGTGGTGCTAAAAATGAGAAGGCTTGAGGAAGAACTCCTAAAACCAAAAATGCAGAACCAACAATTGTCAGTGGGATACTTGCCATCCCAGCGGCTACAATTGCACGTACAGGACGCCAAGTAGAAACAACTCCCATCGGCCCCATGAGGTACTTCTCTAAAAATTCAAACATTAATCTTACCTCCTAATTTATTTACATTAATAATGTTTGCTAAGGTTTAGTGATGCTAAATAACGATTAATTCTGACATATTGTCTATCTTTATTGGCATCGATACGGCTAATTTTAACTAACATCCAGAAAGATAGTAATGCCCCAATAATTAATATCCCTACAATAAAGAGTCTTGTTGAAAATGTCTCGTTAAAGAAGGGAAATAAAACACGCGATTGCCCAGCTAAAGTTAGCAGGCCTAAACAACCATTTACCGCAATTATTGTTTTAAAAAAAGCCTTACTATACTTTGCTTTAGGTTGCTCTGTAGTGAACATTTGATATTGTTCCCACATCGCTACTCCAGCAAAAAGTCCTAATAGTATTGGTAAAATAATTGATGCTAATGTATGTAATAAGTATAATGACACTGCCCAGTAAAGATTGATAAAAAAGAAGAATGTCACAACATAGCGAACTAAAAAGTATCTGGTATAATACATTGTTTTTATTGCATTTTTCTGTCGAAAAGACTCTACTCTTTTCTTATCGTTCCTTGTCATCTCTCTACTCCTTTATTAGATTCACTTAATACGTTTATACAATTCCAGCATTTCAATAGCGACCTCACGAAGTGTCATCGTTGTCATCAAATGGTCTTGTGCATGAACCATTATTATTTCCATTGTAATTTCAGTTCCGCCTGCGTATTCTTGCAGTAGGTGTGTTTGAGCTTTGTGTGCTAATAATAATTCCTCATTTGCTGATTCTAGTAACTCTGATGCTCTATCAAATTCGCCCTCACGCATAGCGGCAAAGGCTTCATGAACAATCGTTCTTGAATTACCACTGTTTAGAATAATTTCAAATGCAGCCATTTGTACTTCCTCGTTTGTCATATATATCTCCTATTTCAATGTTAATAATATTTTTTTAAAGCTATCAAAATCTTTACAGCTGAGCAATTTCTCTTTGATAAGTGGCTTTTCCGTCAAATTGACAATTAATTTGGTCATTTCTGCTAATCCATCATTCTTATAAATAGATGGTGAGACAAGGAAAACAAATGTGATATGTTCAAACCCTTCTTCCCAATAAATGCCATCAGGAATAATCGCAATCCCAATTTTTGCTTTTTTGTCTAAAGACTTTAAAGGGTGCGGAACAGCTATATCCTGATCAAAGATAACAGTACTCATAGATTCTCTGCTAGCAATTAACTCTTTCATTGAGATTTGATAATTGTCAATATCTTGTTGATCTAAAGCATTAACTAACTTGTCAATTACTGTTTGCTTATCACAGTCCTTTAAAACCATAAATGCTTCGTTTGAAAAATGGTGATCAATGATGTCATTAAGTTGCAATTGATTCGTTCGAGTATCATGACCGAATCGCTTACTTTCAACTCTGATCAATTGAGTCTTTAATTGTTTAACCTCTTCGTCGTTTAAAAAAACGCTAACTGTAAATACGGGAATAGAAAAGACTAAATTAGATAAATCAATTGTTGAAATAATGACATCAATTCCCTCTAGTTTGTCATCTGTAATATCATAATAGCCAACTAGATTAACAATATTGAGTTGACGAGATAATTCATTTTCTAAGCGCATTCGTAGCATCTGAGCACTGCCATATCCAGTAGCACAAATAACCAAGGCATTTAGTTTATGACTTTGATAAAACCGTTCAATCCCTGCTAAGATATGTAAGGAAACATATGCGATCTCATCATCAGACAAGCTAAAGTCTTTGAAATATCTTAGATGACTCATTAAACTTCTTGAGACGAGAAAGGCTTCTTTGTACTGTGCTTGAATATCATCCAATAAAGGATTATCTAGGCGAACACCATTTCTCACTCTTTCTAATAAGACTTCTAAGTGTTTCAATAGTCCTTCTAGAAAAGTAAAATCTTGACTGAATTGATACCCATAATGCAAATCAATAGCATTTGCAGCTTCGACCAAATCTTGACGCATACTAATCACTTCTAGATCATCTACTTTAGCCGAATGACTGCTTTCTGAAATCAGATGAAGGGCAATATAGTTGATTTCTTCATCAGGAAATATCGTATTTGTTACCCGCTGCACGCGTTTCAAGATTTGTCTTGCAACTCCAATTTCTTTCCTGAACTTGTCATTATCAATATGTAATTCAGAAATTTCAAACCCATCTTTGACACGAGAAATAGCTAAAGCAATATGGACAATTAAGTTCTGTATTACAAAATCAGATAATTTTAAATACTGACTTCTACATTCATCTAACACAATAATAGTTAGTTCTTCAAAACTAATTGGAAGCTTAAAGAAATCATCTCCAATATATTGATGAATATTTTTTAAGAAATGACCACTATAAAAATAGTCCATAATAAAGTGGCGCTTATCATGTTCAGCGCCACTAACATAGACACCTTTATTAGCTCGACTTTCTATTGTCAATTGATAGTGCGCGAGTTCATTTCTTATTTTTTTAAAATCTGAAGATAGCGTTGACCGACTGACATATAATTGATCCATCAAATCATCAAAGAATACATCTTCCTGTTCAAAAATTAATTTATTGATGATAAAATTGTGACGGTCAGAGATATCAATATTTTCTGTCCCCACCTGTATATTATTATCAGAGATTAAATTAGCATAAGCGGATTCTTCAGTTAGGTCTAACTGATAACCATAGCCTTGCTTAGAATTTATCCTAATATGGTCCCCTTCGTTAATAAAGCTTAATAAAGATTTGATATATGTTCTAACTGTTCTGTCGGAACACTTTAGATATTCTGACAATTCTTTACTAGTAACATATCTTCCTCGATTTTGGTATAAGTAGTGTAAGATAAGTTTTTCTTTTTGACCTAACATGTCTTGTCTCCTTTAGAAAAGATATCATCCTTATTATACTAAAATTTCAGAATATTAAAATTTAGATATTTTCTTTAACAAGAGCTGCCATTTTTTCAATCCCCATTGGAATTGGAATGTATGCTTGTGGTGGAATTTGAACAACTGGTTTATTGACCTTGGCAGCAGCATCAGCAAATTGTTTGAAATGCATTTTTGTTTGAGGACTTACTAGATATAAATCATAAGCAGATGATGCAATAAGTTTTCCGCCTTCAGGAACACCAACTGCATTCATTTCAACATCAACTCCTTGCTGAGCTAGTAAGGTTTGTGTTTTTTTAGCAATGAGAGATGATGACATCCCCCCAGCACAGATTATTAATGCTTTAGTCATTTTGACTGCCTCCTGTTTTTTTTTTTTATTTTGTATCTTCATTATATATGTATGCGTTTACATTTACAATCGCTACTATTTCCGTATTACTACGGAAATCATTCACGTTGACTAATTGGTCAAATAAAAAAACAATAATCAACTGATTACTGTTAACATTTTTAGCTTATGGTGATAATTGGAGTGATGAAACCATCACTTGTGATAGGGTGAGATGATATTCTGACATAAGGATTTCTTTTAATTTGGTATCACTTAATGGGGACTGAACGGAATAAAGTCCCTGCTCCTTATGATCACTAATGATTTTAACGTTTTCCAAAACATTGCGATTTGTCCATAAATCAATTGGTTTAGACACTTGATCAAAACGCACTAAGTAATGGTGGCCGATTCGTCTACTAGCCAGCAATTGATTTCTAATGATACTAATAATCAGTAAAGCAAACAGTATTAATGAAGTAATAATTAATAATACCTCTAACATGATTTGTCTCCTTATTACTATTAATTTTCAAAAAAATTATAACTCCTTTTGAAAACGTTGTCAATATTTTGATAAAAAATCCATCTAGAACTGCAAACTAGATGAATTTCAAGCTTTAATAGAATAGATGATCACCTAAAACAAAGTTGTGATTAGAGTGATAGCCCCTGAGACTGCTATCAATAAATAGGTCATCTGTTGTAACATTTTTGCATCTAAACGGTCAACAATACGATTAGCAATTAATAAACCAATTATAATGGCTGCTATTCCTACTAATGATAGTAGTAATAAATCGAGTGTGAGTATCCCTTGTGCTGCTCTAAAAATCAGATTATAACTGCCTGAGATTAAAAAAACAACTTGTAAATTGGCTAGATAGTCTCTTTGATTCTCAGTAACAGCTAAGAAGAATAAGACCATTAGAGGACCACCAATGGCAAAGAGACCATCACAGATACCTGATACAAAGCCACAAAGAAACATACTCAAAAAATTAGCTGAGATAGTTATTTTTTGTGAAAATGTCGAAAAATAGAAGACCAAGGCAATTAAAAATATAGCGAAGATAATTTTCAAAAAATTAATATCTAGGCTTTTTGACAGGTGAATAGCTAAGGAACTACCAACAATATAGAAAAGCGTTGGCCAAACTATTAATTTAAACCGAATGTATTTTCGATAATGGTAAACCATTATGATTGTCAGTGAAACAGCTACCGCATTGGTAAGTGCTGCAGCTTTGGGTAAAAGAAGCAAATAGGGCAAAACACTCATTAATACAATGCCAGCTCCAAAACCAGTCACTCCCTGAATAAAGCCAGCTAATAAAGCTGCCATGATAATTGTAAGGAATAATATCATTAAGCAACCTATAAGTTTTCGCCGTTACTTGCAATCACTTCTTTGTACCAATTAAATGATAATTTAGGTGAGCGTTCATAAGTTCCATTACCTTGATCATCTTTATCGACATAGATAAAGCCGTAGCGTTTACGCATTTCACCTGTTCCAGCTGACACTAAGTCAATACATCCCCAAGGTGTGTAGCCTATTAAATCAACGCCATCTTCATCAACAGCTTTAATCATTTCTTTAATATGGGCACCTAAGTAGTCGATTCTGTAATCATCGTGAACCATGCCATCAGCTGCTAATTTGTCTATTGCGCCAAAGCCATTCTCAACAATAAACAAAGGAAGGTGATACATATCTGTGAACCAATTCAAGGAATAACGAAGTCCTTCTGGGTCAATTTGCCAGTCCCAATCAGAGGCAGCAACGTAATTGTTTTTGACAAGGTCTTCTGTTTCTAAGTAGTCATAATATGGGTTGTTTGGACGATGAGAATCAATGGCAAAGGACATGTAATAAGAGAAACCAATATAGTCAACAGTTCCTTCCATCAAATCCTTTTTATCTTCTTCAGTAAAGTCAACAGTAATCCCTTTACGTTTCCAATAGTTCAAAATATGTTGTGGGTAGTAACCATGGACATGGACATCTGTAAAGTAATAACGTTTTTGCATGGCTTTTTGGGCCATTAAAATATCTGCTGGTTTGCAGGTTGCTGGATAAATAGGACACATAGCAATCATACAGCCAATTTCAAAATCAGGATTAATCTGGTGACCAATTTTTGTCGCACGCGCAGCAGCAACGAGCTCATAATGCGCCGCTTGATACATGATTGCTTCACGGTCGTCACCTTCTTTATAAACAATACCTGAGTTTGTAAATGGTGCAAAATCCTCCATATAGTTGGCTTGGTTATTGATTTCATTGAAGGTCATCCAATATTTTACTTTGTCTTTGTAACGAGTAAAGACAGTTTCTGCAAAACGGACAAAGAAATCAATCACTTTACGGTTTGTAAAACCACCATACTCAGTTACTAAATGATAAGGTAACTCAAAATGAGAAAGTGTAATAACAGGTTCAATGCCATATTTCAAACATTCATCAAATAAGTCATCATAGAATTGAAGTCCTTCTTCATTTGGCTCCAACTCATCCCCTTTAGGAAAAATACGTGTCCAAGCAATCGATGTCCGGAAACATTTAAAGCCCATTTCAGCAAAGAGTTTAATATCATCTTTGTAACGATGATAAAAATCAATAGCTTCATGATTTGGATAATACTTGCCTTCTAAAACGCCGGCTGTAATTTCACGAGGGACACCATGACTGCCAGATGTCATCACATCTGCTACACTTGATCCTTTACCACCTTCTTGCCATCCTCCTTCGAGTTGGTGAGCAGCAACTGCGCCACCCCATAAAAAGCTATCTGGTAATTTCGACATGTTCAAATCCTCCTATTATTTCATACTCCCATTTTAGCAAACGGTTACATTAATTAAAATTTGAAAAATTTCCTTATGTAAAAGGAAAACAGTTAACACTTCTTGATTTATTCACAGTAGTCATCAACCCCATTTCTTTCTCTAGTAAATTAAATATTTTTATTCCTGAAAAAGTTGCTACAGGTATTAAAGTTCTTATCCTATTATTAAAACAGCTTGTCAGAGGTAATATGTCAGAAACTTTTTCGATAAGGACAACTTATGTATAAAATATGTCACAGCTGTTCCTGAAGCCTGTCTATGTTTGAAAGTTCCAAAGCCATGATCATAGTGCAAAGGTTCAGGCTGTTCACCTAGCAGATAAGTCACTGACCAGAAATTATTCATATCTGCAACTTCTCATCTTCTTATTAGTATTAGTTTACATTTCCTCTACCTTAGAAAACGGCTAGTACTTTCCCCAATCTACCATGTCCAGAAATTGTTTTCTCATTTGCATTATGCTATGATAATTTTAGAAATTCTTAGGAGGTTCTTATGTCTAACGACGAAATGAAGCAAAAATTACGGGCAGCTTTTGATTTTAGAACAGCTGTCCGCGTGTATAATAATACAAAAATTACTGATGAAGACCTTAATCTTATTTTAGATGCAGCATGGCGAAGCCTTCATCAGTTGGCTTAGAGGGATGGCGTTTTGTCGTCTTGGAGAACGAAGAAATCAAAGCCAAGCTAAAAGAAGTCGCATGGGGAGCGCAATATCAATTAGAAACAGCTAGTCATTTTATCCTGTTAATAGCTGAAAAAAATGCTCGTTATGATAGTCCTTCAATGAGAGATAGTTTAATCCGTCGAGGAATTACGGACGATGAGGACTGACAAGCCGTATTAACCTTTATGAATCTTTTCAAAGAAACAATATGGAAATGGCAGACAATCCTCGTGCCCTCTTTGATTGGACAGCTAAACAAACCTATATTGCCCTAGGCAACATGATGTCAACTGCCGCCCTAATTGGTATTGACTCCTGTCCTATCGAAGGATTTGATTACCGTAAAGTGAATACTATTCTAGAAAAACATGGTGTGATTGATTCTGAAAAAGAAGGAATTGCAAGTATGATGTCTTTAGGCTATCGTCTGAGAGACCCCAAACACCCACAAAATCGCAAAAATCGTAAAGAAGTTATTTCTTTTTATAAATAGGAGGCTATCATGAAAGCATTACATACCTGTATCCGTGTAAAAGATTTAGAGAAGTCAGTCGAGTTCTATACTAGTGCCTTTCCTTTTAAAGAAACTAGGCGCCGTGACTTTCCAGATAAGCAATTCACTTTAGTCTATTTAGCTTTAGAAGGTGAAACTTATGAGTTAGAGTTAACATATAACTATAACCACTCTGCATATGATTTAGGTAATGGCTATGGCCATATTGCAATTGGCTCAGATGACTTTGATAAGGAATATGAAAAACATGTTACAGCTGGCTTTCCTGTAACAGATATCAAAGGCCTATCAAAAGAATCTGCGCGCTACTACTTCGTACAAGATCCTGATGGCTACAAAATTGAGGTTATTGATCTTAATAAATAAACACAAAAAGCTTGATACTAAAATGTATCAAGTTTTTTTATACTATTCTTTTTTATCTGGAAGATTAACAAAAAACATCATCAAAAATCCTAGTCCAAAAGCAACTAAACTAACCAGTAAACCATTCCAAAAATTAGCCGTATTTACCCCTCTTGGATCAAAGAAAGTTGGAAATTTGAATATCCCAAAACCGCCAGGCATATAGGACACCAGTTTTAATAAGCCACCCAAAGCTCCTGAAATTGCTGCCGCAATACAACTAATAATAAAAGGGGTCTTCATTGGTAGTGTAATTCCATAGATAGCTGGTTCCGTTACACCAAAAATACCAGAAATAAATGCTGGCCATCCAATCCTTTTAATTTCTTGATTTTTAGTTCGAAGAATAACTGCTAAAAGAACACCTATTTTGTGCAAATGAGGCTCCTAAAGCTACCATCAATACTGTATCAAACCCTTTACTAGCGTAATTTTGATACATAATCGGAATTAATCCCCAATGCAAGCTAAACATGACCATTATTTGCCAAAATCCATCAATAATTGCATAGGCTAAAACTGAGTTAATATTAATAATCGCTGATACCAATCCTGCTAAACCATCAGCAGCCCAAGTTGATAGGGGACCAATTACTAATAGCGTCACTGGGACTGTAATAAACAAAGTTAAGGCAGGCACAAGTGCAAGTTTAACAACATCCGGTAAGATTCTAGTCAATGACTTTTCAACCTTAGACCCAAACCAAACAGCAACAATGACTGGAACGATGGTGGAATAGTAAGATTGCAAAATAACTGGTACGCCTAAATAGGTCATATAAACTTTTGACTCGATAATACTTCCTTTAAAGAGTATCATTAAAGGTTTGACTGTTTCCGGAGCAACTAACTTAGGGTAAAGCATTGCGGCTGCGATTACTAGCGCAACAAACTCATTTGACTTAAATTTTCTAGCACTTGTAATGGCTAAAGTCGTAGGAAGAAATTGGAAAATGCCATCACCGCTAGCTTGTAAAATTTGATAGAATCCACTTGTATTTTTTAGCCCAAAAACTAAGCATAAAGCAGCAAATCCTTTTAATAACCCTGCTCCTGCTAAAATAGCAATTATTGGTTGAAAAATGCCAGTAATAAAGTCTATTAGATTATTCGAATGAGAGGTGTTTTCTTTTTCAATAAGGTCAGACTTATTCTCTCCTAACACATGCTCTATAGCATTGTAAACTTCTCCACATGATTACCTATCACAACTTGAGTTTGCCCTCCTTGTGTGACAAGAGATACTATCTCATTATTAACTTCAAAAAATTTTTCCTCACCACCTAAGTGAGTAATAATTTCTTGTGCTAATTTTTCATATTTTTGTGACATTTTGTCAAAAAGCCTCCTTCAAGATAAATATGTGAAAAATAAAACAGATTTTTAGATTATTACATTTATAAAAGATGCTCGATTCTAACGACTCCGATAGACTGTTAACAGTCTTTAAGTGTTAATCTATACTAATTTATGTTACAATCTGTGCAAAGACCTACTAGAATGAGAAAGTGAGCTTATGACCTTATTATCTATTATTGTTCCTTGTTATAATGAGCAAGAAAGTATCTCTCGCTTCTTTGCAGAGATCTCTCAAATTGAACATGCTATGTCTAATGAATTAGAAATTGAATATATCTTTATTGACGATGGGTCAGTTGACGACACCTTAACCATTTTACGACAATTGACAACTCAATTTCCAAATGTTCACTATCTTTCTTTCTCAAGAAACTTTGGAAAGGAAGCAGGCTTGCTGGCTGGCTTAGAAGAAGCTAAAGGAGACCTAATAACCGTCATGGATGCAGACTTGCAAGACCCTCCTGAATTACTTCCTATGATGTACAAAAAACTACTCGAAGGGTATGATGTTGTTGCCACGAGACGGCAAAATAGACGAGGTGAGCCAGCTATCCGATCATTTTTTTCAAAGCTTTTTTATCAGTTGGCTGCCAAAGTTTCTGATACAGAAATGGTTGATGGTGTCCGAGATTTTCGCTTGATGACCAGACAAGTCGTTAATAGCATCCTAGAACTGGGTGAAGTTAATCGTTTTTCAAAAGGTATATTTTCATGGGTCGGCTACAGAGTTACCTATATCAGTTATGAAAACCGAGAAAGACAAGCTGGGAAAACCTCTTGGAGTTTTTTCCAGTTATTTAACTATTCCTTAGATGGTTTCATTAACTTTTCCGAGTTACCATTAACATTAGCACTTGGACGGGAACGATCAGCTTTATTATTTCTATATTAGCTATTATTTTCATCATTATTCGAAAATTACTTTTTGGCGATCCCGTTTCTGGTTGGGCAAGTACGGTATCCATTATTTTATTTATTGGAGGTATTCAACTTTTTTGTATGGGAATAATAGGTAAATATATTTCAAAAATCTTCCTAGAAACAAAAAAGCGCCCTATCTATATCGTTAAGGAAAAAAAATGTAATAAGAGAGTGGGACAGACACCCACCCATGAGGACTTTGTCCTCGTGGGTGTCTGTCCCACTCTTGTTAACGTGAATTCACAGATTTCATAACCCGTTTGATATCTCGATCTTGTTCGCGACGTTTCAAGGACTCACGTTTATCAAAATCATGTTTCCCTTTTGCCAGACCAATCAAGACCTTAGCAAAGCCATCTTTCAAATAAACCTTCAATGGAACCAAGGTCATCCCCGTTCCCTTGAGTTCTTTAGCAAGATGCTGAATTTCGCGTTTTTTCATCAAGAGCTTACGCGTACGCTCTGGATCAGAATTCCAGATATTACCTTGTTCAAATGGTGCAATATGGACATTGACTAGCCAAGCTTCATTATTTTTTATCTGTGCAAAACCATCTTTTAATTGGATACGAGCTGCGCGGACACTTTTAATTTCAGTACCAGTTAAAACAATCCCAGCTTCAATGGTTTCGACGATATGATAGTCATGCCTAGCTTTTTTATTCTGTGCAAGTAGATTACCTTCGCCTTTAGCCATTAACGACTCCTTTTCTTACTATTCTTTTTGGCAGCGTCCTTATAGAAAGGTTTTCTCCCTTTTTTCTTTGGCGCTCCCTCTTTATTTTGTTCATTATTTTTGTCTTTGGAGAATCGGTCGCCCTTCTTAGCATCCTTTCTCCTAGCCCCTTTATTTGGTCTGTCAGACTTAGTAACCTTTTCTTTCAGATCAAATTCACTTGGTAAATAGTCAAAGTCAATGTCGCCTGTTTCTTTATCTGCTTTGACCAATTTAACATGAATAGCTTGTCCTACTTTAAAGACTGTACCAGACTTCTCACCTTGTAAGGTCATATTACGTTCATTGTAATTGTAAAACTCTGGAAGACTGGTTACATGAATCAGTCCTTCAATAGTATTTGGTAATTCAACAAACATTCCAAATTTAACCACACTAGCAACAATGGCATCAAATTCTTCACCAACATGCTCTTCCATGTATTCAGCTTTTTTCATTGCTTCGACCAAGCGTTCTGCATCAATAGCACGACGTTCTAAACGTGAAGATGATGAGGCCAATTCAGGAATAACTTGTGCAAAATGCTCTTTCTTCTCTTCAGTCACATGACGATAGTCACGAATCATGCGGTGAACTAATAAGTCAGGATAACGTCTAATTGGACTTGTAAAGTGAGTATAGTACTCAGCTGCAAGACCATAGTGACCGTGATTAGTTTCAGAATATCGGGCTTGTTGCATGGAGCGAAGTAACATGGTATTTAAGACTTCTGCTCCTGGTTGACCTTCAATTTTGGCCATGAAATCTTGCAGAGCTTCTTGCGAAATTTTATTAGCAGTACCTTTAATTTGAACCCCAAAAATACTTGCGTAGTCCAAGAATTTTTGTAACTTCTCAGATTTTGGTTCTTCATGGACACGGTATATGAAAGGCAGCTTAGCTTTAGAGAAATGCTCAGCTACACACTCATTGGCTGCTAACATGAAGGATTCAATCATTCGCTCTGCAATGCCGCGACTGCGGACCACAATATCAACAGGCATACCTTTATCATTGACAATAATGCGTGCCTCAGAGGTATCGAAATTGAGAGCTCCGCGTTTTGTCCGCATTGTTTCAAGGATTTTATGAAGCACTGCCATATCCTGGACCGCATCAACAATAGGTGCAAATTCAGCCAATGCTTCTTCATCACCAGCAATCATATCATTAACCCGACTATAAGTCATTCGGAAGGTCGTGTTAATAACGGACTGACAAATTTGATAATCAACTACCTTACCTTGCCCATTAATTTCCATGATGGCTGATTGTGTCAGACGATCTACATTTGGGTTCAATGAACAAATGCCATTTGACAAACGTTCTGGCAACATTGGAACCACTCGGTCAGTGACATAAACAGATGTTCCACGTTCAGCAGCTTCACGGTCCAAAGCAGACCCTTCAGTGACATAGTAGGAAACGTCTGCAATATGGACACCAAGTTCAAAGTTCCCATTGTCAAGCTTTTTAATGTGAATAGCATCATCTAAGTCTTTGGCATCCGCCCCATCAATCGTAATCGTGATTTCTTTACGTAAATCGACCCGACCCATTAAATCTTTATCACTTGGCGCATCAGCAATTGCATCAGCCTCAGCCAAAACATCTTCTGGAAACTCTGAAACAATAGCCATTGATTCCAAAACTTCTAAAACATCAATCCCAACATCTCCTTGGTGACCAACAATGTCAAGGACGTTTCCAACAAAGTAATCATGCCCTCTTATCGGATATTTTTCTATATCAACTTTGATAATTTCCGTTCCTTCAAGAACAATTGGTTCTTTTTTGATATAGATAGGTTGTTGTATTTTTTGATTTTTTGATTTGATATAGCCTGCATACTTAGGTTTATCATCATCCAAAACAAATTTTCCGACAACTGTCGTTAAGGCACGTTCAACCACTTTGACAACTTTAGCTTCAGCAGCTGTCCCTTTCATTCGATCAGCTGGTTTTTTAATGGTAACTGCAACTCGGTCACCATCAATAGCATAACCGACATCATTACGCCCAATAAACATGTCTTCTTCATTTTCGTCAACAAACAAGAATCCAAAACCTGCTTTATTAGCTCTAAAGATTCCTTCAACAGTAATCATTTCTTTTTCTTCTTTTGGCTTGCGAAGTGAAATTGATCCATCATTTGAAAAACGTAAAAGACGTTTACTTTCCATTTTAGAGATTTCTTTGATCAGACTTGGAAACTTCTTCGCTCCAGCCATATCTAAAGCAGCAGCAATATCATTGATATTGGATTTTCCATGCTCTTTCAGATAGTTTAATATTAATTCTTTCATCTTACCTAATTTCTATTTCTGTAATAAGCTGTACAAATTTTTAATAAAAAAATGAGCTAGACTAACTCTGTCAAGCTCACATCTTATTTACTTGATAAAACAGCAAGCACAAGTGCAATTGCTAGCCAGAAAAATACTAGAACCGCTGTAAAACGTTGCATAAATGCTTCAAATCCACGCGCTTTTGTTCGTTCAAACAAAGCTTCTGAACCACTGTTATCAAATACATTACTGCTAGGATTTTTTTGAGGTTGCATAAAAATGGCAATCACAAGAATCACTGACAAGACAAGCAATGCTGTAAGTAGTAAGTTGTACATCTTCTTTCCTCCACTATAGTCTAAATCATTCTAACACAAATAACCCTAAGATTCAACATGCAAGGTTACTTTTCTCTCTTTTGGACAATACTTGGGAACCTTTATCCTATCAGGGTGAGTGGTCTTGTTTTTACTAGTTAAATAATTCTTACTCCCACACTCACTACATTTTAAATTTATCTTTACTCTCACACAATATCCTTAACTTTTAGATACTTCCTAAAATTAATTAAACTCCAAAGAAAATTAACTAGGACAATTAAACGGGTTACATAAAATACAGATCAATAGCCAAGAAAAATTGCCACATTGGAACCAATAAAAGATCCTATAACTTGACCAAGATTTGTAAACATTTGATTGAAGGCAAATATCCAGGAGATACCTTCTCGAGGGGGTATTTTCGTCAATAAAGAATTTATACTTGACATCAGTGCCCCGACACCAAAGCCATTAACAGCAATCTGTGATTACCAATCCAATCACCAAGCTTCCCCAAAGTTGAGCTACTCATCAAACTAGAAAAGCCCATCGAGGAGACAATTAAGCTCGAAACAAAAAGTATGTTTTCTTTTTGCCCTAAATGTCTGATATATAAGGACAATATGGGCGCAGCAGATTGAGCCTAAATCCTCAACATAAAGAGCCATAAAGGGCATGACAAGTGAAAAGCTTGCCCCAGTAAAAAAATTACCAAGCCAAGCTACTTTTAAGTTTTGTTGCCAATTAACAGTTGAAATTGCTTGTTGATCAATAAGTCATCATCTTTTTTCCAAAATCGATATCCTACATTATAACATAAATGACAGAAAGATTTTGTGAAATCCTCCAGTAAACGTTTTAGCGTTTACGTAATGAGCCCATTAAGCCACGGACTAATTCGCGACCAATTGTTCTTACAGCCGTACTAATAAAAGCATCCGTTGCCTTCTCAACAACCGATTTACGAGGTCTACCCACCGAACGATTAGCTTGTCTTTGAAGACGTTCAGCTTCTTTGGCAACTTCCTTGTCTGCTTTTTCTTTTGCTTTTGCTTCTTGCTCAGCTCTTGCTGCAGCTTCCTCACCTACTACTTTTTTAGCTAATAATTCATAAGCTGATTCACGATCAATAGCTTGCGCATATTTGTTGGCAAATGGCGATGATTGAACGACAGTTTGAATTTCAGCGGGAGCCATTTGGTCAAAAGAAGACTTAGGAGGCATAACATAGGCACGCTCAACGATTGATGCTGGCCTTTTTCATTAAGGACGGAAATAAGAGCTTCGCCGACTTCAAGCTCCGTAATAGCTGTCGCAACGTCAAGTTCTGGGTTCTGACGGAAAGTATCCGCTGCTACGCGAACTGCCTTTTGTTCACTGGGGGTATAAGCACGAAGGGCATGTTGAACACGATTCCCTAGCTGAGCCAATATAGATTCTGGTAAGTCAAGAGGATTTTGTGTAATGAAGAAAATCCCCACGCCTTTTGAACGAATAAGACGAACTATTTGCTCAACTTTATCTAAGAAGACTTTTGGTGCATCATTAAACAATAAGTGTGCTTCATCAAAGAAGAAAACCATTTTCGGTTTTTCAAGATCGCCAACTTCGGGCAAGGACTCATACAATTCGGACAACATCCATAAAAGGAAAGTTGTGTACAGGGTTGGTGAATTAAAGAGTTTAGTAGCATTAAGGACATTAATTGCTCCCAGGCCTGTTGCCGTATCCAATTGCATAAAATCAGCAATATCAAGCGCTGGTTCGCCAAAAAAGAGTTCTGCACCTTCTTGCTCTAACGTTAATAGATCTCTTTGAATAGCCCCAATAGACTGTTTAGCAATGTTGCCATATTGGCTGAATAATCAGCTGCATGGTCAGCAACCTCTTTTAAGACAGCTTGTAAGTCTTTAAGATCGATTAACAACCAGCCATTTTCATCTGCTATTTTAAAAACAATATTCAAAACACCAGTCTGAGTATCGTTTAAATCAAGGAGACGAGCTAGCATCAAGGGCCCCATTTCAGAAATGGTTGTCCTAACAGCTTGCCCACTCTCAGCAAATACATCCCAAAGACGCACAGGAAATGATTGAGGGCTATAGTCTGTGATACTTAATTTGTCTAATCGGTCTGACAATTTTTCAGTCACCTGGCCAGGTTTAGCCAAGTTGACAAGATCGCCTTTGATATCTGCTAAAAATACAGGAATACCTGATAAACTTAATTGTTCTGCTAGCACTTTTAAGGTCACTGTTTTCCCTGTACCAGTTGCTCCTGCAATCAGTCCATGTCTATTGAGCATGTTTAGTTGTAATTCAACTGGGTTCTCCCCTTTAGCAATTGTAACTGTGGCCATATGAACCTCTTTCTCCATCTATTGATTTCACTGCTATATAAATATCTCTCATTATCCCAATTATAACACAAAAGAGACCTGATTTGATAATCAACTCCCTTTGATTCTACCATTTTTTATGATCTTCTAATGGACCAAAACGCTTTTCTAAAAATGCCAAGCAAAATTGCATCACCCAACCAACTCCAAAAGCAAAAAGCAAGGTTCCGAGGCCTAAACTCCCACCAAATAACCAACCTAATAAGCAGACCGTACCTTCTAATAGGGTCCGAACCAATCCCACTCGCCAGCCTGTTAAGAAACAGAGTCCAACAAGCAAGCCATCACGTGGACCAGCTCCTTTATGACTTGTCAGATAAATTGCTGAAGCAATTCCCACCAAAATAACCCCAAAAATAGTTAAAAAGATTCTCATAATCATGCTTGTCGGAGGCGTCACATTTGAAACAATTAGACCAATGACAAACGCAATGATGATAACATTAAGAAGTGTTCCAAAACCTGGTTTAATTTTTAGTGGGAACCAAAGAATTAGAACAGTTAAACTTATTAAGAAAGTTACCCAACCAATATTGATACCAGAAAGATGACTTACCCCTTGTGACAAGACTGTCCAAGGTGCTGAGCCTAGATTAGCTAAGACTAAACAAGATTCACCAACACCATATAAGACCAAACCTAAAATCAGCACAGAAACTGAAACCGGCTCTAAGCTCCAGTAACTTTTTCCCATCCAAGGCGTTCTCGGTATAATTGATTTTGACATGACTCTCCTAACCTAACTTGCTAACCAATTTCTTAACCTTATCAGTCAGTTCTTGCAAGTTTCCATTATTATCAATCACTAGATCAGCATATTTTAACTTATCTTTCAAAGGCATTTGTGAGTCAATACGATCACGCGCTTCTTGCTCACTATAGTGATTGCGATCCATTAGTCTTTGTTTTTGTGTTTCCAAATCAACATAAACTAACCAGATTTCACTAAACCAGTGTCTCATATCCAATTCAATAAGTAAAGGAATGTCCATAAAAAAGGGCTTCCCCTTGGCTTCAAGTTCCTCTTTTCGAAATTGCAATTCCTCTTGAATGATTTGATTCTGCAACCTAGACGAATGGTCCCTATTTTCCTGGCTAGAAAAAATCATTTTTGACAATTTGGGCCGGTCGATTTCACCATCTTCTTGCAAAATAGATGGACCAAAAAAGTCTAGCAAGGCTTGATAAAGACGACCACCTTTTCCTTGTAACTCATGAACTACCAGATCAGCATCAATAACCTCATAGCCAGCTTGTCTAATTTCCTTGACAACAGTGGACTTGCCTGAGGCAATCCCTCCCGTTAAACCAATAATCTTAGTCATAATTTTTGACACCTTGGACAAAAATGCGTCCCTCTTCCTGCAACTTTTATTTTCCGAATAGCCGTTCCACATCTTGGACACGGTTTATCCTTTTGTCCATAAACCATCAGATAATCCTGCATGGACCCGTTCATCCCTAAAGTATTCTGATACGTTCGAACAGTCGAGCCACCCTTTTCAATTCCTAAAGCTAAAACAGCTATTGTTTGATCATGAATTCTTTTTATTTCAGCTTTTTTAAGACAATCACTAGTCCTCATTGGATGCACTTTAGCAGCCCACAAGACCTCATCCACATAAATATTTCCAAGACCTGCAACCAAACTTTGATCCAAAAGCCATGGTTTAATGATTTTTTGGGAGGATAGCAGAGCTCTTTCAAAAGGCTTAAGCTTAAAATCAGCTTTAGTTGGTTCTGGGCCAACCTTTTTCTCTAAGAAGAATCGATCCAATTGACTCTTCTCTACTAAATTAAAAGTACCAAACTTCCGCACATCTTGATAGACTAAGGTAGACCCTTCAGTAAAATTAAAAAAGACGTGGAAATGTTTATTTTCAGGGATAGTATCGTTAAACAGTAAATATTTACCTTCCATCCGAAGATGAGAAATCATAACTAGCTGACCTAAATCAAATAATAAATATTTCCCACGGCGTGCAACTGCTTGAATGATTTGTCCTTTCAAGGCAAGGCAAAATTCCTGACAGTCATATTTGACCATATTAGGTACTTTAACGGTGACTTGGTCAATCACCTTCCCAAGTACCAACTCTTCTAAACCACGACGAACTGTTTCAACTTCAGGTAATTCCGGCATAATAATCCTTTCAGCATGAATTCTAAATTAAGTCTATTATACCATGAACCAGAATAGGAAGACGAATAATAAAAAACCAGTCAAAAGGGATATACTCCCTTTAATAGTAGACAGTGAAAAAAACAAAAATTCACTAGAAATTATAAGGGGAGTTTTCATATGTCCAAAAGAAGTCCAAAATCAGTAGAAGAGAAATTAGAAGTGGTTCAATTATTGCTCACCCACGAGAAGTCCATTTCTCAACTCAGTAAGCAGTGTGGTGTAAGTGAGTCGGTAATCAAGTCTTGGAAAGCAAAATATGAGAAAGCTGGTAAGCATGGTCTTAAGAAAAGTCTAACTTGGAAGAAATATTCCAAAGAAGTTAAGAAATAAGCTGTTTTAGACTATCTAGATAGAAAAGGTTCCTTACTGATATTTGTCTAAAGTATGATATTTCGTCTCATTTTGTTCTTAATAAATGGATAAAACGGTATACTAGTGGTGAATACTTAAAAGCCACTAGTAAAGGATGAAAAGGCAACAGTTTTCTGTACACATTTTATAAAGTGCTTTTTAGTTAGGTAATTAATCGCATCGCCATTGGAGTCTGGTAATTGAGATTGCCAGGGATGCGATGATAGTTCCACCAATGGACATAATCTCCTATTTTGACGCTTAGTTCTTCAAGAGAGTAGAAAACTTCTTGATGACTAAACTCAATCTTGAATAATCGATAGGTGCTCTCTGATACCGCATTATCATAAGGACATCCTGCATGACTTAGTGATCGTGTAACGCCAAAAGCATCAAGTAAGTCATCAATCAACGTATTATCGAATTTCTTTCCCCTATCTGAATGGAATGGTTTGAATAGCTTGTTTCACTAAGCTAGCTGTCTTGTACCAACCAATGAGAGTCCGATGATTTCACGGTTATAGAGATCGATGATGAAGCATATATAAGCCCAGCGCTTTCCTACACGAACATCGGTTAAATCTGTCACGAGAGTCTCTAACAGCTGGTGCTCATTAAATTGTCTCGCTAAATGGTTAGGAACCCCTACCTCGTTCTTTCCTTTTGAATGAGGTTTAAATGATGCTTCTTGGTATAGTGAAACAAGATTCAGTTTTTTCATAATACGTCTAATCCGACGACGAGATACCTTGACTCCCTCTGTCTCAAGAACTTGTTTAATTTTTCTTGCGACATATCTAGCCTTGTTATCAAAGAAAATAGCTTTAACTTTTTCAGCTGTAGCTATCTCAGAGACAGGTTCAACAGCAATATAATAGTAGCTAGAGCGGGGAATATGTAGTAGTCGGAATACTATATCTATCTTTGTTGGTAGTGATTCTTTCTCTTTTAGTGCTATAATCACTGCCGCTTGCTTTAGGATATCAACTTGCATTTCCAACTCTTTATTGCGTTTTCGAAGTGCAGTCAGTTCACGTTGCTCATCTGTTAAGTTATCAATTGTTTTAAATGATTCGGTTGTTTTTGCTTGTCTAACCTATTTATCAAAAGTAGAGGGAGTTAAATCGTATGCTTTAATAATCTCACTTCGCTTTTTTCCAACCTTATGAAGATCAACAATCTGTTGTTTAAAGTCATCTGTAAATTGAAGGCATACTTTGCTAGTCATAATGTTTTCTTATTTTCTTTAGTTTAGAACACTTGATAAGACTGTCTAGTTTAGTGTAACCTATTCAAGGTTCCATCTAGATATAAGACTGAGTAGTTAGTTTGAAGTGACCGTTCATGAAAGACAGTGACATTCTCTTGTGTTACTTTAGTGATATTTGAAACAGTTGTCGGACTATAATGATGTCCGTACATACGTTCAATAATGTCGCTGATTTCGCGCGTTGTTACGCCAGTCTGATAGAATTTGATAATTATCTCTTCTAGTGGTCATCACGTCTAGCATAAGATGGTAATAAAATCAGTGAAAACTCGCCATTTCGATCTCTTGGAATCATCGAGTTTACTAAACCGTACTTTGTTTCAAACTGACGAGAATAAGTTCCATAGACTCCATATTTTAAAATGATGGCTAAGCATCGTTATAAGATCGAAGCAAGAATGCGGAATTAAAACAAAGACATAGTCTCGATGTCGCCAGGGTATCAGGTCTTTTAAATATGGAGTTACAAACTGCGACTACTATATTTGTAGTCAATCTGAAGCGGATCATCACTTTAATAAACAAAAAAAGAAGGATAAGAAAAGAGGAAAAACTCAATTTTTGAGTCTTTCCTCTTTTTATTTTGAAATTAGTAGTCTTTAAGAAACTACTTTTTCAGTGGCCTCCCGAAATTAAGTACTTTTTTGATCACCGCAAGTTTTTTGTAAAACTGATTCATATCATCACTCATAAATTCTCTTCTTGTTAAATTTGTTATTGCTAATTGTCTTAACTTATCTGCTAGTTCTAAAATAATTTTTCATAAAGATTTACCTTCTGATAAGTTTTCTTTAAAATTAACAAGGATATACCGCTCTTGTTTTTTATTGAGGGACTTAAGTTTACATTATATGCCTCATTTATTATTTCATTGCGGTTAAAAGTCATGGGGATTTTCCATTCCCTTTAAAATTAGCTATCTCAATGATTTTCTAAGCTTACAATGATTTTTGCTATTTACAATCATTTAAAATTAGTCATATCGATTTCACTAAAATAATCATAATAGTTTCAGGACAAATAAACCTATTAGTACTGAAATCAATAACAATAAAAGATTTGACTAATGATTTCTGTCAGTTTTCTTTATTAGATTTAATAGAAATAATTGGAACAATCCACCTAATAGTAATTTATGCGTAGTTGAATTCCAAATCGCTTTATGAAATATATAAAAATTTAGAATCATTAAGCAAATACCAAATAATGTCATAATGAAACTTCCTATTATACATTGTCTAAAAGCATCATACTTTTGATCATTTCCCTCTTTTTGCCCCTTCATACCCATTATAATACCCCCAAGCAAAAAGTGATGTCCCTGCACAACCAATGGGACCAGCAGCAGCCATCCCAATTAAACATGCACCTGCTACTAATGTTGGTCCGTTCCCACCTGATATTTCACTTAAATATAGATTATTAATCTCTTGATATTTTCCATTTTTTATAGTTTGAATATTTTGCATGCTTTTCCTTTCAATTTTATTAAATAGGTATCTTTTATTATTTTGGATGTGTTAAATAATATACGCTTTTCCCTGCAGCTTCCCCAAACGAATAAATCCCCCAAGCAATACCAGTTATGATTCCAACAGCCTCTAATTCACCAGTTCCACCAAAAATAGTGTTCAAATGATTTTCATTTAAAACTTCAAATTCTTTAATTCTAGTCATTATTAAAACCTCCTTATAAAATATTTTTCTTGCATCCGGATGCAAGAAAAATATACCACAATTTAATGAGCACCAGCTGTTAGAGACTCTCGTGACAGATTTAACCGATGTTCGTGTAGGAAAGCGCTGGGCTTATATATGCTTCATCATCGATCTCTATAACCGTGAAATCATCGGACTCTCATTGGTTGGTACAAGACAGCTAGCTTAGTGAAACAAGCTATTCAAACCATTCCATTCAGATAGGGGAAAGAAATTCGATAATGCATTGATTGATGACTTACTTGATGCTTTTGGCGTTACACGATCACTAAGTCATGTAGGATGTCCTTATGATAATGCGGTATCAGAGAGCACCTATCGATCATTCAAGGTTGAGTTTAGTCATCAAGAAGTTTTCTACTCTCTTGAAGAACTAAGCGTCAAAACAAGAGATTACGTCCATTTGTGGACTATCATCGTATCCCTGGCAGTCTCAATTACCAGACTCCAATGGCAATGCGATTGATTACCTAACTAAAAAGCACTTTATAAAATTTGTACAGAAAACTGTTGCCTTTTCATTTTATATTTTTCCTTCCTTTATTTTTACAACTTCTACATTAACTCAATACTTTTCTGATACTATCTCCCCTTCTTTTACATGAAAAATAGTGTCGCATAAATCCTCAATGTCACTTTTATAATGCGATGTTATAATCACGAGTCCTTTTTGTTTATGTTCCAATATCAATTTTTTGGTAGTATCGACACTTTTTTCATCTAAGGCATTCATTGGTTCGTCTAAGAGTAATATGTCAGGATAATCCATGAAGGCTTGAATCAATACCATTTTTTTCTTTGTTCCCAAGGATAAATGTTTGTACAATGTATCTTTAAATTCTGCAAGCTGATACAAATTAATCCAATAATTTAAATCAATTTTCTTTTTATGACGACAGATATTTTTTATCAGTTTTAAGTTTTCTTCTAAGGTTAGAAAAGAAATAAATTCTTGTTCTCCAAGTACTAATCCAGCATTTGAAATTGTTTCATTACCTGTTCCAATTATTTTTCCATTTTGAAAAACTTGACCTTTACTCAACCTACAAAAACCAGCTAAAGTACACAATAGCATGGTTTTCCCTGAGCCATTAATACCTACCAGACCATAAATCTGATGATTTAAAAAGGTTAAACTAATTTGGCTCAATAGTATTCTCTTACTTTTTGACAAGACTCCGTTTTTTATTTCTAACAAGTTTTGACCTCCAATCACCAATGAAACAAAGATATAAGCAACAACAAAATAAAATATAAATCATATGATTTATGAAAAAATTCCTAAACATAATTTCAAAGCTGATAAGCATAATTGTTAATACACTATTAGAACAATAATAAGTGATAAAAAAATAACAAATTGAATCAACAAAAAACCATGCCAGTAAAAATAATAAGATGTCCATCATTCCAACTGACTGTCGATAATTGACAATCAAGAAACAAACGACAAAAAATACTTGACCTAAAAATTCTTTAGCAAACTGACCATTAATTAATCTATACATCGAAACCTGATAAATGAATGTGTTCTTACAATGACTCTTAATCATAACCTTGATATTAGAAGACATTTCAGCCATCATTGTATAAGTTGCTAAAAAGCTCATAAATGAAAAACCGAGAATCATGATAAGTTTCATAAAACTAAGTTGTTGTCCAGTAGTGGAAAAAAAGGGATTAATTAACTGATTTGTAACTAGTACTTTTGGGTCCGATGTAATAGCTTCATTATAATGCGTCAATAAAAGAAAACAAATTGTCCAGGACAGTATTAGCTTAGATGAGTAGTAAATAATTTTATATAATCTCATTTTTATTTTTCAATTGTAAAATACTAACAACAATAAAACATGGCAAATAGGACGCAATAAGCTGCCATAAAGTAATATCCCCATACGAAGTAATCATAATATGAGAGATAGGCACTAAATAAAAGGGCAAGAAACTGTAGAGAATTGGCGCACTACCCCAAAGATACAAGATATAAACTAAAGCTGACTTTGTGAACTGATTAAAATAATCTATCAGATAAAAAAACAAAACTGTTTCCGTTAAAATAGCAAAAGTTTTAACAAAAAAATAATAAAGCAGATAATGCCAGGCACTTTTTGAAAAATAGCTAACAACTGAATTTTGATTAAAGTAGAATTTCAAACCATTATAATCAAATCTATCTACTAGAATTGCTGTAATAATGATAATTAACAATAAAGTAAAAAAAGTAACTAAATTGACGACAGTAAGTCGTAGCTTTAGCATTTTAATACATTTAAAATAGGCATCTGTCCTACCCAGATAATAACGACAATACCTATTTTTTAGATAATAATACATATATCCTAAAATCACAGTCAAAAGGGGGAGCAAAAATGCTTGAAAAAAGTTAAATTCGAAAATACTATTGTTCAATGACAGTAATCCTTTTAGATACTTCAATTTGATTAATTCCCCTCTTAAGTGATCCAAATCACTTGCATGAGAATCAAAAAACAAAACATGTAAAATAGCCTGATTATAAATCAAAATCAGAAAAATCAATGTCATTATGACATACCATTTCTTGTAGGGTATAAGTTTTATCGAAATCATTCCATCTCCTTTAACAACGGGAATAACAAATAACAGTTATTTCAAAACATTTTTATTTTGAATCTGGTGACCAACTACCATCTATAAAGAATCCTTTATCCCAAAAATTCTCTCTGGCTAGATTTAAATTGTAGATATAATTTCGTTTGGCATCATTGGTATAAACTCCCCTCTGACCTGTCCATGTCACATCAATATCACTTCTTCTAGCGCCATTGGAATTTGCTAAATAATGCTTGACCTTA
Source organism: Streptococcus uberis (assembly GCF_000785785.1). GTDB lineage: Bacteria > Bacillota > Bacilli > Lactobacillales > Streptococcaceae > Streptococcus > Streptococcus uberis_A. The sequence continues at coordinate 126,149 of NZ_JRQN01000003.1, forward strand.
ATTTGTGGATTTTTAGCATCCAAATTGACAACATAATAACTATCGTTCATTTTTTGCAAATAGCCAGTCGCAGTAAATGATGGCGTAATTCGGAAATTTGATAGTTGCCCAATCTGCCGAGCACCTGCAAAGACACTAACTGATGTTGTAAATAGACTAATTATTAAAACAAAAAGACTAATATGATTTTTTTTCATGATAAACCTCATTTCTCATATTTTGTTATTCCCTATCTATTTATTCGTAAATTGGGGCAGCAAGTTTCAAGTTCGTGTCACTTATTTTAGCATCTTATCTTGATTTTGAGAATGTCACAAATGTCACTAAAAAAAGAACTGTTTCCAGTTCTTCTTTAGTGTCCAATAGCAAAGCTGTTAGTAAAAAATTCATTTAGCATCAAGCGATGCTTTTTAGAAAGTGACCAAAGGGCTTGAATTTCCTCTTCTGAAAAGAATTGATGACGCTAAGTTTCCTCATTATGAAAGTTTTCAATGGTAAAGTCATTGATTGCTTCAACTTCATACATGGCAACTATGGTTTGCACCTGATCACCATTTGGATAAGATTCGTTAAAGTTACTATAGAGATTGAGGAAGCGTTTTACTTTAACCTAAACCCCTGTTTCCTCATAAAACTCACGAAGACAAGTGTCTAATGTACTTTCGCTAAGTTAAACTCTCCCCCCGGTATAGCCCATGTTTCCTTATCTGCTCGTAATTGTAAGAGAACACGACCTTTACTATCCATCATTATACCACCGGCAAAATTTAAGATAATCTTATCATGACCGACTTTAGAACGAATATATGAAATGTAATCTTTTGACATTTTTGACTCCTTAATGCAGAAAAACCGAGTAGTTACTCAGTTTTTCATTTTATTTTGAATTTTCGGTTTGGGGTGGGGAAATTTCAGGCTTGGGCTCAGGTTAAAAACATCCCCCGCTCCTTTCCTCGCTCTACGGTTTCAAGGCTCGGGTTAAAAAGGTCCCCCGGACCTTTCCTCGCTCTATGGTTTTCGGGCTCGGGTTAAAAAGGTCCCCCGGACCTTTTTAATACTCTTTCTGGTTGTAGCCAAAGTCGGCTAGGTCTAGTTTTTTGTCACGCCAATTCTTTTTGACTTTAACCCATGTTTCTAGGTAAACTTTGTCACCTAGCATGATTTCGATATCACGTCTTGCCATTTTGCCAATTTTTTTCAGCATTGCGCCTTGTTTACCAATGATGATTCCTTTTTGACTATCACGTTCAACCATGATTGTTGCACGGATATGAACTTTGTCGGTATCCTCATCACGTTTCATTGATTCTATCACGACTGCAACTGAGTGAGGAATTTCTTGCTGTGTTAAGTGCAACACTTTTTCACGAATCATCTCTGATACCAAGAAACGTTCTGGATGGTCTGTAATTTGATCTTCTGGGAAATATTGGAAGCCTTCTTCCAAATTGTCCTTAAGAATTTCCATTAATGGGTTGACATTGTTTCCTTGTAAAGCTGAGATTGGCACAACTTCTTTGAATTCCATCTGATTTCTAAAATCATCAATTTGCTCTAAAAGTTGGTCAGGATGAACCTTATCAATCTTATTAATTACCAAAATGACTGGAATTTTCGCAGCTTTCAGTCTTTCAATAATCATGTCATCGCCTTTACCACGCTTTTCGTCGGCTGGGACCATGAAAATAACAGTTTCTACTTCGCGAAGGGTACTGTATGCTGATTCAACCATGAAATCACCTAAAGCTGTCTTAGGTTTGTGAATACCCGGGGTGTCGATAAAGACGATTTGTTCCGTTTCTGTTGTATAAATCCCCATAATCTTGTTACGGGTTGTTTGAGCTTTATCACTCATAATGGCAATCTTTTGCCCCATTACGTAATTTAAAAATGTTGATTTACCAACATTTGGACGACCTAAAATCGCCACAAAGCCTGATTTAAAAGCCATGTTTCTCCTTTGTCTAATTTCCAAAAATAATAAGCCAGATTTTTGGAAGAAATATAATTAAGCCAGTAATAACAGCATAAATTGATATGACTAATACAGCACCTGCTGCCATGTCTTTTGCTTTTTTTGCTAGCATGTAAAAGTGGTAGTCACTTGCCAAGTCAACAACGTTTTCAATTGCTGAGTTTACAATTTCAAACGCAATAACGAGAAAAACAGATAAGATTAAAAATAACCACTCCACTACTGAAATATTGAATACGAGTCCTGCAAGAATTGCTAAAAAAGCTGACACAAGGTGACTCTTCAAATTTCTTTCTTCACTCAGCGCTGTTAATATACCTGTAAAGGCAAATTCCAGACTGGAGGTAACTGTTCTGTTTTTCCATTTTCTCTGGGAATTATTGTCGTGTGAGGCCATAAGCAGTCAATATCTCTTCCTGTAACGTGAACATTTCTTTTTCTTCTTCAGGTGTGTAGTGGTCATACCCATTAATATGTAAGAAGCCATGAACAGCCAAAAAACCCATTTCTCTTTCAAATGAATGTCCATATTCTTCAGCTTGTTCTTTCGCTTTATCTATTGAAATAAACAACTCGCCTATATAGGCATCAAATTCAGCCATCATTTCAGCTAATTCCGGATCAGCATCCATATCATTTTGATCAAAAAGAATTGGTGTCTCAGGTTTGTATTCCAATGAAATGACATCCGTTGGGCGATCCGTATTTCGGTATTCTAAATTCAATTCATGACTACGTTGGTTTGTCACAAATGTAACGGACATTTCTTTTTGGTCTTTTCCAGTTTTAGTTGCTGCAAAGTCAAGCAAATCTTTTGTTTGCTTCATAATCTCTTGAGAAACTTGGCCAGTTTCATCAATCATCTCAATATACATATCTTTGATATCAAGGATTTCAAATCCCCAAATAGCACATTGGAGCCGATAAATCCTTACCCTTTCAATAGCTTTTGATTCTACTAATTATATTATTATATCATATAAGCCTAGTTTTTTGTGTCTTCTCAACCAGTTCCGCTAATTAAAACGATTTCAAGGACTAATGTTACTGTTTTTTTAGAATGTCAGCCACTCGTTTTTGTAAAGTCGGAATAACCTGATCTTGAAACCAAGGGTTCTTCTTCATCCAAATTTGGTTACGAGGTGAGGGATGGACCAGTGGAAAATAGGTTGGCAGGTATTCCTCATAGGACTTTACTGTTTCTGTCAGTGTTTTCTTGCAATCCTTCCCCAAGTAATGTTTTTGAGCGTACTGGCCAACTAAAATAAGCATCTCTACATGAGGCATCATTTTTAGGATCCTTTCATGCCACTTATCAGCAAAGCCATTGCGCGGAGGAAGATCACCCGACTTGCCTTTTCCGGGGTAATAGAAGTCCATCGGGATAATTCCAAAGAGGCCAGAGTTATAAAAGGTGTCATTATCAACGTCCAACCACTCACGAAGGCGAATCCCACTACGGTCATTCCAATATAGTTTTGTCTCTTGGGCAATGATACCAGGGGCTTGACCAACAATGATAATTTTGGCAGTCTCTGGTGCTGCATAGAGTGGCTTAATGCCTTGGTCAGTATAGATCTTGTTCTGATTATCAGCCATTATTTCATTAAAAATCTTATCCATTTGCACTCCTATCTAAAAAGATCGGCTTAAAAACATCGCAGTTTTTCTGGGCCGACCTTTACTATTCTTCTTTATCCGAGGCTTCTTGTCCTATTACCTCATAAGTGGTAAGGCCAGACTTTTTCTCTATTTTATCTTCTTCTTTTGGTGAATCGCTGGCGCGATCAGTCTCATATGCTTTGATAATGTCAGCTACAACTGGATGACGAACGACATCTTTAGCTGTGAAATGAATAAAATCAATGGCTTTAATCTGTCCTAATTTGTTACTAGCATCAATCAAACCTGATTTGACATTACGAGGTAAATCAATCTGACTAATATCGCCATTAACAATCATTTTAGAGTTAAATCCAAGACGCGTTAAGAACATTTTCATTTGCATAATCGTTGTATTTTGTGCTTCATCTAGAATGACAAAAGCATCATCTAACGTTCGTCCTCGCATATAAGCTAAAGGAGCAATTTCAATCGTTTCTCTTTCCATCAACCGTGTCGTTTGTTCTTTACCCAGAATTTGATAAAGGGCATCATAGACTGGTCTGAGATAAGGATCAACTTTTTCTTTCAAATCTCCAGGTAAAAAGCCCAAACTTTCACCTGCTTCAACTGCAGGCCTTGTTAAGATAATTCGTTTTACCTGTCCACGCTTTAGTGCTGTTACTGCCAATGTTACTGCCAAGAAGGTTTTTCCTGTTCCAGCTGGACCAATTCCAAAAACAACATCATGCTTTTTGACACTATCAACATAAACTTTTTGACCCAAAGTTTTAACACGGATAGGCTTGCCATAGCTATCTTTAATAATTTCTTCTTCATAAAGTGCAACAAACTTATCAATTGTCCCATTTTCTGCCATGGATAAAGCTGTCACCGCATCAGAAGTATTAACAATCATACCACGACCAACAAGGACAAGAAGGGCTTGAATTGTTAGTTTAGCAATTTCAATACTCTCTTGATCATCACCAACAATTTGAACACGTTCAGTTCTGGCATGAAGAATCACCCCTAAATGATTTTCAATTAGTTTTAGATGGCGCTCATTCGTGCCAAAAAGCGCTAATAAATCATCTGGATGGTTTAAAGTAATTTCGGTAGAATAATCTTGCAAATTGGTCTTCCTTTTCTTCATAAGTTAGTCTTATTATAACAAAAATAACGCATTTAGGCGCAAAAAGGGCTATTCCAATTGAATAATATCAAATTGAAAACTCTTTATTTTCACTCTGAACTTTCTAAATGATTATTGCCTAACTAACGTATGCTATTTTACGAAATCAATGATGTAAAAATAGTTACTAATAATACAGACTAATGAAAATAAGCAGTGAACGCGTTGACATTTTTTAATTATTTGTTAAAGTTTTTAATTGTTATGACAATTAAATAAAAAAAATAAAACGTTTTTATTATTTTTTGGGAGAACACTTATGATTAGGAACTACGAACAAGAACAGAATGAAAAATTTGCTCATTTTTTAAAACGACAGAAAGTTGTCTTCTTTAATTGCATTTTTTGGATATGTTTGTGCCTACTTAGTACGTAACAATTTCAAACTCATGTCAAATACTATTATGGTAACTAATAGTTGGGATAAAGCACAGATTGCTACACTATTATCTTGCTTAACTGTCTCATACGGATTAGCAAAATTCTATATGGGGGCACTCTGCGACCGTGTTAGTTTACGAAAAACTATTTGCTACCAGTTTAGCTACAAGTGCTGCATTAATTTGTATATTAATTGGTTTTTTTCACACATCTATGATAACGTTAGGCATTTTATTATTTCTTTGTGGTATCCGTTCAAGGTGCACTTGCTCCAGCTCCACAAGCAATGATAGCTAATTATTTCCCTAACAAAACAAGAGGTGGGGCAATTGCAGGATAGAATATTCCACAAAATACTGGATCTGCTCTACTCCCATTGACAATAGCATTTTTTACAAGTACAGGTCTAGTTGTTCCAAGTTCAGGCAATATCCTATTAGCTTTTCTTATTCCAGGAATTTTTATACTTCTTTTTGCAGCAATCTGTTGGAAATTCGGAGAATCTAATTCTGAATCAGAAGGATTAGATTCTCTACGTACAATGTATGGTGAGGCTGGTGAGTCAAACGTTGCCTCCGAGGAAGAAAAATCCTCATTATCTTATTGGCAGTTAATTTGGAAATATGTTTTTTGTAATCCTTCACTACTATTGGTTGCTGTAGTCAATGTTGCCTTATATTTTGTGCGTTTTGGTATTGAAGATTAGAGGCCAATCTACCTTACTGAAGTTGCCAATTTACCTTAAGCAAAAATTCATCTTGCCATCTCTATCTTAGAATGGGTAGCCATTCCAGGATCATTGATTTTTGTTAGGCTTGCTGTTAAATACCCAAACAAAATGGCAAAAATTGGTACAATTAGATTCTTTATTATGGCCGGTGTTGTTTCATTTATGAATCTATGACAGTCAGTGGCGCACCTAATTACATTTTATTATTAGTAGTCTCCGGAATTTTAGGCTCACTCATTTATGGACCTCAATTAATTGTCAATATTTTAACAATTAACTTTGTACCTCTTAATGTTGCTGGTACTGTCATTGGTTTTGTTGGGGTAACAGCATATTTAATTGGTAATATGGGAGCAAACTGGTTAATGCCTATTTTAGGTTGGTTCTGGTCATACGTCGTCGTAGTTGCTCTCTCTGCCTTCTCAGCAGTAGGCTACTTCCTACTTGCAAAACATGAAGAGGAGCTCGTTAAAGAACAAGAAATACTAAAAGTATTATTGTTACTATAAGTATAATACTTTTTTCTTTTAGATTTAATCTTGAAATTAATGGCGTGTTTTCAAAATTATTTTAATTTGTTGCTTATTATAGTATAATGTATTAAAAAAACAAATAAGGTGAATAATGAAATTTGGTAAAACTTTTCGAGAACTCCGTCTTCAAAAATCTATTTCTTTAAACTCACTTGCGAGTGAAGAAATTTCTAAATCACAAATTTCAAGATTTGAACTAGGTGAATCTGAAATTTCATTTCAAAAGATGTTCTACCTTTTAGAAGCAATTGGACTATCTTTTGAAGAATTTTTGATTATTTGTAACAAACAATCTCCCTCGTTTTTTGATGATTTAATTTTCGAAATAAAAACAAATACAAGGAAACCAAATTGTTTTGAAATAAAATCTTTAAAAAACAAGCTAGATGAAAGGAACAAAAAATTTCCCTCAACTTTCAATAGATTAAATGTTATAATGATTAAAGCTCAAGAAAATCAATTTTGTAATGGTATTAACATTGAGAAAGAAGACATTCTATTTCTAAATAACTATTTATTTTCAGTTGAAAGATTTGGTTATTTTGAAATTATACTTCTATATAATTGTTTTAACATCCTAGATTTGGGAATTATCATAACTTATCTAAAAGAAATACTAAATCATTTCGATGAACACATCCCTATTGAAAAAAATAAGACAAGCATTAATATTACTGATTGTAGAATGTGTGCTAAAATCTATAGATTTAAATAAATTAATACTAGCAAAATCATTAATGAATGAGTTAGAAAAGAAAATATTATTTGTTGAAGATTATCATGGAAAAACCTTATTATTATTTTTAAAAGGAAAACTTATTTTTCAATCCGATCAAACTAAAGGGCATTCTATGATGAAAACTGCTCTTAATATAATGAAAACTCTAGATGATTTCACATACATAAAATATAAACAAATTAAGAATCAGAGATAATAGATTTCTTGTTTTCTAAAAACAGATCCTTCGAAATAAAATCATGTAAATCTTCGTTTGAATAATCATTTAGACACTCTTTTAGTTCATTTAAACTTGGAAAATTAAATAGAGAATTTTTATTATGTAACTTTATTAGCTCGAGGCCAAAATTGTTAATTTGACTGTCTATCTCTATCCCTATTCTTCGTTTACAAATATTAAAATAATCATCGGAAAATTCAATTGTTTTTAGTAAGTTAAATACAATATCTAAATAAGAAGTGACATTTTCTCTTTCAACCGTACTTTTGATTTGATAAAGTAAAATAGATTCATAAATAATTGGATAGGAAATTACCTGATATACTATTCCATTTTTTTCTCGAAGTTCACTATTCAGCTTCGAATCCTTTAAACCAGTAAGTAATGCGGTAATAAAAGCTAAAGATAAAAAGTTTTCTGCTGTATATTCGATATGACTAAGTTCATAAGAAATAATAATTTGATTATATTGATTTAGATTAGTTAGTTTTATTTTATTACCTGTAGAGAATTCAGGCCTATTACAAATTACTTGTTTTTTGTTTTTTATGTCTAAAATTGAAAACTGTTGAGAATTAAAAATTCTTTCTAATTCTCTATCTCCCATAATATTAATATGAAAATATCCATTTTTTATAACTTCCTTATGAAATTCAATTAATTCATCAAGAGTAATTGAGTTAATCGTTTCAGGTTTTCCAATAATATCACTCCCCCAAAAATAATCTTCAAATATCTTAGTTTGAAGATTATTTTTTGTTACTAGCTCCTTCATCACTACTTTTTTCTCTAACATCAAATACTTTTCATTCCAATTTGGGAAAAAGATTCTATTCTGAAATTTTAAAAACATATCTACAAAATCTTCCTTAGAACAATAAGCTGAAAAATTCAAATATTCTCTGGAAGTTGAACCTGTCACTAAAAATCCAATTTCCTCAAACATACAATTTAGACTTACTTCTCCTGATGATAAGAGGTAATGTTCTAATAAATGAGTTATTCCAAGTTGGTTTTTTCGTTCAATAATTGTACCACTGTAAAACATTATCGAAAAATAAGCATATTTACAATTACTTTTAGAAATAAATGATACATTTTGATTATTCAATCGATAATACCTCCCATAACTTACTTTTATTCAAACTCTTTTGACAAGTCGGACACAATTCAGATTTATTAAAAGTATCAAATTTCTCTTCAGCAAAACTGTCAAAATCAAATCGAAATAATGTATTCAAATTTGATGAGTCACTTTTTATTAATTGATTTAACCATTTTTTTACAATCCAAGAAGTAAGTAAATAAATATTAGAGAGAACTGTGGCTGTTCCAAGTTCTTGATTAGTTGTTAAAAATTTATTCACTAAAATTTGAAAGTGCTCGCTATCATGTTTACATAATAAACAATCTAAGCAAGCTGAGTTATTATCTTTGGGGTTTACAATTAAAACCTTCCCTGCACTTCGTTGACTGAAAGCATAAATACTAGGGACTTCCATTTCAAAACAGACTTTATTTACAAGTCTTTGAGCTATATAAGGTGGAAAGTCCATACAACAAAACACCCAATCAGCATCCTGTAATTGTTTTTCGATATCATTGATAGTCATCATCATTTTAGAAGTTGTCGTTATGTTGCAATATTTGTTATTATTATTTATTTTCTTTTTCGTTACTTCAACCTTTTTTAAACCAATATCACTTATAGAAAACATTGTTTGTCTATTAATATTTTTTAGTTCGACAACATCTGAATCCACCAAATGAATACTTCCTACACCTAAGTTTGCTAATTGTAAAGCAATATGCGACCCTCCCCCACCACACCCAAAAATAGTAATTTTCATTTTTTGTAATTGAGATAATAAATCATTTCCTCCCAATCCTTCACTTGAATAATATAACATTGAGGAATCAAAAAATTGATTAAAGTCATTGTGTTGCTTCGGACTAGATAAAAGTTCAATGAAATTTTTTTCATTGAACTTCACAAGAAAATTTTCTAATTGTTCATTTGAGATATGATGCTTTGAATTGATTTCTGAAAAAATTTGTTTTACATTTCTTGAACCATCGCATAATGAAATAAGGTCTTGCCAAAAAAGTCTATTCCCTTTTATTTCAGTTACATCAACATCATCTGATCCAATTCTTAAATTATCTTCTTCCCAATCATAATATATTCGATCCCTATTCCAAATTGGGTATGTTATTTCATTTTTCATTTTCACCTCCATAAAAAAGCAAGATACAAAGTATCTTGCAAATAAAGTAAATTAGATGAAGTTCCAATTTACAACTCTTTCATCACGGATTTCTTCCATGTCTAAAATAATAGTCTGTTCCATCTGACTCACCTCCTTTCAATTATGGAAATCTAATGATATGGTCAAAATGACTCAAATTTTCTTGACTTTGATCGTGAGTAATTACAATTTTAATGGCATCTTTTATTGAATTAATATAGTTAATAACTAACTTAGTATTTTCAGGATCAAGATGACTCGTTGGCTCGTCGAAAATATAAACTGGATAATCATGAATTAAAAATCTTAATAATTCGACTTTTTGCCTCTCACCTTGTGATAAGGAATTATCTGTATCTTTTATTTGTTTTGCCAGTAACTTGTCAGTAAGCTTGATTTCATTTGCCAAATTTTGTAACTTATCTTTCTTATTTATATTTTTTAATATTATGTTTTCTTCAATACTTCCATCAATATAGAATTGATTACTACAAATATAAGCAATTGAATGATAAACTTGTTTCGCTGACAATTGTTCCCCATCCTCAGTATTAAATACAATTTCACCATTGTATTCATCAGAATTATAATAACCTAGGATTAGTTTAGCCAAACTTGATTTTCCAGTACCAGAAGAACCGATAATAGCATATGAATTTCCTGTTTCAAATGAATAAGTGAAGTTTTTTAATATATCTTTGTCATATATTTTCAAACAAATATTTTCTAAACATATTTGATTTATACGTTTCTTCTGCTTCTCAGAGATTACATCTTGTATTGTTAAATCAGATAAGTTAATTTCATTTTTTATATCTTTTACTGAGGAAATTAGATTTCTAAAATACATAATTTGTTGCAAAGGCGAAAAAATTCCATTTAACAATTGAATACATGAAATAAGTAATCCAATAGTTAACATGCCGTTTTTTACAAAATAAACTCCTACAGCCATACATATTAGTTGAGAAAAAAAACTGACATACATGGTAAAAGTGCTCACAAAGTCTTTTGAAAAATTATATGAAAATCTTGTTTGTTCAAACTCGCTATTTATTTGTTTTATTTTTTTTAAGATGAAATTTTCAATATTTAATAGCTTTATTTGTTCAAATCCAGTGGCAAAATTTTTTGAATAATTTAAAAACTTCTCGTTAGCTTGAGAATAAATAGTTGTCTTTTTCACTACTAAATAGCCTGGCATTTGACAAATCATTATAGTCATTAAAGATATAATGAAAAAGCAAAAGGCTAACTTCCATTCAATTGATATTATCGCCACTATACTCACGCATACCGAAAAACTATGACTCACTATACTACAAATAGATGTGAAGTAATTTTCAGACAATATATCCATATTTTTTGTTACATTATTAAGATACTTTTTTTCTCCCCTTATATTATTATTCGATAACTCTTTTTGAAGAAATTGGTAAGTCAAAAAGTTTTTTATAGAAATCATCTTTTTTTGAATAAATTTTTCAGTACAATAATCTAATAACAGCTGATTGATTCCCCAAATGCTTAAGAATAAAAAACAAATCACTGTTTCTTTAGATAAGTTAAAATTATTGTCACTAATATTATCAATGATTTTACCCAACTGAATTGAAAATAGTGCCATAAATATTGCTGTAATCAGACTTTCTATTGCAATAAAAATAAAATTTAAGTTCACGAATTTTAATGTTTTTTGCATGATATCTCCTTTCATGTCAATTAAGCATATCTTATTTTTTTGACAAACAAAAAAACATCCCAAATTTGGGATGTCCAGAGTGAAGACAAAGTCCATGTCTTCACTTTTTGATATTTTTCTAAAGTGGCTCGGACTTGGTATGCTCTCTTTCTGGTTTCAAGGAGAGCAGATCAAAACGTCCACTGGACCTTTTGATTCTTCGGAATTCCATTACTAATCTTTTAGCCCCTGTCTAAAAAATTCCGTCGTGGCTTTTCTAAATTGGACTTAGCCACTTATGCCACTGGGAAAAATATCTCATTCGTAATAATAAGTCAACGTTTTTCTCTTCTTGGGAGTATAATAGAATTGATAAGAATACTTGTGAGGTGCTCCCTATGTTTCACAAAGAAAATCCTAATTACAATCGCAATCAAGTCGGTTTTTATAGTCTAGATGAGTTAGTCCCAGAAGACCATCAGCTTCGTCAAATTGATCATGTCATAGATTTCTCTTTTATTTATGACCTAGTGAAAGACAGTTATTGTCTTGATAATGGGCGTCCTAGTTTAGACCCAGTGTTGTTGGTTAAAATTCCTCTTATCCAAAGTCTGTTTGGCATCCGTTCCATGCGTCAAACTATTAAAGAAATTGAAGTCAATGTGGCTTACCGCTGGTTTCTCGGATTGACTTTGGAAGATAAGGTACCCCATTTTACAACTTACGGTAAGAACTACAGTCGTCGTTTCCAAGATAAACAAGTAATTGAAGGCATATTTTCTCATATCTTAGGTCTCTGCCTAAATGCTGGACTAATTGATCCCACTGCAATTTTTGTGGATGGCACACACATTAAGGCGGCTGCCAACACTCACAAATATAGCAATCAGAAAGTAGAATCACAAGCTAAATTTATGAGTGACCAATTGGAATTGGAAATTGCTAGAGACAGGGAAAAGCATGGAAAAAAGTTATTAGGGCTCGCCAAAGAAAAAGAGCCCACAAATAAGAAAGTTTCTACGACTGATCCTGAAAGTGG